>NZ_JAAVJC010000064.1 GCF_012033785.1 Streptomyces bohaiensis
GCGTGTCCTCCAGCACCGGCGCGAAGGGGTGGGCGATCTCCGAGGAGATCCGCCCGCCTTCGACCGCTCGCGCATCCAGCGGGAGGCGCACCGTCGGCGGGACGTCCCGAGCGCTCCTGCCGGGAGCGGAGCACCCGGGAGACCTCGCGCCAGGTGACGTCCCAGGCGTAGGTGATCACACGAGAGGCTTCGTACACCTGGCGCAGCAGGGCGTCGGGGTCGAGGAGGCCGAGCGCGTCGGCGACCTGGGGCTGGTCCTCCTGCGCCAGGCGGTCGGTCGCGCGGCCGGTGGTGAGGTGGAGCGCGTCGCGCACGTCGAGCAGGGTTGCCAGCGCCTCCGCCAGTCCGGCGCGCGGCGCATCGGCGATCCAGGAGGCGGCCACGGCACGCAGGGCGGTGACGTCCCGCAGGCCGCCCCGTGCCTCTTTGAGGTCCGGCTCGAGGAGGTAGGGCAGTTCGCCGTAGCGTCGGGTGCGCTCCGCTGCCAGTCGGTGCAGGTCGGGCAGGCGGGCGGGAGCCTCGGAGCGCCAGTCGGCGAGCTGCGCCGTACGCAGCCGTTCGGTGAGCCCCGCGTCGCCGGCGAGGTGCCGTGCGTCCAGCAGTCCGAGACGCACCTTGAGGTCGGCGCGCGCCGTCTCCCGGGTGGTGGGGACGTCCCGCACGGAGTGGTCGAGCGCGATCCCGAGGTCCCAGACGGGGTACCAGAGCCGATCGGCGAGTGCCGCGAGATCTGCGTCGGGCGCCCCGTCGTGGAGAAGGAGCAGGTCGAGGTCGCTGCGGGGGGAGAGTTCGCCCCTGCCGTAGCCGCCGACGGCCACCAGGGCCGTGCTCGCTCCGTCCGCCCCGGGGGCGGCCCCCTGGTGGAGGTCGGCGAGCCAGGTGTCCGTGAGCCGCGCCAGCGCGGCGCGGCGCGGCGCCCCCGCCTGCGCCTCCTGCGTGAGGAGGTGCAGGCGGGACGCCGCGTAGTTCCCGCTGGGCCCCGCTTCGGGCGCCGGGACGTCCGTCGTTCCGGTGGTCTCGAGCGTCATCTGCGGTTCCCGTCTTTCCTGTGCCCACCGCGGGTCGCGGTGAGGAGGGTCAGAGTGCGTCCGGTCCCCGGTCGCCCGTCCGCACGCGCACGGCGGTCTCCACGGGCACGCTCCAGACCTTTCCGTCACCGATCTTTCCGGTACGGGCTGCCTTGACCACGACGTCGATCAGCTGCTCGGAGTCCTCGTCGTCGACAAGGATCTCGATACGGGTCTTCGGCACCAGGTCCACGGTGTACTCGGCGCCGCGGTAGACCTCGGTGTGCCCGCGCTGCCGGCCGTATCCGCTGGCCTCGGTCACGGTCATGCCGTGGACGCCGAACGCCTGGAGGGCGGCCTTCACCTCGTCGATGCGGTGCGGCTTGATGACGGCGGTGATGAGCCTCATGCGTCGACCTTCTTGTCGTCGGCGGGAGCGGGGGCAGCGGCGGGAGCGGTGACCGCTCCGTGACCGGCGCCGCCGCCGGCCTGGCTGAAGTCGTAGCCGGATTCGGCGTGGTAGGCCTGGTCGAGACCGCCGGTCTCGGCCTCCTCGTCGGCGCGGAAGCCCATGGTGTGCTTGAGCAGCAGCGCAAGCAGCAGGGAGACGACGAAGGAGTAGGCGAGGACCGCGGCGGCGGCGCCGGCCTGGAGGGCGAACTGGGCGATGCCCGCGGCGCCGTCGATGGCGAGGAAGCCGACCATGAGGGTGCCGATGATGCCGCCGACGAGGTGGACGCCCACGACGTCGAGGGAGTCGTCGAAGCCGAGCTTGAACTTCAGGCCCACGGCCCAGGCGCAGACGGCGCCGGCCGCGAGGCCGATCGCCATGGCGCCCATGGGGTTGACGTTGGCGCCGGAGGGGGTGATCGCGACGAGGCCGCCGATGGCGCCGGAGGCCGCGCCCAGCGTGGTGTAGGCGCCGTAGCGGATGCGCTCGTAGATCAGCCAGCCGAGGACCGCGGTGCCGGTGGCGACCATGGTGTTCAGGGCCATCAGGGCGGCGGTGCCGTTGGCTGCACCCTCGGAGCCCGCGTTGAACCCGAACCAGCCGAACCACAGGAGGGAGGCGCCGAGCAGCACCATGGGCAGGTTGTGGGGACGCATGGACGAGTCCTTCTTGAACCCGACCCGCTTGCCGATCACGAGGACGACCGCGAGCGCCGCGATGCCGGCGTTGATGTGGACCGCGGTGCCACCGGCGAAGTCGATGACCTCGCGTCCGTCGAGTTCGAGGTTGGCGATCCAGCCGCCGTCGCCCCAGACCCAGTGGGCGACGGGGAAGTACACCAGGGTCACCCAGAGGGTGACGAAGACGGCCCAGGCGCTGAACTTGACGCGTTCGGCCAGCGCGCCCGCGATGAGCGCGGGGGTGAGCACGGCGAACATCAGCTGGAAGACCGCGAAGGTCAGGATGTCCGCGGAGCCCTCGAGCCCGAGAATGTCCTTGAAACCGAGGAAGTCGAAGTTGCCGATGATCCCCCCGCCCTCGCCGTTGAAGCTGTCGCCGAAGGCGATGCTGAAGCCGTAGAGCACCCAGAGCACGCTGGAGATGCCCATGGCGATGAAGACCATCATCAGCATGTTCAGGGCGCTCTTGACGCGGATCATGCCGCCGTAGAAGAGGGCCAGACCGGGAGTCATGAGCATGACCATGGCGGCACAGATCAGGATGAAGCCGATATCTGCTGCTGACAAGGTGAACGTCCCCTCGTGTAACGACCCGTGCGGGAGTAGCGGGGCGGGTCAGGATGCGCACCAGGCTCGCGGAGGGCAGTTTCCGGGGACGGCAGCCGGTGTTTCCGCCCCGTGACGATGCCCCCCGGGGTGTTACACCGTGATGAATCGGACATGAAGCGTGGCTCGGCCGTGACGGTCTCGTGATCCGGCCCCGGCGGGCTCGCCGGCGGGGCCGGGGTGTCGCCCCACCTGACCCGGCACGGAGCCCCTGCAGTCGGGCGGGGAGCTCGAGCCCTGCGGGCCGGGCGTCCCTCCGGCACCGCCGTCCGCTCCACCGGTCGGCCCCGGGCACGGCGGACGGCGGACGGCGGACGGCACCTCAGCCCGCCCGGGGCTCCTCATGGTCGCCCGGCCGCCCGAACCGCAGCCGCTCGGCGAGATCACGCACCGCGGGGACGCCGCCGAAGTCCCGCACCATCGTGGCCGCGGTGGTGTGCAGACGTGTCGTGACACGCTCGGAGCGCAGGTTCTCGGCGACATCCGCGGCATCGTGCGCCCGGGCCGCGCCCTCCTCCGGCTCCCTGTCGAGCAGGTGGACGGTGGCGAGTCCGATCAGATTGAGTGCATACGAACGCTGGTGCCCGGAACCCGGTTCTCCGCACTCCGCCCCGAAGAGCTCCACCGCCCGGCGCATCGGCGGCTTGGCGAGCGCGGTGTACATCCCGCAGCGAGCCGGGTTGTACGCCAGGTCCCGGTACGCGTGGGCGCTCTCGGCGGAGAGCTGGGCCTCGGTGAAGAACGAGGCCCAGTCGGGGTCCCCGTCGTGCGGCGAGACCTCCTCGAAGGTCTCCTCCGCGATGCGCACGGCCCGTCGCACCTTGGCCGGGGCCCCGACGGCGGCGTACGCGCGCGCCTCGAGCGCGTGCAGCAGCGCCTGGACCCGGGGGGTCGCGCTGTCACGACTGCCGTACTGCGCGAGGTGCACCAGCTCCAGAGCGTCCTCACCGCGGCCCAGGTGGATCATCTGCCGTGTCATGCGGGAGAGCACGTAGGCGCCGAGCGGCCTGTCCTCCGCTTCCTTGGCCGCGTGCAGCGCCAGCACGAAGTACTTCTGCGCTGTCGGCTGGAGCCCGATGTCGTAGCTCATCCACCCGGCGAGTTCGGCGAGTTCGGCAGTGACCCGGAACAAGCGGCGGCGGACCGACTCCGGTTGGTACTCCTGCAGCAGGTCGGTGATCTCGTGCAGCTGTCCGACCACGGCCTTTCGCCGCAGCCCACCCCCGCAGGCGGCGTCCCAGAGCCGGAACATGCTGGTGGACGACTCGAGCAGCTCCAGCTCCGGCCTGGAGATACCCGCCCCACCGCGCCGTCCGGCCGACGGCCCCACTGTTCCTGCGGCGAGACCGACCTGCGCGGAAGCGTGCTCGGCACCGGGCTGGGTCGGGACGAGCCACCGCTGCATCGGCTCGATCAGCGCGGGCCCGGCCGACATGCTGAGCGAGGTGCCGAGGAAGCCACGCCGGCCGAGCATCAGGTCGCCGCGGGTGAACTCGTTGATGGACTGCACCGTCTGGGGGCCCGCCCAAGGGAGATCGATACCGGTGGCGGCCGCGGTGTGGGGTGCCGACCGAAGACCGAGGTCCTCCACCGTGACGACGCAGCTGAACCGCTCGGAGAAGAGATCGGACAGAATGCGCGGTATCGGCTCACGGGGCTGCTCGCCGTCGAGCCAGCGCCGCACGCGGGACGTGTCCGTGCTGACGTGGTGCGCCCCGAGGTGGCGAGCGCGACGGTTGACCTGGCGGGCCATCTCCCCCTTGGACCAACCACTGCGCTGGAACCAGGAGGTGAGGCGGTCATTGGGCCGCTTGGCCGCGTCACCGTCGATCTCTCGTCGGCTCACCGTCGGCCCCCGTCTCCTGGCCCGCCGGCACCGGCGGCCCGTGCAATTGCTGTCGCCCTCGACCTGCCGTCCCGCTCGCGCAACGATCCGGGGCCCGCCCGCCCCGGTCCCGGTCGGGCCCGCACGAGGAGCCGACCGACGCCGATCGGCCCGACGCAGCTCCGCATCAGGCCGATCACACCGCACCGGGGCGCGGCTGACACCCCGTCCGTCGACCGTCGGTCCGGCTTGTTGACAACGAGTCTAGATGACGATGTGTCTACGAACACACCGAACGTAATGCTGTGGACACCGCTTGAGGGGCCGATGCCGTGCAATCGCCACCATTCGCCACCCCTCTCGAGCACGTTATCGACAACGCGGCGAGTTGTACTGGGCACAGACTGTTCGACCTGATGCGAACGAAGCAGTGCCGGGAGCGCACGTACCCCGGCGCACGCCGGGCGCATCGTGCGCGCTCCGGCGTAACCATCGACGCACCCACCCGTTGGAGGAGGCATGGGTTTCACCATCGGCAGCATGCGGGACGGCCGCGAGGTACGCCGAGGGCCGCGACACATCCGTCCGGGTGCCCTCACCCCCGAGGTGACGGCTGTCGCGGAGTACACGAGTCTGTGGGGTTGGGACGTGCTCACCGGCACACGCGCCCTCCGCTCGGACGACGGCGGCCTCCGGTGTTCGTGCGGGCAGAGGTGCGGCGCTCCCGGGGAGCACCCCGCACGACGCGGGCCCGTCTTGCCCGCAGGCACCACACTCGCCGAAGTGGCCGAGAGCTGGTCCACGGTGGGCGCGGGCAGCACGGTCCTCCTGGCCACCGGCATCCGCTTCGACGCGGTGGAAGCTCCCACGGTCGCCGCCGAGCACGCCGTCCTGCGCCTCGAACGGCTGGGGCTGCGCCTGGGGCCGGTCGTGCGGCGCCCCGACGGGCGGGCCTGGTTCGTCGTCGCACCCGGCACCGCGCAGCTGCTGCCGTCCCCCGCTGCCGGCCGCGGACAGCTCAGAGGGATCGGCCGGGGCGGGTACGTCCTCGCTCCGCCGTCGCGCGTCGCCGGGGCTGTCCCGGTGCGGTGGCTGCGGGCCCCCGACCCCGAGAACGCGACCGTCTTCCCGGACTCCCGACTGCTGATCGGGACGCTCGCTGCGGCGGTGGCACGGTGCGGTGGCACGCTGCCCCGTCCGCGTGGTGCGTGAGCGCTGCCGGCCGCGGACCGCCGAGCTCCGGGACGCGGTCGGGGGGGGGGGGGGGGCGCCCCGCGGCAGGACCGCGGGGCGCCGAAGATCTGCCGGCGGGCATCGCCGGCGGAGGGTTACTGGTCGATCAGGGCGTCCACGAACGCTTCCGCCTCGAACGGCGCCAGGTCGTCCGGGCCCTCCCCCAGGCCGACCAGCTTGACGGGGACCCCGAGCTCCCGCTGCACGGCGATGACGATGCCGCCCTTCGCGGTGCCGTCGAGCTTGGTCAGCACCACACCCGTGACGTCGACGACCTCGGCGAAGACACGCGCCTGCACCAGGCCGTTCTGCCCGGTGGTCGCGTCGAGCACCAGCAGCACCTCGCCCACCGGCGCCTGCTTCTCCACCACGCGCTTGACCTTGCCGAGCTCGTCCATCAGCCCGGTCTTGGTGTGCAGCCGGCCTGCGGTGTCCACCAGCACGACATCGGCCGTCTCCTGGATGCCCTCCTTCACCGCCTGGAAAGCGACAGACGCCGGATCGCCGCCCTCGGGTCCCCGCACGGTGCGCGCGCCCACGCGGCTGCCCCAGGTCTCGAGCTGATCCGCGGCAGCGGCACGGAACGTGTCGGCTGCGCCCAGCACGACCGACTTGCCGTCCGCCACGAGCACGCGAGCCAGCTTGCCCGTGGTGGTGGTCTTGCCCGTGCCGTTCACACCGACGACCAGCGCGATGGCGGGAAGCTCGTCCCCCGTCGAGGAGACGCCCCCCGCGGTGTTGACCGTTCGGTCGGCGTCCGTGGCGACCAGATGGAGGAGCTCCTCACGGAGCAGGGCGCGCAGCTCCTCCGGCGTACGGGTGCCGAGGACCCGGACGCGCTCCCGCAGCCGCTCGACGAGTTCCTGAGTGGGCGCCACGCCGACGTCGGCGCGCAGGAGGGTGTCCTCGATCTCCTCCCAGGTCTCCTCGTCGAGGTTCTCGCGGGACAGGAGTGTGAGGAGGCCCTTGCCCAGCGAGCTCTGCGAGCGCGCGAGGCGCGCCCGGAGCCGCACCAGTCGCCCCTCGGCGGGGGCCGGCGTCTCCACCACGGGCGACTCGGGCTCGGCGACGGGAGTCGCCGCCGCCTCGGGCGCGGCGGGTGGGGCGGCCGTCGCGTCCGCGGGCGCGGGCGCGTCCTGTTCCTGGGGCTCCGCCGGCGGTGCCGGCGCCCCGCCGGTACGCGTCGCCACGTCCTCGTCCGGTGGGCCGGCCTTCCGCCGTCGGCCGGTGATGACGAGGCCGCTGACCGTGCCGAGCACGACCACGGCGATGACCACGGCGAGGATGAGGATTTCCATCGGTTCCCTAGCGTTCGCCCCGGTGCTGGGGGGAGATGACGATTGCTGACTGGCTCCTCAGTATCACGGACCGCCCCGCCGCCGGACTTCCGGTGGGCGGCACGGCGCGTGGTGACGCCCCCGCACGGGGGGGGCGCTACCACCGGCTGCGAGGCGTCCGGCGCAGGGCCGGGCGCCCTGCCGGCTCCGGCGCCCCCGCGGACGCAGGACGCAGGACGCAGGGCGCAGGACGCAGGACGCAGGACGCAGGACGCACCGGCGATTCTCTGCGTCACACCAGCCGCTGGCTGATGACCTTCGACACCCCGTCGCCCTGCATGGAGACTCCGTAGAGGGCGTCGGCCACCTCCATGGTGCGCTTCTGGTGCGTGATCACGATCAGCTGGGAGCTCTCCCGGAGCTCCGCCATGATGCGGATGAGCCGCTGCAGGTTGGTGTCGTCCAGCGCGGCCTCGACCTCGTCCATCACGTAGAAGGGGCTGGGCCGGGCCTTGAAGATGGACACGAGGAGTGCCACGGCGGTCAGCGACCGCTCCCCACCGGAGAGGAGCGACAGCCGCTTCACCCGCTTCCCGGGCGGCCGTGCCTCGACGTCCACCCCCGTGGTGAGCATGTTGTCGGGATCAGTCAGGACGAGTCGCCCCTCGCCCCCCGGAAACAGTCGGGCGAAGACGCCCTCGAACTCACGGGCGGTGTCGTGGAACGCCGCGGTGAACACCTGCTCGACGCGTTCGTCGACCTCCTTGACGACCTGCAGCAGATCGGCACGCGTCCTCCGGAGGTCCTCCAGTTGCTCGCCGAGGAATTGGTGGCGCTCCTCGAGCGCCGCGAACTCCTCGAGCGCCAGGGGGTTCACCTTGCCCAACTGCTTGTAGGCGCGCTCCGCCGCGCGGAGCCGGTTCTCCTGCTCGGCACGGTCGAACGGCACAGCGACACGCCCGACGGGTTCGTCCGCGCCATCCGGCAGCGGTGGGGGCGGCACGGGCTGGTCGGGGCCGTACTCGGCGACGAGCACAGCGGGGTCGACGCCGAGTTCCTCCAGCGCCCGCTGCTCCAGCTGCTCGATGCGCAACCGTTTCTCGGCCCCCAGGACCTCGCCGCGATGGACGGAGTCGGTGAGCCGGTCGACCTCCTCCTTCAGTTCGCGGCCCACCCGGCGTTCGGCCTCCAGCGCGTCGTCCCGCGCCGCGCGTGCGCGGTCCGCGGCGTCCCGTTCGTCGGCTGCCCGGGCCAGCGAGGCCTCGACGAAGGACAGAAGCTGTCGAGCGCCGGCCGCCACGGCCGCACCGACCGCGGCCTCCCGCCGCAGTTGCCGCCGGCGACGGTCCGCCCGCGCCCGGCTCTCCCTCTCCGCCGAGGCGGCCCGAAGCAGGCCCTCCGCCCGCCCCGTCAGTCCGCGGACGCGCTCCTCGTGGGTGCGGACCTGGAGCCGGGCCTCCATCTCGGCCCGGCGTGCGGCCGCCCCGTCGGCGTCGAGGCGGTCACGGGCCCGCCGGTCGGGCTCGTCGTCGTCACCGACCTCCTCGACCGCCGCGAGCTGTGCGGCGAGTTCGTCGGCCTCCCCGGCGGCGCGCTCCGCGAGCTCCCCGGCTCGGGCCACGGCGCGGTCGGCTCGTTCCGCCTCCTCGGCGAGCGCCCTCGCCTGCCCCGCCAGGCGTCCGAGGTCCTGTGCGAGCTCCGCTCGCCGGCGGTCCGCGGTCCGACGGCCGGCGCCGAGTTCCTCGAGCCGGTCGACGACAGCCGCGCGTCGCTCCTCCGCTTCGGCCAGGTCCGACCGTGCGGTGTCCGCCGCGGCGTCGAGCCGGGCGATGTCCTCGGTGGCCTCGTCGACGGATGCCTGGAGCTCGATGCGACTGGGGTTGCCCGCGGAACCGCCCCGGGCGAGATGGCGCGTGATCACGTCACCTTCCGAGGTCACCGCTGTGGCCCCGGGCGTGCGCTGGATCAGGCGGTGCGCTCCCTCCAGGTCCGGCACCACCACGACGTCGCGCAGCAGCCGGCGCACGGGGTCCAGCAGTCCGGGCGGCCCGGTCACGAGGTCGGCGGCGGCCACGCCGTCGCCGACCGGCCCCCCGGGTGACCGGCTGTCACTGCCGGGCACGAGGCCGGCCTCGCGCGCGGCGGGTCGGGGCGTTCCGGCGGTGGCAGGATCGCCGGCGAGCAGGAGGGCTGCGCGGCCGGCGTCGTTCTTGCGGAGCATGCCGAGCGCCTCCACGGCGGTGGACACCCCGTCCACCACCACCGCGTCGGGCGCCGCGTCCAGGGCGGCGGCCACCGGCACCTCGTAGCCGGGGGCGACGTTCAGGAGCTCGACACTCGCACCGAGGACCCCCGCCGCCAGCTCCGGCGCAGCGAGCACGGCCGCACTGCCGTCCTTGCGACGCAGCCCCAGCGCGAGGGCATCGCGTCGGGCGGTCGCCGCCGCACGCCGGTTCTCGACCTCGGAGCGGGCGTCCCGTGCCGCTGCCAGTCGCTCCTCGGCGGCGGCCAGATCCCCCCGCGCCGCGTCGTGGACCGCCGCGGTCTCCGCCTCCTCGGCCTCGTGGCCCTCCGATGCGGTACGGAGCGCGGCGTGCCTGCAGTCGGCCTCCCCTGCCCGTTCCGCAGCGGCATCCCGCTCCGCCGTCAGTCGCTCGATCTCGGCCCGGGCCGTCGCCTCGCGGTGGGCGGCTGCGTTGGCCCGGCCCTGCAGCCTCGCGAGTTCCTCCCGGCGGTCGGCTCGGGCGCGCTCCGCGTCCCGGAGGCGCCGCTCCTCCACCGCGAGCTCTCCTTCGAGGCCGGCCCGGGCTTCCGTCGCCTGTTCTAGCGCAGCGCCGGCAGCCTCCAGCGCGGCCCGCAGTTCGGCCTCCTGCTCCCGCAGCAGCGCCGCCTCGCGTTCGAGCTGTTCCGGATCCTTGCCCGTAGGTTCCTCCGGTGGGTGGGCCCGCGCGCCGGCCACCCTGGCGTCGGCCAACGACACGGTGCCGCGAACGCGTTCGGCGAGTTGGGAGAGCTCCTGCCAGCTCTCCTGGGCCCGTCGCAGCCGCGGAACGAGCGTGCGCACCTCCTGCTCAAGGGCGGCCTCTCTGCGCGCGGCCTGTCGCAACTGCTCTTCGGCCTCGGCCCTGCGGGCACGCAGCCCCGCCTCGTCGGCGGTGTCGTCCCGAAGGCTGCGACGCTGGGCGACCAGATCGTCGGCGAGCAGCCGCAGCCGGGCGTCCCGGAGCTCCGCCTGGACCACGGCGGCTCGACGGGCGGCCGCGGCCTGCCGCCCCAGCGGCTTGAGACGGCGGCGGAGTTCGTCGGTGAGGTCCTGGACGCGGGCGAGGTTGGCCTGCATCGCGTCCAGTTTCCGCAGCGCCTTCTCCTTGCGCTTGCGGTGCTTGAGGACCCCGGCCGCCTCCTCGATGAAGGCACGCCGGCCCATGGGATCGGCGTGGAGCACGGAGTCGAGCTGTCCCTGACCGACGATGACGTGCATCTCCCGGCCGATACCGGAATCGGAGAGCAGTTCCTGGATGTCGAGCAGCCGGGCGGTCGTCCCGTTGATCCGGTACTCGCTGCCGCCGTTGCGGAACATGGTCCGGGTGATGGTGACTTCGGCGTACTCGATGGGGAGGGCACCGTCGGAATTGTCGATGGTGAGCGAGACCTCGGCGCGGCCGAGAGGCGGCCTGCCGGTGGTCCCGGCGAAGATCACGTCCTCCATCTTTCCGCCGCGCAGGGATTTGACCCCCTGTTCGCCCATCACCCACGAGAGGGCGTCCACGACGTTCGACTTTCCCGACCCGTTGGGACCGACGACGCAGGTGATGCCGGGTTCGAATCGCAGCGTGGTGGCCGAGGCGAAGGACTTGAATCCCCTCAGCGTCAGACTCTTGAGGTGCACGTCATCGGACTTTACCGGGCAGGGTCCCGAGAATTGCCGTTTCGACTCTCTGCGAGTGGGGCACACCCCTCAGTGAGCCCGGCACCCAGTCGGCACCGAACACCCGTTCCAGAACCAGATACTCATTCCGAGCGTGGTGCGGCACCGAAAGAAGGGCAGAAAAGAAGGGACGCCGAAGCGTCCCTTGCACATCCGCAGGCCACGGATCGATCCGTTCACCGGCCCACCGCGGATCAGGTCAGCGCGGGCTCCGCACTGTGCACGTCGATGGATTCGAGCACCGCGTCCGAGTGCCGAGTCACAGCGGCCGCCAGAGCGTCGTTCTCGGCCTGGACCCGAATGAGCTGGGTCTCGAGGTCCTGGACGCGCTGCTGCAGCCGCCGCATTTCGGCGAGTACTCGGGGGTCGGGTCCGCCGACGTAACCGAGAAGCGCCTTTGCCATGATGGATGGTCCTCCACAATGAGTGACCGACCAGAGGTCGTCGTGGGTCGGGAAAATCGCACCACGCGCTGCGGCCTGGTGAGCTACAGCGGGCCACACAGCCAAGGTGCGCAGGAGTTTTCAGAGTCTCACCAAAAGGCATGCCGGTCAACACGATCACGCCGCGCGACCCGTCGTGATCAGCACGAAAGCGGGCGTCGGCGGTCTTCCGCGGCAGCGGGCTCTCGTCCGGGCCCGCGCGGTTCATGCGGTGAGTGGATCTTTCGTCGTGGGGCAGCCTCGCACGTCGGAGCGGCTGCGGCAACCCCTTCTCCCTGCGTCCGGCGCGGTCGGCCCGCTGCACCCTCAGCGGATATCGAACTCCGCGTAACCGCCCCGTGGTGTGGCCCATATCTCGGTGACACCGGTGACCCGCCCGGGTGTGTCGTCGGAACGGAGCCACGCCAACAACTGCTCGCAGTCCCCTCGTGTCCCTTCCGCCACGACCTGCACCCGGCCGTCGTCGAGGTTGAGGGCGAAGCCGCGCACCCCGCCCACGGACAGAGCACGCGCGCGGGTGAACCAACGGAAACCGACACCCTGCACCCGGCCGCGAACCCAGACCGTCAGGCGCGCGGGCGCCAGGGGCGGGCCCCCGGTCTGCGACACAGCACCGAGCACCACCGCACAGTCACGGAACAGCGGCGCGCGCGTGACCTCGGACATCTCTCCTCCCTCTGTTCTCCTGCGCGCCGTACACGTCGTCGGTGCCCACGGCTCGGCACGAGGCTCCGCGCTCCCTCGCCGGCAACGAGGCCGCCGCAGACCCCTGTGACGCACGCTATCCCCGGGATTCGGCCGGGAGGCATCGTCACGGCTGCGGCATGCCGTACAGTCCCACACCATGCATCACCCTTTCGAGTGAGTCGCATCGTGAGGTAGTGGTGAACGCGTTGTCGAGTGACGAAGGACGGTACGTCTGATGGGACGCCACGGTCGTTCCACGCCGGTACGGCGGGCGGTGCACCGCAAGCAGGGGCCGGCTCGCGCCGGTCTGCTCAGCGCCTCGGCAGCTCTCACGATCGGTGCGATGGCCATCGGGACCGGGGTGCTGCCCGCGCCCGGCGGGGCGGACGACCAGCGTGACGTCGCCGCCCACGAGGGCGAGCGGGCCCTGGACACCGCGTCGGCCACTCCCGACCGCGACCGCGACGACACGGCGAGCCGCGGCGCCGAGCGGGACGAGGAGCCCGAGGCGTCCGAGTCCCCTTCGGAGGAACCGGAGGAAGCGGCGGAGGACGAGGAGCAGGAGGCCGACGCCCCCTCTCGGTCCGCCGACCCCGAGCCGGAACCCGAGCCGGTCGAGGAGACGCCGGAGACCGTGGTCGAGTCGGAGCCCGCCCCTCCTGCCCCGTCACCGGACCGCCCCTCCCCCACCTCTCCGCCGAGCAGCGCACCCGGCTCGCCCTCCGCGCCCCCGCAGAGCGAGGACCCCGCCCAGCAGGCAGCGGCCCGCGTGCTGAGCATCGTCAACGAGGAGCGGGCCCGGGCCGGGTGCAGGCCGCTGGCGAACGACGGCGGCCTGGCAGTCCTGGCACAGGATTTCAGCCGCGACATGGCTGAGCGCGAGTTCTTCGACCACACCGACCCGGACGGCCACAGCCCGTGGGACCGCGCGGATCGCGCCGGTGTGTCGAACCTCGGCGGCGAGAACATAGCCCGGGGCCAGCAGAGCGCGGAATCGGTCATGGAGTCCTGGATGAACAGCGAAGGCCACCGCGCGAACATACTGAACTGCGACTTCAGGACGCTCGGCGTGGGCGTCCACATCGGCCCGGGCGGGCCGTGGTGGACACAGAACTTCGGCTACTGAGCCCGACCGTCGAGCCACTGCTCACGGCAGCGCGGCGGATGCCGCCCCGTCCCGCTCGGGCCCCAGCCGGGCAGCCGCCTGGGGCCGGGCGGACGCGCGCGCTCCGCCGCCGCCGGCGTCAGGGCGCGGGCTGGCAGACGGGGCAGAAGTAACTCGACCGGTTGGTCCACGACCGCCGCACGATCGGTGTGCCGCACCGCCGGCACGGCTCCCCCTCACGGCCGTACGCGTCCAGGGACCGCGAGAAGTAGCCGGACTGGCCGTTGACGTTGACATAGAGGCTGTCGAAGCTGGTCCCGCCCGCGTCGAGCGCGGCGTTCATCACGTCGCGTGCCGCGCCGAGCAGCGCCGTCGCCTCGGCCCGCGCCAGGGACTGCGTGGGGCGCTCGAAATGCACCCGGGCGCGCCAGAGCGCCTCGTCGGCGTAGATGTTCCCCACCCCGCTGACGAGACTCTGGTCGAGCAGGGCGCGCTTCACCGTCGTTCCCCGACGCCGCATCTCCGACAACCAGCGTTCCTCGTCGAACAGCGGGTCGAGAGGGTCCCGGGCGATGTGCGCGATCGGCGCCGGAAGGAACTCCGGATCGCCCACCACCGTGGAGTGGAGCGAAAGGCCGCCGAAGGTTCGCTGGTCGACGAACCTGAGCTCCCCCGCGCCCTCGTCGTCGAAGACGACCCTGACACGGAGATGCTTCTCGTCAGGCGTCGCGGCCGGCTGGATCAAGAGCTGACCGCTCATCCCCAGGTGCGCCAGCAGCGCCGTCGTGGGCTGGTCGCCATCCGCAGGATGCGAGGGCCCGTCCTGCCCGTGGAGCAGGGGTACCCAGAGGTACTTGCCGCGCCGCCGGGGCGGAAGCGTCCGGCAGCCCCGGAGGCGCGCGGCGAAGTTCTCGGCGCCGGCCTCGTGCCGCCGCACCGCCCGCGGGTGGTACACCTGCGCGCGAGCGACGGTCCGGCCGGTCGTCCACCGCTCCAGACCGCGGCGGACGACCTCGACCTCGGGGAGTTCAGGCACCCGTGGTGCCGCCCGTGACGGGCTGGGAACCGGCGCTCCGGGCGTCCGCCGACTCCCGGATGGCGCGCCAGGCGGTCTCGGCGGCCTGCTGCTCCGCTTCCTTCTTGCTGCGGCCGGTGCCGGTGCCGTGCGTGACACCACCGACGCGAGCAGCAGCCGTGAAGGTCTTCTCGTGGTCCGGGCCGGCCTCCGCGATGACGTACTCCGGCACACCCAGTCCCTCGGCGGCACTCAGCTCCTGGAGACTGGTCTTCCAGTCCAGACCGGCGCCCAGCCCTGCGGACCGCTCGATGAGCGGGTCGAAGAGCCGATGGACCAGCGCGTCCGCGGCTTCGAGACCCTTGTCGAGGTAGACCGCACCGATCACGGCTTCCAGGGTGTCGGCGAGGATCGAGGCCTTGTTCCTGCCCCCGGTCCCCTCCTCCCCCCGGCCGAGCCGCACGAACGCGCCCAGGTCGAGGCCGCGGGCGACCTCGGCGAGGGCACGGGAGTTGACCACCGCGGCACGCAGCTTGGCCAGCTGCCCCTCGGGCAGGTCCGGATGGGTGCGGTACAGCGTGTCCGTGACCACCAGCCCGAGTACCGAGTCCCCGAGGAACTCGAGTCGCTCGTTGGTCGGCAGGCCACCGTTCTCGTACGCGTAGCTCCGATGCGTCAGCGCGCGCGCCAGAAGGGCGGTCTCAAGCCGGTGGCCGAGCCGCCCTTCCAGAATGGCGTGGGACGAGGAACTGTCCGCCGACGTCTCGTTCAGCGACGTACTGGCGTCCGACATGAACCCTGTCACCCGCCGATCAGACCTCGAGAACCTGACGGCGGTTGTACGTGCCGCAGTTGCCGCACGCGGTGTGCTGCAGCTTCGGCTCCTGGCAGCGGTCACACGTCGCCAGGTTCGGAGCCACAGCCTTCCACTGGGACCGACGGTGACGCGTGTTGCTGCGCGACATCTTCCGCTTCGGAACAGCCACGGCTACTTCTCCTGTGGTTCGTCCCCGCCGGAGCGAGGAGACTTCGCTTGCTCTGCGGCCGGCTCATCGGTGCCCTCGGCACCGGCGAACTCCTGCAGCGCCGCCCAACGGATGTCGACGGCTTCTTCGTGCTGATGATCGGGGTCGTCCGCGAGCCGCGCACCGCACTCGGTGCACAACCCGGGGCAGTCCTCCCGACACACCGGCTGCAGCGGCAGTGAGAGCACCACCGCGTCACGCAGTACCGGTTCGAGGTCGAACAGGTCGCCCTCGAGGCGGAACCCCTCCTCCTCGGCGTCGTCGCCGGTCTCCGCGGGGCGGATCCGGTCGTCGGCGTCGGGGTAGGAGTACAGCTCCTGGAATTCCGCTTCGCACTGCTGGCTCAGCGGCTCCAGACACCTTACGCACTCGCCCGTCAGTGGCGCACGCGCGGTACCCGTGACGAGCACGCCGTCCATCACCGACTCGAGACGCAGGTCGATGTCGATCCGGGCGTCCGCAGGGACACCGATGACCTCGGTCGCGAGATCGCCGGGCGAATCCACCGTGCGGGACAGCCGCTTCAGCGCACCCGGCCTCCGCCCCAGCTCCCGCGTGTCGAACACGAGGGGGGCACGGTGGTCGAGAGGGGCTTTCAGGACGTCCTGCTTTCTACGCGGGCGGCGTGGGCCACACCGTGGGACGATCCGCAAGGATTCGTCCGGGCAGCCCTGACCGTGAGATGTCCACGGCCGAAGAGCAAGGGTACTTCACCACGCGCTTCCCGCCCAATCGGGCCCGTCGCCGCCGTGCGCGCGTGCGCACCAGCGGCGCACGGTGCCCTGCGAGCGCCCCACGCGACGGCGGACGGCGTACGAGCCCTGGCCGGATCGCACGCCGCCGGGTGCCGCGGTGGGGCGCGCGACGCTCAGCGGCCCTGTTCGTACCGTCGCAGCTGCTCGGAGTCGATCATGGCGGTGTCGAAGAGGCTGGTCTCCTCCAGCGTTCCGCCCTGCTGGTAGCCGGACGAGTGCTGCTGTCCGTACCCGTAGCCGGAGGTGTCGGCGTAGTCACCGTTCGGTGCTCCGTGGCCGGGCGCACCGCCGTAGGCCGGCTCGACCTGCCCGCCGTACGGGCCGTCCTGGCCGGCGCCGGCCGTGGTGACGTAGTCGTAGTCGCCCCCGGACGCGCCCGGCTGCTCGCCGTACCCCTGGTAGTCGCCGGCGTAGTCGTAGGAGGGCCGGTCACCCGGGTGCGAGTAGTAGGTGTCGGGCTGTTCCTGTCCGTAGTTGGCCGCCGCCTGGTCGGCACGCTCGTCGGTGGGGCCGCCGAGGGAGCCCAACTCGTCGGTGGGGCGGTGGCCCGTCAGCTTCTGGCGGCCCCGGCCCACGGCTTCCAGCGTCTTGCGGAGCACCGCCTCGATGGCGCCGAACTGCGCCTCCACGTAAGCGTCCGCCTGCGCCACCAACTCGGCAGGATCGCCGTCCCGGCCCAGCAGCTTGACCCTGCCCCTCTCCACCGAGCCGATCGTCTTGCCGAGCACGACCTCGAAGTTGGCGAGCTTGCTGTCCACGTAGTCGTCGGCTTCCTCGCGGACGGCGGCCGCTTCCCGCTTCGCCTCGTCCAGGATCCGGGCGGCCTCGGCCTGCGCCCGCTGGACCACCTGGGTGTTGTCCACCAGCGTGCCCCGTTCGCTGCGGGCGGCATCCAGGATGCTCTGGGCCTCCTGCCGTGCCTCCGCCACCATCTGTTCGCGACCGCCGAGGAGCTGCTGGGCCTCGGCGAGCGAGCCGGGCAGCGCCCCGCGCACCTCGTCGAGGCGGCCGAGCAGGTCACTGCGGTTGATCACGCAGGACGCCGACATCGGCATCGACTTGGCGTTCTCGACCGTGGTGACGATCTCATCGAGTTTCTGGTGTACGTCCACGGCAGTGACTGTACGGCCCCTCCGCGGCGAAGCGCAGCCGAGCCGTGCTGCCGGCGCCGACCGGCGCGCGGCACCGCCTCAGTCGCGGGCGAGCTTCCCGCGCAACTCGCGCAGCACCGGGGCAGGGACCAGGTGCGCCACGTCGCCGCCCCATGCGGCGACCTCCTTGACCAGGGAGGAGGAGAGGAAGCTGTACGTGGGGTTGGTCGGGATGAAGAGCGTCTCGACCCCGGAGAGGCCGTTGTTCATCTGGGCCATCTGGAGCTCGTAGTCGAAGTCGCTGACGGCCCGCAGCCCCTTGACGATGGCGGGAATGTCACGTTGTTTGCAGAAGTCGACCAGGAGGCCGTGGAACGACTCCACCACCACGTTCCCGAACTCCGCCGTCACCTCCTCGATCAGCGCGAGGCGCTCCTCCAGGGAGAAGAGGCCCTTCTTGGAGTTGTTGATCATCACCACGACGTGCACGGTGTCGTAGAGCTTGGATGCTCTGCCGATGATGTCGAGGTGTCCACAGGTGATCGGGTCGAAGGACCCGGGGCAGACTGCGCGGCGCAACGGTCTCTCCTCGTTCCGACGGTCGGTCATGACCGGTCCGTGTCGTCGACGGCGGCGTGACCGTACCAGAGCGTGCCCTCGCCGTAGCGGCGGGAGCGCAGCGGCGCGTACCCGGCGGGCCACGGGAACGGCCCCCCGCGCGTACCCCGTTCCACGGTGACGAGTGCGTCGCCGGTCAGCCAGCCGCCCGTGCGGAGTGTGACGAGGATCTCCGAGAGCTCCGCGTCGCCCACCGCGTAGGGCGGGTCGAGAAATACCAGGTCGAAGGGGTGCTCCGGAGGCGGGGCGGCGACCACCTGCCGCGCCCGCCCCGTGCGCAGCTCCGCTCCTCGCAGCCCCAGGGCGCTGATGTTCTCCTTGATCACCCGCGAGGCGCGTGCGTCGGCCTCGACGAGCAGGACGCGCGATGCTCCGCGGGAGAGAGCTTCCAGCCCCACGGCCCCCGATCCGGCGTAGAGGTCCAGGACGCGTGCGCCTTCCAGGTCTCCGTGGAGCGCGTGCCAGGTGGAGAAAAGGCCCTCACGAGCGCGGTCCGAGGTCGGCCTGGTGCCGCCGCCGGGGGGGACGGCGAGTCTGCGACCGCCTGCCGAGCCGCCGATGACACGGGTCATGGAGTCCTCACTGTGCTGGGTTCGGCGCGGAACCACCGCGTCGGGTCGCTGGGGGCCGGCACCACGCTATACGCCGGGCGAGGCGCGGGCTGCCGACGGTCCGTGCCGTGCCGGGACGGCGTCCGTGCGTCGCGGCCGCACGGAGCGGGTCCGGCGCCCGTCGGGGGCCCGTCGCCCGGGGCGCCGGCACCAGGGACTCGGCCGCCGAACCCGCCGTGCCGCAACGTTCCCGGCTCAGCCCTTGTCCAGGTAGCTCTCGCGTTCGGCATCGAGCAGCGCGTCGAGCGCGATCCGGAGGTCGGGTTCGCCGTCGAGCTCGGGATCACGCGCGATGAGCTCCGTCGCCGCGGTGCGTGCCTCGGCGATGAGCTCCTCGTCCTCCACCACGGTCAGAACCCGGAGGGAGCTGCGCCCCCCGGACTGGGCCTGACCGAGGACGTCGCCCTCCCTCCGCTGCTCGAGGTCGATACGGGAGAGCTCGAAGCCGTCGAGAGTCCGGGCGACGGCGTCGAGGCGGGCGCGGGCCGCGGAGGCCTCGTGCGCCTCGCTGACGAGCAGGCAGAGTCCCGGCGCGCTGCCACGGCCGACCCGACCGCGCAGCTGGTGCAGCTGCGAGACACCGAACCGGTCGGCGTCCATGATCACCATCGCGGTGGCGTTGGGGACGTTGACACCTACCTCGATCACCGTGGTCGCCACGAGCACGTCGACGTCGCCGGAGGCGAAACGGCGCATGACGTCGTCCTTGTCGTCGGGCGCCATGCGGCCGTGGAGCACCGCCACGCGGAGCCCGGCGAGCGGCCCCTCGGCCAGGTGCGCTGCCACGTCGAGGACGGCGAGCGGTGGACGACGGTCGTCACCCGAGCCCGCCGGCGCCCCGTCGTCCGCGGAGTCTGCCGGTTCTCCGTCCGACCGCGCGGCCGCTCGGGCCTGTCCCCCGGCCGGCTCGTCCCCGATGCGGGGGCAGACGACGTACGCCTGGTGGCCCGCGTTCACCTCCTCGCGGACCCGCGCCCAGGCCCGTTCGAGGAAGTGCGGCTTGTCCGCGGCGGGAACCACATGGCTGGCGATCGGCGAGCGCCCGGCAGGCAGCTCGTCCAGGACCGACGTCTCCAGGTCCCCGAAGACCGTCATGGCGACGGTTCGGGGAATCGGCGTGGCCGTCATCACCAGCAGGTGCGGGGGGCGCTCGGCCTTGGAGCGGAGCGCGTCGCGCTGCTCCACGCCGAACCGGTGCTGCTCGTCGACGACCACGAGACCGAGGTCCTGGAACCGCACCGCGTCCTCGATGAGGGCATGCGTACCGATGACCAGGCCGGCCTCACCGCTGACGAGTTCGAGCAGCGCGCGCCGACGCGCGGGCGCGCCCATCGACCCGGTGAGCAACGCGACCTTGGTGCCGTTGTCCGCCCCGCCGATCAGGCCGCCCTCGGCGAGGTCGCCCATCATCGAGGTGATCGAGCGGTGGTGCTGCTGGGCGAGGACCTCCGTCGGCGCGAGCAGCGCGGCCTGGCCGCCGGCATCCACCACGGCGAGCATGGCACGGAGCGCGACGAGGGTCTTCCCGGAACCGACCTCGCCCTGCAGCAGCCGGTGCATGGGGTGGTCCGTGGCCAGCTCGGCGAAGATCTCCTCACTGACGCGACGCTGTCCCGCGGTCAGGGTGAACGGCAGACGGTCGTCGAAGTCGTGCAGCAGGCCGTCCTGTCGGGGCTCGCGGGGCGTCGCACGCTGCTGGGTGGTGGAACGCCGCCTCCGCGCGAGTGCGACCTGCAGAACGAACGCCTCGTCCCACTTGAGCCGCTCTCGCGCGGCGTCGAGCTGCTGGTGGGTGCGGGGCCGGTGCACCCCGAGCAGCGCCTCGGGAAGGGGGAGCAGATCCTGCCGACGGCGCAGCTCCTCCGGCAGCGGGTCCCCGACGCCCTTCCAGTCAGCGGCGTCCAGCACGTCGAGCACGGTGTCGACGGCTTTGGCGATCTTCCACGACTCGATCTGCTTGCAGGCCGGGTAGAGCGGCAGGAGGCGGTCGGCGAACGCCTGCGCGGCCCGGCGATCCTCGTCCTCCTCGCCCTCTCCCAGCAGCTGGTACGCGGGGTGCGACAGTTGCATCTTGCGGTTGAAGACGGAGACCTTGCCGGCGAACATGCCGCGGCGGCCGGGGAGCAGTTCCCGCCGGTGGTGGTGCGCGGCACTGCCGAAGAAGACCAGCTGGAGCTTGCCGCTGCCGTCGGTGACGGTGACCTCCAGCCGGCGGCCCCGGCCGTGGTTGAAGGTGTGGACCCGGGCGTCCGCGATCTCGGCGACCACGGTGACGTGTTCGTCCAGCGGGAGTTCGGCCAGCCGGGTCAGCTCGCCGCGTTCGGCGTAGCGGCGGGGGAAGTGGTACAGGAGGTCCCCGACGGTACGCAGGTCCAGGTGGTCGGCGAGCACCTTCGCGGTGGAGCCGCCCACCGCGTCGGAGAGCGGGCTGTGGGTGGAGTACGGGGCGGTCACGGTGCCATTGCACACCATGGCGGTGACATCCGGTCGGCTCCGGCCCCCACCGGGGCGGCGGCGGCTCCGTGGGGCCCCGTGGGGCGCGTGGAGACGGGAGGCGCGGCGTGGCGCATGGAGCGGTGTGGGGCATGGAGCGGTGTGGGGCGCACCGGGCCGGGCCCCTCACTCCACCCCGATCAGGAGCGGGGATGCCTGGTGGCCGTGGTAGACAACCGTGTCCACCGCGAGGCTGGCGCGGCGGACGCGCTGCTCGATCCGGTCGGCGAGTCCGGACGGCGCGTCCGCTCCGGGGACCAGGGTGACCAGTTCTCCCCCGGCGGCCAGCATGCGCTCCACCACCGTCAGGGCGACCTCCGGGAGATCGCGGCCGATGACGGCCACGTCGCTGTCGATCAGCCCCAGGACGTCACCGGCCTGGCAGATCCCGGCGGTGGTCCACGCCTGGCCCGTGGCGACGGAGAGTTCGCCGAACCGTGTCGCGCCGGCCGCCGACGTCATGGCGACGACGTCCTCGTCGAAGCTGCGGCCCGGGGTGTGGACGGCGAGCGCCGCGAGTCCCTGCACGGGGCTGCGCGTGGGCAGCACCGCCACGCGGACGCCTTCGGCGCGGGCCTGGGCAGCTGCCGCCGCGGCGGCATGGCGCAGCCTGTCGTCGTTGGGGAGGAGGACGACCTCCTGCGCGTGGGCGCGGAGGATCGCAGCGGCGAGCTCGCCGCTGCCGGGGAGCTCGTGACCGTGGACAATCAGTGTCTGCGCTCCTGCTGCGTGGCACAGAGCGGCAAGCCCCGGCCCCGGCACGACGCCCAGGATCGCCCGGGGAGCGCGCGGGGCGGAGCCCGGGGTGCGGCCGCCGAGGTGGGTGATGCGAATGCGGTGGGGGCGGCCCGCGTCCACGCCGGCCTCGACCGCGGCGCCGGGATCGTCGGTGTGGACGTGGACGTTCCACAGGCCGTCGCCTCCCACCACCACGAGCGAGTCACCGAGCTTCTCCAACCGGGGGCGGAGGCGGTCCAGCGCTGCCTGCTCGGCCTCGAGCAGATAGATGACCTCGTGGCTGGGCCCCGGCAGGGGACCGGGGCCGCGGACCGGCCCCGCCGGGGCGGCACCGTCGCCGGCACGGGCCGCCGGTGGGTCGTCGCGGTCGGTGCCCGCGGCGGTGGGGCCGGGGCCGGAGGGGTGCGGCCACCCCGCCTCATGCGGAGACGGGACGTGGCAGCGGGCCTCCGGACCCTGCGCCCCGTCGCGGCGGGGTGCGTCCGGGCCGGGGTGGGGGGGGG
>NZ_JAAVJC010000065.1 GCF_012033785.1 Streptomyces bohaiensis
GCGGGGGGCGGCGCCGGGACGAACGGCGGCGAGAGCGGCATCGGCGGCACCGCGGCCGATACCGGCGTCGCCCCCGCGTGCGGGCACGCGGCCGCCGGCCGCGGGTCCCGGTCGTCCCCACCGGCCGCGCCGGCATCGTTGTTCACCGACATCACCGTCATGACTCCGCCTTCGGACTCGACTGGCTCGTGCTGCTGCCGTCGCACAGCGTGTCAAGACACTCACGAGTCGCGGACGAAAACCGAGAAACCCGGACATCCGGACCTGGCCCGGCGTAGACTGCCCGGCCGCGCCCCCGTGCCGGTCGGTAGGGTGCGCGCGATGACGACTTCTCCGCGCGTGCGACCGGCCAGAGCCGAGGACCTCTCAGCGATCGTGGCGATGCTGGCCGACGATCCGCTCGGGGCGAGCCGGGAGGACCCCGACGACCCCGCCCCCTACCGACGCGCCTTCGATGCCCTCGAAGCCGACCCGCACCAGCACCTGGTGGTGGCCGACGCGGACGGCACCGTGGTCGGCACGCTGCAGCTCACCGTCATCCCCGGGCTCTCCCGCCGGGGGGCCTCCCGGGCTCTGATCGAGGCCGTGCGCGTCCACAGCGAGCACCGCGGCGGCGGTCTCGGCGCGCAGCTGGTCCAGTGGGGCGTGGACGAGGCGCGACGGCAGGGCTGCTCCCTGGTGCAGCTGACCAGCGACGCCACGCGGCGGGACGCGCACCGGTTCTACGAGCGGCTCGGGTTCACCGCCTCGCACGTCGGATTCAAGCTCGCCCTCTGACGCCGTCCGCCCCCCGACGCCCTCCGACCGCCGGCCACCCGTCGACGGCGCCCGGGGTGCTCGACGGCTCCCGCCGGAGACGGAACCCGGAGCCCGGCGCCGGACGTGCGGCGCCGGGCACCCGCCGGGGGCCCGGTCTCAGCGCCAGCCGGCCTCGTCGACCCCGCCCGGCACCGGGTCGTCCGGCCCGTAGGGCTGCCGGGTGAAGACGAACGAGCCGGCGTCGAGATGGCTCACGGCGCCGTCCGCCCGCCGCACCACGCGGAGCCGCTCGCCCGCGAGGTACCCGTCCAGCCCGGTCCAGCTGCCGTCGGGCTCCGGCCGGAACCGCGAGCCGCGGCCCGCTCCCGGCGCGCCCAGCCGCAGCTCCCGCCCGGCCGACACCCGTAGTTCGGTGGCGGTGGGGCCCCAGTACCAGAGGCCGGACAGTGCGATCAGCTCCTCGTCGGGCGCCGGGTCCGGGCGCCAGGGCGCCGGCAGTGCCGGTTCCCGCTCCGCCACCACCGCCAGCAGGTCCGCCGCGAGGGTCGCCGCTCGCAGCCCGCTGGTGACGTTGGCCAGCACGACCGTCGCGACGTCCTGTTCCGGGTGCGTCCACAGACCGGCGACGAACCCCGGCATGGAACCGCTGTGGCCGGCCAGCAACAGGCCGTCCAGACGCACCAGTTGCATGCCCAGGCCGTAGCTGTCGATCCAGTCGGCGCCCTCGGGCGGCGCCGCGGGGCGGCGCATCTCCGCCAGCGAGGAGGCACGCAGCACCCGTGCGTCCCCGCGGGAGAGGAAGTCGGCGAAGCGGGCGAGGTCAGCGGCGGTGGACCACAGCTGTCCGGCCGGCGCCATCAGCCCGGTGTCCACCGCCGGCTCCGGTTGCACGGCGTCGGCGTGCGGGTGGACCGCCCAGCCCGCGGCGTGCGGCGCCCGGGGCTCCCGCGTGGTGGAGTGCATGCCCAGCGGTGCCAGGACCTCCTCGCGCAGCACCTCGAACCAGTCCCGGCCGCGGACCGCGCCGACCAGCGCGCCGAGCATCGCGAAGCCCGGGTTGGAGTAGTGGAACCGCCGGCCCGGCGGGTGGGGGCGCGGTGTGGGGCCGTGCAGATCCGCCGGCTCGGGGCGCAGCTCCCCCGGGGTCCGCTCCCACCAGGGCGCGCCCGTCTCGGCCGCCAACCCGGCGGTGTGGGACAGCAGGTGGGCGATGGTGGCGTCCCCGGCCTGCGGCGCGTCGGGCAGGTGGCGGTCGAGCCGGTCGTCCAGCGACAGCAGCCCTTCGTCCCGCAGCCGCAGGACCGCCACGGCGACGAAGGTCTTGGTCAGTGACCCGATCCGGTACTGGGTGTCCGGTCCGGGGGCCGCCCCGTCCACCTCGCCGCGCGCGGCGAACCAGCGGGGCCGGCCGCCGCGGACCAGCGCCGCCACGACGGAAGGGGCGCGCCCCTCCGCCTGGGCGCGCGCCACCCGGTGGAGGAGCTCACGGCGGGTGGCCGGCAGCGGTTCCAGGCCGTCGTCGGCGGAGTGGTCCACGGCGCGAAGGGCGGACAGGGCGAAGGCGTCGGAGCCGAGACCGCCGGCGCGCCGGTGCGTCTCGGTGGTGACGGCGGGCGTGTCGGGCCGGTCGGCCCGATGGTGCGATGCATCGGTCATGGGGCCATGAGACGGGGTGCCGGCCGTGCGGGCAACGCCATTTCACGCGATGCGCCACGCGGTGCGGCGGGCGGTGCGACGGGCGCCCGGCGTCGCGGCGGCCGGACAGCTGTCCGTTTCGTTCAAGACCGGGGGCGCCGACCGTGCCTAACCTGCCGCCATGACTACGCGCATCGCGGTCTTCGGACTCGTCACCTCGAACCTCTCGGCCTCGCTGGACTTCTACCGCGCCCTGGGCGTGCCGGTCCCCGAGACCGCCGACGACGCCCCCCACGTGGAGGCGGAACTCCCCGGCGGTCTGCGGTTGGCCTGGGACACCCAGGAGACGATGCGGTCGTTCGCCCCGGAGTGGCAGCCGGGCCACGGCGGTGGCTTCGGCGTCGCCTTCGCGTGCGACTCACCGGCCGAGGTGGACCGGGTCTACGCGGAGCTGACCGCCGCCGGCCACCCTGGCGAACTGCCGCCGTGGGACGCGGTGTGGGGGCAGCGCTACGCCACCGTGCTGGACCCGGACGGCAACAGCGTCGACCTCTTCGCGCCGCTGCCGGGGGCCGCCGACGCCTGACGCGCCGCCGACGCGCGTCCCGGCCGGGCGGCCGGCGGTCGCGTCCCGCCCGGGCGGGCGGTGCGAACCCGCCGGGCCGGTCCGCGGCGCGGCGGATCAGCGGAGCCGGGAGAGCGGTACGCCCGCCAGCCGCCGCACCTCACGGGCGAGGTGCGGTTGGTCGGCGTAGCCGCTGCGTACCGCCGCCTCGGCCGCCGGTACCCCGGCGGCCACCAGCTCCAGCGCCCGCTGGAGCCGCAGGATGCCGGCCAACTGCTTGGCGCCGTAGCCGAACAGGGCCAGGCACCGCCGATGCAGCTGCCGTTCGCCCAGGCCCGCGGCGCGCGCGGTCGCCGCCACCGGGCTGCCGGCCCGCGCCCGGGCGAGCACCAGTCGACGCAGGCGCTCGGCGTCCGGTCCGACGCCGGGTGCGGACCCCGCCGCGCCCGCCAGCCGTTCGCGGACCACCTCGGCGAGCACCGCGCCGCGGTCCGGTGCCTCGGCCATCCGTTCGGCCAGGGAGCGGACGGTGGCGCCGTCCCAGAGTGCCTCCAACGGCACGCGCTGGTCCCGGAGTTCGGCCGCGGGCACCCCGAACACGGCCGATCCGGCCCCCGGCGGGAGCCGGATCGCGTCGTAGGCCGCGCCGGGGCGAGTGGTGCTCAGCTGTGCCCGGGAGTCGGGACCGGCCACCAGGAGGCCGTCGCACCAGATGAGGTCGCTGCACCCGTCCGGCAGCACCCGCTTGTGGACGGCCTCGGCTGCCGGGCCCGTGCTCCAGAGCACGGCCCCCGGCACCAGCGGCGCCCGACGTTCCCGGTACATGCGCCCAGCATGCCGCACCCCGCCGCCGTTCCCGCTCGTGGTTCCGTGAGGGTGCGCCGGGTTCTGCGGGTCCTGCCGGGTCCTGCCGGGTCCTGCCGGGTCCTGCCGGTCCTGCCGGGGCGCACGCGGCTCCGTGCGCGCTGCGCGTTCGTCACTGCGGCCGCCGCGCGCCCCGCGGATGTGATGACCCGCTGCGTGAAACACCCTGAAAGCGGGGTTTTCCGCGCGGCGGGTCATACGTGGGAGGGAAGCTCGGGGATGTAGCGGTTCCGGCCGGTTCGTCCGGGCAGCATGGGGTCACGACGTCGCAGATGATCACCCGGGCCGACGGGCCCACCGCACCGAGCACCGCAGCACACCGCAGCACGACCGGCCTCCGGGTCGGCCTTCCGAGTCAGAGACCCAGACCCACCGTCCCCCCGGACCAGCCGGGGCGGGAGCCACTCCCGTCCGCCGGGGCGGGCGTTCGAGGAGCCGCCGGCCGGGGCACAGCCCCGGCCGGGCCGGTGGAACCGCATCGATACGTCAGCACAGCACCGAGCCCCCCCACGCCCTCGCACCGATCCGTACCGACCGCATCGGCCGCCCGTCGGCGCGCCGTTACCCAGGAGGACACCCACATGACCCACATCCGTACCGCCCGCGTCGTCGCCGCTGCCGCCTCGCTGCCTCTGGCCCTGGGGCTGCTGGGCGGTGTCGCCCTGGCGGACAACGGCGCCGTCGCGGGCTACGGATCCAACGCGTCCGTGGTCAGCAACATCGGCAGTGGTGTCGGCGACGACAACAACGGCAACTCGACCACGACGCAGCAGGCTGCGACCGGCCAGGGGGCCGCGAACCAGAACAACACCGCGAGCGTCGTCGGCAGCGGTCTCACCGCGATCGACCAGACCAACGCCACGGTCACCTTCACCAACCTCTGGTGACGGCGGGGGCCGGCGGTCGTCCCGGGGGGACCAGCCGGCGCCGACACCGGAAGCCTCGTGGCCGCAGCCTTCCGATGCGGCCACGAGGCCGCCCCCGTTTGCGGATCCGGACCCGCGGGCCCGCCGCGCCGTCCCGCGCGGGCCGCCATGCCTTCCGGCACCGTCGCCCGAAGCTGTCGCACCCCGAAGCCGTCGCACCCCCGCAGCCCTGTCCGAGATCCGCCCCTGATCTGCGCGGGAGGTGGGTTTCCGCCGCTGCCGGGTAGCGGACGCCGGGGTGGCGCGGCGGGTCGGGGGAGACGCCGTCCGCACCCCTACCCGCCCGTCCACGCACAGAGCGAGGCAGCCGTGAGCGCCCCCGATCCCGACCAGCCGCACCCCACCACCCGGCCCGAGCTGACCAACGTCGTCTTCCTCAAGAACCAGATCACCTCGCCCCTCATCGAGGTCGGCGACTTCACCTACTACGACGACGAGGGGCGCCACCGGCCGTTCGAGGAGGCCAACGTGCTCTACCTCTTCGGCCCGCAGCGTCTGGTGATCGGGCGGTTCACCGCCATCGGGCCGGGCGTCACCTTTCTGATGCCCGGGGGTTCCCACCCGATGGTCGGGCCCTCGACCTACCCGTTCACGATGTTCGGTGGGGAGTGGGCCGAGGCGACGCTCGACACCTTCTCGGCGATCGAACAAGCGGGGGACACCCGGGTGGGCAACGACGTCTGGATCGGGAGGGGCGCCACGATCATGCCGGGGGTGCAGATCGCCGACGGCGCCGTCATCGGTGCTCACTCGGTGGTGACGCGCGACGTGGGGCCGTACGAGATCGTCGCCGGTAACCCCGCCCGACACATCCGGACGCGGTTCGACGCCGATGACGTCGAACGGCTGCTGTGGGCGCGGTGGTGGGACTGGCCGGTCGCCCAGATCACCGCCCACGTCGGCACCATCATGGCCGGCACCCCGAGCCAGGTGGCGGCCCTCGGGCCGCCGGGCCCCGCCGCTGCGGACCGCAGCTGACTCCACGCCGTGCCGTCGCCCCGGCGCCGACGGCCGCCTGGGCGACGCGGGCCGCGTGCCGACCGAAGGCCCCACCCCGGTGGGCGCCCGCCATCGGGGAGCTGGGGGTGTGAGGCGGCCGCGGTCGGGGTAACCCTCCCGAGCGGGTCCGGGACGAGCCGCTGCCTCGCCACGGCCTTGAGCGCCTGCGACGCGCCTCGCTCGTCACACGTTTCACGTGGAACATAGCTC
Source organism: Streptomyces bohaiensis (assembly GCF_012033785.1). Lineage (GTDB taxonomy): Bacteria > Actinomycetota > Actinomycetes > Streptomycetales > Streptomycetaceae > Streptomyces > Streptomyces bohaiensis. The sequence continues at coordinate 5,959 of NZ_JAAVJC010000065.1, forward strand.
TCCGTGAGAGCGTCGCGGCGGAGCGGTCCGGAACACCCCTGATACCGACCCTGAGAACCCCGACGTCATGACGGGCCGGACTCCACCTCTGGGTGGTCGGCGGGACCCGGTCCCTACTCCGCTGGAGGGAGGGTCCGACCCGACCTGGGGCCGATCCGCCGCACCCCTTGCGCGGCCTACGTTATGACCCATGACCACCTCAGGAAGCACCGCGCTGGTGACACCGAGCTTCGCGTCCTACGTACAGGCACGCCGCCCGGTGCTGATGCGCACGGCCCGCTCCCTCACCTCGGACCCCAACGACGCCGAGGACCTGCTCCAGACCGCGTTGACCAAGACCTACGTGGCCTGGGAGCGGATCGCCGACCACCGCGCGGTGGACGGCTATGTCCGGCGGACGCTGGTCAACACCCGAACCTCGCAGTGGCGCAAGCGGCGCGTGGACGAGTTCGTCACCGGTGAGCTGCCCGAGCCGGAACCGCTGCCGGCCGCCGACCCGGCGGAGCAGCAGGCGGTACGTGACGCCATGTGGCAGGCCGTGATGCGACTGCCGGCCCGCCAGCGCGCCATGGTCGTCCTGCGGTACTACGAGGACCTCAGCGAGGTCCGCACCGCCGAGGTGCTCGGCGTCTCCGTCGGCACCGTCAAGAGCGCCGTCTCCCGCGCCCTCACCAAGCTGCGCGGTGACCTCTCGCTCGCCGCGGTGATCGCCCCGGCCGACTCCGAGCCCGTCGCCCCGCAGCAGCCGATGGCCGCCTGACCCGGCCTTTTCCGTCACCTCGCTTCCTCGCCGCGCTGACCGCGCCCACCCGCCGGCCCGGCGACCTCCCGGCCGAGGCCGATCCGCCCGGCGCGACCGTGCGGCACCGGGTGATCACCGGGCCTGTGCGATCCGCTGACATCCCGGGCGGCCGGTGCGAGACTGCGCTTCACTGAATCAACCGGCGTGTACAGCCAGAAGCGCATCTCGTCCCGCGACCTCGGGAGGCCCGGTGTACAGCACGATGCAGGACGCCCCTCTTCTCGTCTCACGGCTGCTGCGGCACGGCTCGACCGTGCACAGCGACTCGCAGGTGGTCACCTGGGCCGGCGACGGCGCCCGCCGCCGCAGCTACGGCGAGACCGGAACCCGGTCCGCGCAACTCGCCCACGCCCTCCGCGACGAACTCCGCATACGGGAGGGCGACCGCGTCGCCACCCTGATGTGGAACAACGCGGAGCACCTGGAGGCCTACTTCGCCGTCCCCAGCATGGGCGCGGTGCTCCACACGCTGAACCTGCGGCTGCCGCCCGGGCAACTCGCCTGGGTCGTGAACCACGCCGCCGACCGCGTCGTCCTGGTCGACTCCACGCTGCTCCCCCTGCTCGCACCGCTGCTCCCGAAGCTCGCCACGGTCGAGCACGTCGTGGTGGTGGGGGAGGGCGACACCGCGGTACTCGACGGCTGCCGACCCGCCGTGCACGACTACGAGGCGCTGCTGGCGGGGAGACCCACCGACTTCCCCTGGCCCGAACCGGCCGAGACCACCGCCGCGGCCCTCTGCTACACCTCCGGCACCACCGGAGACCCCAAGGGCGTCGTCTACTCGCACCGCTCGATCTACCTGCACTCCCTCCACGTCAACACCGTCGAGGCGATGGCGCTGAGCGACGCCGACCTCGCGCTGCCCGTGGTCCCGATGTTCCACGTGAACGCCTGGGGGCTGCCGCACGCCGCGTTCCTGGGCGGCGTCAACCTGCTGATGCCCGACCGCTTCCTCCAGCCGGGACCGCTGGCCGACATGATCGAGGCCGAGCGCCCCAGCTACGCGGCCGCCGTGCCCACCATCTGGCAGGGCCTCCTCAGTGAACTGGCGGCCCGCCCGCGCGACATCTCCTCGCTCCGCCGCGTCACCATCGGCGGCTCCGCCTGCCCGCCCTCCCTGATGCGGGAGTTCGAGAAACGCCACGGGGTCACCGTCGAGCACGCCTGGGGCATGACCGAGACCTCACCACTCGGTAGCTACGCCCACCCGCCGCGGGGACTCACCGGGGACGACGCCTGGCCGTACCGGGTCAGCCAGGGCCGGTTCCCCGCCTCCGTCGAGCCGCGGCTGATCGGCCCCGACGGCACGGAGCAGCCGTGGGACGGCAGCAGCGCCGGTGAACTGGAGGTGCGGGGGCCCTGGATAGCCGCCGCCTACTACGGCGGAGCCGACGCGGCCGGCCCCGACCGACCCACCGACCGGTTCAGCCCCGACGGCTGGCTGCGCACCGGCGATGTCGGCACGATCACCCACGACGGATATCTCACCATCACCGACCGGGCCAAGGACGTCGTCAAGTCCGGCGGGGAGTGGATCTCCAGCGTCGAACTGGAGAACCATCTGATGGCTCATCCGCGGGTCGCCGAGGCGGCGGTCGTCGCCGTGCCCGACGAGGTCTGGGGCGAACGGCCGCTGGCCGCGGTCGTCCTCACCCCGGCCGACGGCGCTCCCGCGGCCGGCTCCGGCTCGGACCACGGCGACTTGCGTGCCTTCCTTGCCGACCGCGTGCCGCGCTGGCAGCTGCCGGAACGCTGGGCCACCATCGACGAGGTACCGAAGACGAGTGTCGGGAAGTTCGACAAGAAGCTGCTCCGCGCCCGCCACGCCGCAGGCGAGCTGGAGATCGTCACCCTCGACCGACTCGACGACTGACCCGCACGCCGCACGCCACGCGCCGCACGCGCCACACGGCACACGGCACACGGCAGGCGACGACGACGGCCCGCTTCCCGGAAGATCACCCGGGAAGCGGGCCGTCGTCGTCGCCTGCCGCGTGCCGCGGTCAGCCGTGCAGGGAACCGGCCCCGATCTTCGCCAGCAGATCCACGATCCGCGCCTGCACCTCGTCGCTGGTGGACCGCTCCGCCAGGAACAGGACCGTTTCGCCGGAGGCCAGTTGCGGCAACCTCGCCGGGTCCAGCTCTGCCGCCGTGTACACCACGAACGGGGTCCGGGCGAGCGCGTCGTGCACCCGCAGGAAGTCGATCAGCCCGACCCGGCGCCGTCGCACCTGCCCCAGGTCCATGACGACCAGGTTCGGGCGGAACTGCTGCGCCGCCTCCATCGCCTCGGCGTCCGCCGCCGCGTGCACCACCTGCATGCCGCGCCGCTCCAACGCCATCGACAGCGCGTCCGCGATCGGCTGCCGCTCCTCCACCAGCAGCACCCGCGGCGGGTGCTGCTCACTGTCGCGCGGCGCCAGCGCCTTGAGCAGCACCGCCGGGTCCGCGCCATAGGCAGCGTCACGGCTCGCCAGTCCCAGCCCCGCCGTCACCAGCACCGGCACCCCGGCCGCCACCGCGGCCTGCCGCAGCGACTGCAGCGCCGTCCGCGTGATGGGGCCGGTCAACGGGTCCACGAACAGCGCGGCCGGATAGGCGGCGATCTGCGCGTCGACCTCCTGCCGCGACTGCACCAGCACCGGACGGTAGCCACGCTCCGTCAGCGCCTGCTGCGTCGACACATCGGGCTCCGGCCACACCAGCAGCCGCCGCGGATTGTCCAGCGGCTCCGGCGGCAACTCCGCGTCGTCCGCCGGGGTCCGGGCCGCGGTGACCTCGACCGCCCCGCCCGGACCGTCGAGGTGTTCCGGGCCCTCCTCCGAGCCCTCGGCCGGGGCACCGATCGCGAACTGCCGCCCCACGCCGTCCGTGCCCGGAGCCGACGGCACGGCAGCCGCGGCGGTCATCCGGGCGTCGTCCGCCGCAGGGTTGCCCAGCTTCCGCCGACGCCCCGGACTCGACGCCGGTACCGCGCCCATCATCGGCCCGGCCGCACCGGCCGCCGCCTGCTGCTCCGCGGCCCGCTGTTCGGCCGCCCGCTGCTCCTCGTGCTGCGTCACCTGCGAGACCGGGATGCCCTGGCCGAGCGTCTGCACACTCACCCCGGAACTGTGCGGGTCGGCGCTGCGCGCGCTCCCCGGCATGGGGAGGGGCTGCTGACGCGGCCGCTCCTGCTGCGGCAGCGAACCGGACAGTATCGGACTCGCCGCGACGCGGGAATGGTCCGACCGAGCGGGCAGCTCCGCCTCCGCGGACGACTGCGCCGGCGGAGCCTCGGCCGCAACCGGCTCCTGCGGTGCCGCCGTCTCCGGCGCGCCCCCGGGCCCGCCGTGCGGCGGCGCGGGCTGCTGCGCCTCGGAGTGGGCGACACCCTCCGGGGAGACAGCGAAGCCCCCGGCCGGAGCCGACTGCTCGGGCCCCGGCTGCACCGCGGGCTCCGCGCCCGCGACGCCCGCCTCCTCGACCGGCTGCGGCGCCGCCCCCGGAGGCACCGGCTGACCTGTCTCCTCGGGCGTCTCCGCCGGCACCCCCGCGAGAGCGGGGGCAGCCGCGTAGGGGTCGACCGGTGGCGGCGGCAGCTCCTCCGGCGGAGGCATCACGATGCCGCCGCTCGGGCCCGCCGCGGTGTCCGGACCGTGCACGCCGGACGGCACGCCCTCGGGTGCGGCCCGCCGCCGCCGTCCCGACGGCTGCTGCTCGCCCGCCGCCTGCTGCGGGATCTGCTGCGCCGCCTCGGCCGGGTGCTCCGGTTCGGCCGCGCCACCGGCGCGCCGCCGTCTGCCGCCCCCGGTGTCACCGGCGGTCGGCGGCGTCTCCGGCAGTTCGTAACCCTGCGGTGCGGGCAGCGCCGTCGCCTCACCGGGGTGCGGCTCCGCGACCGGGCCCTCCGCGCGGGCACGGCGACGCCGCCCCGTGGGCGTCTCACCGCCGCCCACCACGGCCACCTGCTGCTGCGGTGCCGCCTGTCCCGGAATCTGCGGTCCGGGCACCGGCTCCGCGACCGGGCGCGGCTCCTCGGAGGTCTGCGCCGGCAGCTGCGGACGCGCCGGTGCCGCCTCGCCGTAGGAGTCACCACCCTGGGGCGCCACCGGGAACCCGCCCGCCGACTGCTCCGGCGTCGCCACGATCACCGGCTCCTGCCGCGGCGCGTCGGACCCGGCCGGCAGCGCCGGCAGCGCCGTCGCCCGGCCCTCGCCCGGCCCGTCCTGCTGCGGCCCCTGACGGCTCGCCTGCTCGGCGGCGCGGCGGGACGCCGTGCCCCGCACCGGCTCCGCGGGCACCGGCACGACGGTGGTTTCGCCCGTCCGCTCGTTCGGCCGGCCCGGCGCGACCGGCTTGCGGTCCGCGTGGACCGGCACCTCCAGGACGTACGCGCGCCCGTCCGCCGCACCGGGCACCTCGTGGGTCTGCAGCACCCCGCCGTGCAGCCGCACGATGCCGCGCACCAGCGGGGAGTGGACCGGATCACCGCCCGTGTACGGGCCCCGGACCTCGATCCGGACCACGTCACCGCGTTGCGCGGCCGCCACCACGATGGTGGAGTCGCCCCGCGCGCCGTTGGCGGAGCGACCGGTGGAGTCCACCCCCGCGACGTCGGCGACGAGATGGGCCAGCGCCTGCGCCAGTCGCTCCGGGTCGACCTCGGCGTCGATGGGGGGCGCGTGCACCGCGAACTGGGCGCGGCCGGGGCCGATCAGCTCGGTCGCACCCTCGACGCCCGCGGTGACCACGCTGTCCAGCGAGACCTTCTTCCGGGCCAGCTTCTCCCGGCCGGAGTCCAGCCGCTGGAAGCTCAGGACGTTGTCGACCAGCGTCGTCATGCGGGCGTAGCCCGCCGCGAGATGGTGCAGCACCTGGTTGGCCTCGGGCCACAACTGGCCCGCGGCGTCGGCGGCCAGCGCGGACAGCTCGCCGCGCAGCTCCTCCAGCGGACCGCGCAGCGCGTGGGCCAGCACCGCGTCCAGCTGGGAGTGGCGGGCGACCAGGGAGTCGTGCGGCCGCCGGTCGGTGAACGTCATCACGGCGCCCACCAGCTGGTCGCCATCCCGCACCGGGGCCGTCGTCATGTCGACCGGGATGGCCTCGCCGGACTTGTGCCACAGCACCTGGCCCTGGCGCACCCGGTGCTTGCGGCCGGACCGCAGCGTGTCGTGCAGCGGCGTCTCCTCCCACGCCAGCGGCGAGCCGTCGGCGTGGGAGTGGTGGATCAGCGCGTGCACCTCCTGGCCGCCGAGCGCACCGGCCCGGTGGCCCAGGGTCTGCGCCGCGGCCGGGTTGACCAGGACGACCCGGCCCTCGGTGTCCACGCCGATGACACCCTCGGTCGCCGCGCGGAGGATCATCTCCGTCTGGCGCTGCTGCCGGGCGAGTTCCGCCTCGGTGTCCAGGGTGCCGGTGAGGTCGCGCACGACGAGCATCAGCAGTTCGTCACCGCTGTAGTCGTCGGCGAACGCGGCCTCGATCGCCGAGGCGTAGGGGGAATGCCCTGCCGGGATCGCCGCGCTGGTGACCTCGACCTGCAGATCGCTGCCGTCCGTGCGGAGCGCCGTCATCCGGGTGGGGCCGGTTCGGCCCTGGGAGTCCAGCTCCTCCGGACGCATCGAACCGGGGATACGCCGCGGATCGAAGTCGGGGAGGATGTCCAGGAGCCCCCGGCCCACCAGCGGTGCGCCGGCCGACTCCAGGGTCTCCTGCGCGATGCTGTTGGCGTTGACCACCGTGCCGTTGCCGTTGACCAGCACCAGCGCGTCTGGCAGCGCGTCGAGTATGGCGGCGAGGCGAGCAGTGCCTCTCGCCGGCCTGCTGCTCACGACGACCCATCCTCCTCAGTGACGTTGAGCCCCCACGTTGGCCTCCCCGGCGACCGCTCCCGGCCCGGCCCGCGCACGGCGGGCGCACCGGAAGGCGTCAAGAGGGAGTCTACGGGCAGCCACCCACACGGAGGTGGCCCGACCGAGCAAGGATTCTCCCGTACGAGGGACCTGGTGGTCTGTGGCGGATGCCACGCCGCAGCCGGTGGCTGCGGGGGAGCACGGGGCGTGCGGGCGGCGCGGGGAGCGACGGTCCGGTGCCGCGGCCGGGAGCGGGTGCGCCCGGGCACCGGCTCGTAGCGGTGCGGTGGCGGTGCCAGGCAAGGGAGTTGACGGTACGTGGGCTGCCCGGCCGGCGCCGTGGGGTGCGCGATCCGACGGATGCGCGGCGGTCGGTGCCGCGCCGGTCGTGCGCGCCCCGGCGCGCGTTGGCGGGAAATCGTCGCCGAATGTCGACCGTGCGGCTGCCGGGAGGCCACCGCGCGCTCACCGGCCCCGCACCGGGAGGGCACCGGGTGGCGAAGCTGTGCGGATCTCTGCTGCTCCGCCGTCCGGGCGTGGGGGCGTGGGTGCGCGGCGGGGAGGGGCTGGAGTGGGGTGGCGCGGTGAGGCCGCGGCGCGGTGGGCCGTGGTGCCGGGGCGCACCGATCCCGGTCTCGGGCTGCGGCGTCCGCTCCGGCGGCCGACCGGACGGCGTCGTCACCGCGTCGGGGCGGGAGACGCCCCGGCCGCCCCCACCTGAGGGCGGCCGGGCCACCGGTTCGTCCGACGACTCCGCCGCGAAGCGGAGCACCGGCTTCCGGTGGGGGGAGTGCGCGGCGGTGCCGGTGAGGTCAGCCGCCGAGCACGGTGCCCAGCTGGTCCCAGCGGTGCATCTCGCAGCCGTTGGCACGGCTGAACTCGGCGTCGACCGGCTGCCCGGCCCAGACGCCCGTGACGCGCGCGGTCGCCGGGCCGCCGTACATCTGGGTGCAGACCGAGGTGCGCGAGACGGGGGAGAGGACGGTCGCGCCCGCCGCCTCCAACTCGTCACAGGCGGCCTGCGGGGCGGAGTGCTCGCCGCCGGCGGGGTTGCAGGTGAGGGTGGTCTCCCGGGTGTCCGAGCGGTCGCCGTTCTCGGAGACGGAGATGACCAGCCGGGTCTCCGCGTCCTGCGGTGCGGGAGCTCCCGTCGCGGTGCCGGCGAAGGCGGCAGCGGCGGCGAGGGCGGCGGCGAGTGCGGTGTACGACATGATGCGAGTGCTCCAGCCTGTCGGGTTCGGGCGGCGCAAGAGCGCGTGCCTTCCGTGCCTAACGCGGCCACCGGCTTCTCGTTGCGCGGTGCACGGCCGTACGTGTGCCCGGTGGCCGTGCCGCGGATGCCGCGCGGCCGGGCTCCTCGCAGGTCGGCCCGGGTACACCCCGCCCGCGCGACCCGGGGCCCGCCCCGCGTACCGGTTGTTGAAAGCGCGGCCTCGCCGGGCCGAGGACGGTCCGGCGCGCCGGTCGCGGGGCCGAGGCCCGCCGTTCCCCGGTCACGGAACGGGGTCGATTCGCAGCGCTCGCCCGGGCTGTGGCATGATTTGGCACGCACCCTTCGCACGCGCGGGGTGCGTGGAGGCTTCGCCTAGTCTGGTCTATGGCGCCGCACTGCTAATGCGGTTTGGGGTAACCCCCCATCCCGGGTTCAAATCCCGGAGCCTCCGCAGCGTCACACCGAGACCCCCGGCCCTGCGGCCGGGGGTCTCGTCGTTCCCGGCCGGCGTCGGCGTTCCCGGCCGGCGTCGGCGCCCGTGCCGTACGCCCGACCGTCGCCCGCGCCGGTGCGGCTCGACGCCGCCGGCCCGTGCCCGGCATGATCACCGACACGCCCGCCCGAGACGTTTCCGCAGCTCAGCATGGGTACGGGCTATCGATTTCACCCTGGGGCCGAGGTGCTGTAATGTTGTCCACGCAACGCGGTCCAGGGGAAACCCGCCGGGCCGAGGCGCTCGTAGCTTAACGGATAGAGCATCTGACTACGGATCAGAAGGTTGCAGGTTCGAATCCTGCCGAGCGCACACAGGTCAAAGGCCCCTCACGGATTCCGTGAGGGGCCTTTGACATCACCAGCTGACATCAGCGTGCTGGCTAGGCGGGTGCCGTCCCGTCCGGGCCCGCCTCATCCTCATCTGCTCCGAGGGCATCAGGCCGTCGTCGTCCCCTGACGGCCGGCACCGCGGCAGTGCTCACACGGACATCACGTGACGCGTGGGATGCCGGCAGGAGGGTGAACAGGTCGTCCGTGTCCGAGGCCACGAGGATCGTCGCGCCGCCGTCTGCCCCAAGGGCTGCGCCCTCGCTGACTCGTGTGGAGCGTGCTGGAGCCGCATGGTCACCGCAAGGGCTGGAGGGTGATGGCGATGAGGTTGTCAGGGGCGGGGAGGTCACCGAAGCGGCTCAGCTCGGCGGTGTGGCTGCCACGGTGTGCGTCGAGGAAGGCGGGGAGGGGCTGGACGTAGGCGGTGGCGTTGTGGCGCTCGGTGCTGCCGCCGAATCCGGTCGAGGTGTCGGGAATGTCGAACGTCTCCCAGCCCTTGGCCTCGAGGCGGCGACGTTGCTCGGAAGGGGAGAGATCCAACACCAGATAGCGGATCTCGTATGGACTGTCACCGGTGGGGCTGGTGGTAACGACCTCATCGAGGAGGTGCGCCTCGCCGATCACTTCGGCACGGGCTGCGCTGGAGACGTTCTTGGTCGTGCTGAGCGCCGTGGCCGCCAAGGTGACTGCCACGACTGCGACCGCCAGTATGGCGAGGCCGGCGACCAGAAGTGGCCCGGGGACCCGCCGCCGGGCCTGGCGAGGAGGCCGATCGGACGGCAGGTCATGCGTACTGCTGCTTCTCGTCACCGTTGCATGTCGCCTTCGTGAAGCTCTCGTTCTTCCTGCCGCCTGCGCTGCTCCCGGTCCCGTCCGTCCTCCTGGCCGGCTCTCTCCCAGTACTCCTCGGCCCACTGGTGGTGCTTCTCTGCGCCGTCCGCGCGCTCGTACACCAGCGGTGCCCGTTCCCTTGGTGCGTCACTGAGCCACAGGCGGGTGGCCTCAGTTTGAGCTCCAGCTGCGTAGATGACGTACGCCTCTCGGTCGGTGACTCCCAGCTCTTCCTTGATGTACCTGAGTTCCGCCGCCAGCCGGATGCCCCACGTGTCGTCCCAGGCCAGCACCCTTCGTGCGTCGGACGTCGATATCTCGTGTCCGTAGTAGTCCCGGAAGAGGCGCTGGGCTACATCGGGGCGCATCTGCCCGATGCCCACCGTCTGGTTTCTTCCGAAGATCGTCCCCAAGCCCTCCAGGGAGCGGAGCGCTCCGGACAGGAATGGCAGTTCCGTGAATTCGGCCCGGCCGCCTCCTTCCTTGATCAGAAGGGCGACAAGGGTGGCGGGGTCGATTCCGGATTCTGCCGCAGCGAGTTCGATGGTGTTCTTGTGCCGGGCCAGGAAAGCCCCTTCCTCGGGCCAGGGGATGTAGTCGTACTGCGCTCCGTCGCCGGCGTTCTCCTCGGTGTTCGGCGGTGAATCCTCGCCAGTGCCATAGCCGTGGTCGCCGTAGCCGGCCCTGATCACTCCTACCCTGGGTGACTCCTCGTCCAGCACGCCGTCGATCTGCCGGACCGTTTCCTCTTCGAGCCGCCCGAAGGCGGTCACTACGTCGCGGACCTCCGCGCGGATGCGCTCGCTCTCCTCCATCGTTCTCGGGTCGTCGGCCTCCCCGCTCGAAAGCTGACGGGCGCGTTCGCGCAGGTCAGCAAGGCGGTCCCCGATGATGCGCGCTTCGAGAAGATAGCGGTCCAGCACTGTTGCTACTTGGGTGACAGCGTCCTTGACCCGGGCCCCGGTCTGCTGTAACGGGACGGTCGTTGCCAGCAGGTCTTCGGACTCCGCGGCGGTGTAGCCCTGGGCGATGCCTTGGAAGGTGGAGTGGAGGCGCGTTCCGCAGTCGGAGATCGTCCGCCATCACGTCTGAGAGCGGTGACAGTTCGCTCCAGCTCTGCGAGGTTTCCAGCAAACCGTGGGATCTCGGCCGGACTGACGATGGACATGGGCTCCCCCAACTCCTCGCCGGTAGCGTGCTGCGTCCAGCTCGCCCCCATGCAAGCTCACCTTGCGTATATGGACGGTACCAGTTGTGTCCGGCAGTGGCGGTTCCGTACCATCAACCCGGTCGGTCAACAACTACGTTGAGCGGGGGCAGGCTGGTGGACTGGGACATTGTTCCGTCGCATGTGCGGGCGGTGCTCCGACAGTTTGACGGCCAGCGGCCGGAAATCGCCAGCGCCACCTCGGATCTGGCCGGTGACCTGAGTACCGCGGCCACATCCAGTGAGCCTTTGCCATCCTCACGCTGAGCTGGCCAGATGTAGGGCGAGGACGGCTTGGACGAGGCCGGTGATGCGCGTGGTGGAGCAGCGGAGCTTGCGGAGGAGTCGCCAGGACTTGAGGATGGCGACGGCCCGTTCGACGAGGGCTCGGATCTTCACGTGGGACCGGTTGACCGCCTGCTGGCCTGCGGAGAGGGTTGCCCACCGTCCCCAGTACGGGGTGCGGACTGTGCCGACGGCGACGCGGTGTCCCTTGTCGGCCCAGCACGCGCTGCCGACCTCGGTGAGGGCGTCGACGATGCCGTGTTGGCGGGCCGCGCGGACGTCGTGGACAGCGCCGGGCAGGGCTGGCGAGGCCCACAGCAAGCAGCCGAAGGGATCGGCGAGGACCTGCACGTTCATCCCGTGCTTCTTGTGCTTGCCGGAGTAGAAGGGCCGGTCGGCGGCGATCCGGTCGATCGGCAGCAGGGTCCCGTCGATCAGGACGTAGGCCTTCCTCGAAGCGGTCCGTACTGCTTCGTCGAGGGTCGGTGCGAGTACGGCCAGCAGCTCGACGGCCTCGTTGATGTACCGATAGACGGTACTCGTGCCGACCTCGAAACCTGCTGCGAGCTGGGCGTAGGTGGTCCCGTTACGCAGATGTGCCAACACCAGCAGCGCCTGACGGCCGACGGGGAGCCGGCGCCGACGGCTTCCGATCCGACGACGGTGCTCACGCAGACGAGCGGCGAGGAAGGTCAGGGACCGACTGGACACGTCCAGCCCGCACGGGTAGACAAGCACGTGAAGCCTCTGGTGGGTATCGGGCGATCTTGGTCGTGAACCCGTCTACCAGGGGCTTCACTCACGTGTCGAACCAACCGCCCAGCCCAGAGACCAGGTTGGCAAAACCTCACTGTGTGCTGGCGGGCGAGACGCCGCTACTCGTACACAATTCTGGGGGATGCCCAACTGGGGCTCCGCGCTCTGCGGACGGCAAGTTCTCGAAGCGTAATGGCGAGCCTGGACGTGATGGTGCTGCGGATGAAGCAAACGCCTGGGATCAGGTGGAAATGGACGGCGCAGTGGTCATGCGCAGCGAAACTGCAGTTTCCGCACCAGGAATGCGAGTCTGCAAATATTACGGCACGGTTGAGATCAACGGTCAGTGGTACGGAATAGAGGTCAAGGGCGGAACTGTCAAGAAGAATCCTCAGCAACGGCAATTCGATGGTTGGCTCAATACGCCCGGTAATACGGTCACGACTGGCGATGGCCGAACGCTTGTCGGGGTCCACGATGTGTGGATAGATCGGTAGAGCCTGTGGGGCGGACCCGGACGATCGGGTCGACCCCACAAGGCGATCTGGCCGGTCTGCGGCACTGTATCCGCAACTCAGCGCTGCGAGTCCGCCCCGGCTCGCGACTTCGGGAGAGATGGTGACGATGAGTTTCGATCTGGTCTTTTGGTATCAAATAGTGGCCCCGACATCAGAGGAGGCCGCTCAGATCTACGACCAGTGGACGGATGGAGTTACGGGTATTGTCGAGGAGAGTTCAGCTGTCGAGAACTTCTATCGAGCTCTGATTTCCGAATTTCCAGACCTAAGCGAAGAAAATATGGAGGAGTCTCCATGGGCCTCTCCTCTCTATGTCAATGGAGAGTGCGTAATTGCCGCCATCTCTTGGTCGCGTTCCAGTGAAGTCTCTTCGCTGCTGCTCGGCTTGGCGTCGATGCACGGGCTGACTGCGTATGACCCCCAGGATCAAGTGGTCTACGGAAAGTCCGGAGACAGCTCAAACCGCTGATTGAAGGCCAGCTGGGAACCAACGGCGATGTCACTGAGCCTTTTCCATCAGTCGGTGAGCTGGCCAGATGCAGGGTGAGGACGGCCTGTACGAGGGCGGTGATGCGGGTGGTGGAGCATCGCAGCTTGCGGAGGAGTCGCCAGGACTTCGGGGTGGCGACGGCCTGTTCGACGAGTGCGGGGATCTTCGCGTGGGACCGGTTCACCGCCTGCTGGCCTGCGGAGAGGGTGTCCCACCGTCCCCAGCAAGGGGCGCGGAACTGCCGCCGGCACCGCGGTATCCCTTGTCGGCCCAGCACGCGCTGCCGACCTCGGCGAGGGCCTCGACGACGCCGTGTTCGCGAGCCGCGCGGATGTCGTGGACAGCGCCGGGTAGAGCTGGTGAGGCCCACAGCAGCCGGCCGAAGGGATCGGCGAGGACCTGCACGTTCACCCCGTGTCTCTTGTGCTTGCCGGAGTAGAAGGGCCGGTCCGCGGCGACGCGGTCGATCGGCAGGAGCGTGCCGTCCAGCAGCACGAACGCCTTCGCCGAGGCAGTCCGTGCCGCCTCGGCGAGACTCGGAGCGAGAGCGGCCAGGACCTCCACGGCCTCGGCGATGTACCGGTAGGCGGTCGCGGTTCCGATGCCGAACCCGGCCACGAGCTGGGCGTAGGGGTGGCCGTTGCGGAGGTGGGCGAGGGTGAGCAGGGCCTGGCGCCCCGTGTTCAGGCGTCGCCAGCGGGTACCGATCACCACCCGACGTCGGCGGAGCTCGGTCGACACCAGGCGCAGGGCAGAGCTGGACACGTCCGTCCAGCCCGGACGGGTAGACAAGCACACGAAGGCCTCTGGTGGGCGAGGGAATCTTGGTCGTGAATCCGTCTACCAGGGGCTTCACCACGTTGTCAGCCCAACCGCACTACCCGCCAGTCAGGTTGGAATCAGCTCAGTGGCGGCCTCACGTACGGCAGCAGCAGCGCGGGCGCGGTCGGCAGCGCCGTTCAGCGCTTCGCAGCCCGGGTGAACTCGTGTATGCACAGCCTGGACGGCGACTCCTCCGCATCCTCCGAAGGCGCCGGAACCGTCACCGCCGTGTACGTCACCGGGGACGCAGCCATGGAGGCCACAGCCACCACTGCCCTGCACCGCGGGGCCGGCGAACCCCCGCACTGGCCTGGCCTCAACCGCATCTGAACCCCGTCGGTTGCGGCGAGAGCCGCACAGCCTGCCCGGTGAGCATGGGAGACGGGTGGGAGAAAACTGGGAGAACGCGCGGGCGGAGTGCCTTGGTCGTAGTGCGTCGTAGCTGTCGCTGACCATCCGGTGAGCTGCGAAGAGAGCATGAATCCCCAGGTCAGAGACCTGGGGATCCTGGTCTACGGATCAAAAGGTTGCAGGTTCGAATCCTGCCGAGCGCACAGTGAAGCCCCTCCCGGGACTCCCGGGAGGGGCTTCACTGTGCGCTCGTGCTGCGGGTGTCCGTCGAGGGCCGGCGCGGTGCCCGGCCCTCGGGTGGGCGGGCATCGCGCCGGCGGGAGTGGCGGGTCAGGTGGTCAGAGCCCGGTCACGGGGTGTTCCACTTCTGGTTGGGGTTGCCGGAGCAGGTCCAGATCTGGAGTCGCGTCCCGTTGTTGGCGTTGTTCTCGCGGACGTCGAGGCACTTGTTCGCCGGGATGTTCACGATGTCCCGTGCTCCGCTGATCGCCCACTGCTGGCTGGCACCGCCGTGGCAGTCCCAGAGGTGGACAGCGGCACCGTCGGCGGTGGAGGGGCCGTCCACGTCGAGGCACTTGCCGTAGGCCCGGAGGGTGCCGTCGCCGGGGATGGTCCACTGCTGGGCGGCGTTGCCGTTGCAGTCGTGGAGCTGGATGGGGGTGCCGTTGGCGGTGTTGGCGCCCGCGACGTCCACGCACTTCCCGGCGAGTCCGGTGATGGTGCCGGTGCGGCCGGTGGGCGGGGGCGTCTGGCCCTCGGTGACGCGGACGTAGTCGACGAGCATCTGCTGCGGGAACTGCGTGGAGGAGTCGGGGTAGCCGGGCCACTCGCCGCCCACGGCGAAGTTGAGGATCAGGAAGAACGGCTTGTTGAACACCCACTGCCGTCCGCCGAGGTCGGCGGGGGTGCGGGTCTGGTACACGGTGCCGTTGACCGACCAGGAGATGCGGTTGGGTGACCAGTCGACGGCGAAGACGTGGAAGTTGTCGGCGAACCGCTGCCCGCCGGGCAGCGTGTAGGAGGCGCCGATGCCGCCGCCCGCGGAGTAGCCGGGGCCGTGCAGCGTCCCGTGGATCCTGCCGGGCTCGAAGCCGACGTTCTCCATGATGTCGATCTCACCGGTCTGCGGCCAGCCGACGTTGGCGTAGTCGGCGCCGAGCATCCAGAACGCCGGCCACACCCCCTGGCCGTGGGGGACCTTGATGCGGGCCTCGACGCGGCCGTACTGGGCGTTGAACTTGCCGGCGGTGTTGAGGCGCGCGGAGGTGTACTCGCACCGCCCGTACCAGCACTGGTAGTTGTTCGGGTTCTCCTTGCGGGCGGTGATCGCGAGGTTCCCGTTGCCGTCGAGTGCGGCGTTGCGGGTGCCCGGTGTGTAGTACTGCGACTCGCGGTTGTTGCCCCAGTTGTCACCCACCTCATGGGTCCACTTGCTGCTGTCGACGCCGGCTCCGGCGGGGCCGTTGAAGTCGTCGAAGAAGACGACGTTCTGGGTGGACGGGGGCTCGACGGCCGGGGCGGCGGCGGTGAGGGACGGGGCCGTCGCGTCGGGCAGCGCGGTGGCAGTGGCACCCGAGGCCAGCAGCGACGCCCCGAGGCTCAGCGCCAGCGCGGCGACGACGAGGCGCGGTCGGCGCAGTAGCCGGCGGCGGCGTTCGGCGCCGGGGTGCGGGGATGCGGTGGAGGAGGCGCGGGCGGGCCGGGGACCCGTCATGGGCCACGTCCTCTCTGGCGGTGGTACCGCCGTCGGACCCGTGCCCGGTGCCCCGCGCGCTGGGCGCGGCGGCGGCGGGCGCGGCTGTGGGGGAGGTGAGGAAGCCTGGTGCGGGTCCATTGCAGCGCCTCCACAACTGGGTTGCAAGAGAACCGAGTTCCGGAACTCGTCGGTCCGCGTTCTGCCGCGGGCCGGGCGAGGCCGGAGCCCGCGGGGGAGCGATCTGCGGTCGGGTGGTCGGCGCGGAGCACGGCGGGCGCAGCGCCGGGCAGCGTGGTGCGGCGGACGGCCTCGGCACCCGCAGCAGTGCGGCAGGGGCGCGGCGACGGCGGGCGGACGGGAGCGCGGGCCGTGCCGGAA
>NZ_JAAVJC010000066.1 GCF_012033785.1 Streptomyces bohaiensis
GGGGCGACGCCGACCGCGCCGGCCAGGCGTCACGCCCGGCCGGCGCGTGCAGTTGGTCACGCCCCGGGCGTGCTGCCCGGGGTGGGACGCGGCGTCGGGGGCCGCGCCGGCTCAGGGCAGCGGCAGCCCGGTCTCCTGACCGTCCAGGGCGGTCGTGCACAAGCAGGTGCCCTGCTCCTGCGGCAGCCGGTCGACGGCGTCGAAGAGGACGTCGCGCAGCCGGTCCACGTTCTTCGCGAAGACCTCGAGGACCTCGGCGTGGGAGACGCCGTCGCCGTTCTCCGCGCCGGCGTCCAGGTCGGTGACGAGCGCCAGCGCCGAGTAGCAGAGCTCCAGCTCCCGCGCGAGGACCGCCTCGGGGTGGCCCGTCATGCCGACCACCGACCATCCCTGGGCGGCGTGCCAGCGGGACTCGGCGCGAGTGGAGAAGCGCGGCCCCTCGACGACGCAGAGCGTTCCGCCGTCGACCGCCTCCCACCGGGCCTCCCGCGCCGCGGCGAGCGAGGCGGAACGGCCCTGCGGGCAGTACGGGTCGGCGAAGGTCGCGTGCGCGACATGGGGGCGCACCCCGTCGGCGCGGGGCTCGCCGTCGAAGTACGTCTGGACTCGGCCCTTGGTGCGGTCGACCAGCTGGTCGGGGACGACGAGGGTCCCCGGACCGTACTGCGGCTGCAGCCCGCCCACCGCGCACGGCGCCAGAACCTGTCGGACGCCGACCGAGCGCAGTGCCCAGAGGTTGGCCCGGTAGTTGATGCGGTGCGGCGGCAGGTGGTGGCCACGTCCGTGGCGGGGGAGGAAGGCTACGTCCCGTTCCCCGACCCGGCCGAGGAACAGCGAGTCGCTGGGCGCCCCGTACGGCGTTTCGACGGTGAGTTCCGTCACATCGTCGAGGAAGGAGTAGAACCCGGATCCGCCGATGACGCCGATCGAGGCGCGGGCCGTCACGCGGCGCTGCCGGCCGTCGTCTTGGTGGTCCCGGAGCTGCTGCTCGACGACGAGGACGAGTCGCCGGTCGAGGAGGAGGACGTGCTGCCGGAGCCGCTGTCCGAGGACGCGGCGGGCTTGTCGGCGCCGCCGGACTTCTTCTCGCTCTTGCTGCCGCTCGCGGGCGACGAGCTGGAGCTGGTGCTGCGGCTGTCGTTCCGGTAGAAGCCGGAGCCCTTGAAGACGATGCCGACCGCTGAGAAGACCTTCTTCAGCCGACCCTGGCAGCTGGGGCACTCGGTGAGGGCGTCATCGGTGAACTTCTGCACCACCTCGAGGCCCTCTTCGCACGCGGTGCACTGGTACTGGTACGTCGGCACGGTATTCCTCCTGGCACTCTGCTTCGGTGAGTGCTAACGACGGTCCATCGTGCAACATTCCGGCCTCATAGTCCACTGCCGAAGGTCCCCGGAGCCCCGCCCGGCGCGGGTGCGGCGGGTGCGCGGCGCCGTCGTCCGGGGCGTGGGCGCGGCGTCGGCGGGGGCGTGCGGCGACCCGGCTCGCGCCGTGCGCTCGGGCGCCGGCCGCGGGGCGGCAGGGGCGGGCGGGGCACCGCCGCGTGCCGGTGCGCGGCGCCCGGTGGCGGTCCGCGGGTCCCGTCGGCGCGGGGGGTCGCGGTGGTCGCCCCGGGGGGACGGCGGCCAGGGCCGGTACGGCCGACAGGGCGCCTGGCAGGGCGTGTTCGGCGTGGTGCGCGGGGTCGCGAAGCGATCCCCGGCGGAACGACGCGCCCCGCGGAGTGTCTATGGTTGCTTCCAGTCCGCCCATGGCCTGCGAAGGACAGCGATGCCCGCCAAGAAGAAAACGCGACGTCTCCGCCTGTTCGTCATCGTGGTGGTGTTGCTGCTGCTGGCGGGGCTGGGTTTCAGTGCCTTCTGGGCGGTCGACACCGTCCGCGCCTCCCACCCCCAGGTGACCGGTCAGATCACCCTTGACGGTCTGTCGGCCCCGGTGAACGTCAAGCGGGACGCCAACGGCATCCCGCAGCTCTACGCGGACTCCGCCGAGGACCTGTTCCATGCGCAGGGCTTCGTCCACGCGCAGGACCGTTTCTGGGAGATGGACGTCCGGCGGCACATGACCTCCGGACGGCTCTCGGAGATGTTCGGCGAGGGGCAGGTCGAGACCGACGCGTTCCTGCGGACCCTGGGGTGGCGCGACATCGCCCAACAGGAGTTCGACGAGGAGCTGTCGGACGACACCGTCACCTACCTCCAGGCCTACGCCGACGGCGTCAACGCCTACCTCGGCGGGCGCTCCGGCGCCGAGCTCTCCGTCGAGTACGCCGCACTCGGGCTGGTGAACGACTACGCACCCGAGGAGTGGGACCCGGTCGACTCCGTCGCCTGGCTCAAGGCGATGGCGTGGGACCTGCGGGGGAACCTCCAGGAGGAGATCGACCGCTCCCTGCTGGCCGGCCGGCTCAGCCAGGAGCAGATCGACGAGCTGTACCCGCCCTACCCGTACGACCGCAACGCCCCGATCGTCTCCGGCGGCGGGGTCTCCGGCGGGGCCTACGACCCCGACGGCGGTGGCTCGGCCGGCGGCTCCGGTGACGACGGCACCGGCGACGGCGCCGACGGTCTCCCCGGTGACGGCACCCCCGGCGACGGCACCGACGGCCTTCCCGGTGACGGCACCCCCGGCGACGGGCTCCCGGGATCGGGTGCCCCGGAGGACGGCACTCCCGGTGGCGGCGACGTCGCGGGGCTCGGCTCGGATGTCGCCACCCAGCTCGCCGCGGTCGCCGACGCCCTGGACGAGGTCCCGGCGCTGCTCGGCCCCAACGGCAGCGGCATCGGCTCCAACTCGTGGGTGATCTCCGGCGACTACACCACGACCGGTGAGCCGCTGCTCGCCAACGACCCGCACCTCGCGCCGATGCTGCCGTCCATCTGGTACCAGATGGGCCTGCACTGCACCGAGGTCAGCGACAGCTGCCCGTTCGCGGTCTCCGGTTTCAGCTTCTCCGGGATGCCCGGTGTGGTCATCGGCCACAACCAGGACATCGCCTGGGGCTTCACCAACCTCGGCGCCGACGTGACCGACCTGTACCTGGAGAAGCTCAACGACGGCACCTACCTGCGCGACGACGAGGAGGTCCCCTACACCACCCGCAAGGAGACCATCCACGTCGCCGGCGGCGAGTCCCGTGAGATCACGGTGCGCGCCACCGAGAACGGTCCGATCGTCTCGGACCGCAGCGAGGAGCTCCGCGACACCGGTGGGCTGGCGCCCGTCGGCAACGCCGCCCCGGACCGCGGCAACGGCTACGCCGTCTCGCTGCGCTGGACCGCGCTGGAGCCGTCGAAGACGATGGACGCCGTCTTCAACCTCAACCGGGCGTCCGACTTCGAGGAGTTCCGGGCCGCCGCCGCGGACTTCGCGGTGCCGTCCCAGAACCTGATCTACGCCGACACCGAGGGCAACATCGGATACCAGGCGCCCGGGCGCATCCCGGTCCGCGGCGCCGGCGACGGCCGATACCCGGCCCCAGGCTGGGACTCCTCCTACGACTGGGAGGGCTACATCCCCCAGGAGGAGATGCCCTGGGAGTACAACCCGGAGCGCGGCTACATCGTCACCGCCAACCAGGCGGTCATCGACCCGGACGAGTACCCCTACCTGCTGACCGACGACTGGAACTACGGCACCCGCAGCCAGCGCATCGACGACCTGATCCAGTCCAAGATCAAGGACGGCGGGAAGATCTCGATGGGCGACATGCGCACCATCCAGCTGGACAACAGCAACGAGATGGCCAAGGTCCTGGTGCCGTACCTGCTGAAGGTCGACGTCTCGGACGCCTACGTCCGTGAGGCCCAGGAGCTGCTGGAGGGCTGGGACTACACCCAGGACGCCGACTCGGCGTCGGCCGCCTACTACAACGCGGTCTGGCGGCACGTGCTGAAGCTGGCCTTCGGCCACAAGCTGCCGAAGGAGGTCCGGGTCGAAGGGCAGTGCCTGCGGGTGCGTCCGACCGGCGACTCGGGTCCGATCGAGGACATCGACGGGCGGGCGCCGCTGGTCCGCGAGTGCGGTGAGCGGTCCCCCGACTCCGCCCAGCCCGACGGGGGTTCCCGGTGGTTCGAGGTCGTCCGGTCGCTGCTGGACGAGGAGGAGAGCGACTGGTGGGTGACCTCCGGCAACCGCACCGTCCCGCCGTCGGAGAACCGTGACGAGCTGCTGGCCAAGGCCATGCGGGACGCCCGCTGGGAACTGACCGCGCTGCTCGGCAAGGACATCTCCACCTGGAGCTGGGGCCGGCTGCACCAGCTGGAGCTGCAGAACCAGACGCTCGGTACGGAGGGCCCGGCGCCGGTGCGCTGGCTGCTCAACCGCGGTCCCTGGGACCTCTCCGGCGGCAAGGACGCGGTGGACGCGACGGGGTGGAACGCCGCGGGTGGCTACGACGTCACCTGGGTGCCCTCGATGCGGATGATCGTGAACATGGCGGACTTCGACGAGTCGCAGTGGATCAACCTGGCCGGCGCCTCCGGGCACGCCTACCACCGCAACTACACCGACCAGACGGAGCTGTGGGCGGACGGCGAGTTCCTCCCGTGGGCCTGGAGCGACGACGCGGTGAACGAGGCGACCACCGACACGATGGCGCTCATCCCGTAGCCGGCCCGCACGCCCGGTGGGACACCGCGGCCGTCGGAAGGCGCAGCAGCCTTCCGGCGGCCGCGGTGTCTTCGTCGGTCGTCCCCGGTCCCCGGCGGTCGCCGGCCTGCCGGGCCGGACCCGGTCCGGCAGGCCGGCGAACCGGGTCCGTCAGCCGGGGAAGCGGTGGACGCCCTCGGGGGTGAGGGCGGCGTGCACCGGCTGGTCGTGCGGCTCGTCGGGGAGGTGGCCGACGATCTCGTGGCCGTAGACCACCGCCACCAGCAGCGGCCTGCCGGGGCCGGTGCCCGGTCGGTCCGCGGGGGCGCCGTCGTGGGGGCCGTCCTCGCTGCCCGGGTGGACCGCGCCGTCGCTGCCCGCGGGGGCCGCGGTGCCGACCGCCGAGGCAGCGGAGCCCGCCGCGCGGGCGGTTCCGTCCGATGCGGCCCGGGCCGCGTCGTCGGGGAGGGCCGCGCTCACCGCGAGTCGTGCCAGCACCCGGTCGTACGAACCGCCGCCGCGTCCCATCCGGATGCCGCGCCCGTCGACCGCGAGCCCGGGCAGCAGCACCACGTCGGCCTCGGTCACGGCATGCGTCCCGAGCCGCTCACCGGCTGGCTCGTAGAGCCGGATGCGCCCGGGGTGCTCCGCCTCGGCGAGTTCGGCGCCGCCCTCGTAGCGAGCCCAGTCCAGGTCGTCGTCGGGGAGGAGCACCGGCAGAAGGACGCGCGTTCCGCGGGCGCGGAGCGCCTCCAGCAGCGGGCGGGTCTCCGGCTCGTGACCGACGGCGACGTAGGCCGCGACGGTGTGCGCGTCGGCCAGCTCCGGCAGCGCCAGTGCCTGCTTCGTCAGCGCCGCGCCGGCGTGCTCCAGCTCGTCGTCGGCCATTGCCGCGCGCACCGCCAGCAGGTCCCTGCGGACCTCACGTTTCCGTGCCGCGATGGCCATGCTCTCGTCCACAGTTGCCGCTCCCCGGGGGCCGGTCGTGCGGGGCGCACGCGCGGGCGTCCCGCCTGCTCGGGCACCCGCCGTCGGATGCGCTGTACAAGCAGACTAAACGGATAAGGTGACCGGTATGACCTCAGCGCGTTCCGCGATCACCAAGGCAGTCATTCCCGCCGCCGGCCTCGGTACTCGGTTCCTCCCCGCAACGAAGGCCACTCCCAAGGAAATGCTGCCGGTCGTGGACCGACCGGCCATCCAGTACGTCGTCGAAGAGGCGACCAGCGCCGGTCTGACCGACGTCCTCATGGTCACCGGCCGCAACAAGCGGCCGCTGGAGGACCACTTCGACCGCAACTACGAGCTCGAGGAGATCCTGCGGGCCAAGGGCGACGAGGGCCGTCTCTCCCGCGTCCTGGAGTCCAGCACCCTCGCCACCGTCCACTACGTGCGCCAGGGCGACCCCCGCGGTCTGGGCCACGCGGTCGCCTGCGCGGAGCCGCACGTCGGCGACCAGCCGTTCGCCGTCCTCCTCGGCGACGACCTCATCGACCCGCGCGACCCGCTGCTCGCCCGGATGACGGAGGTGCGCGAGCGGCTCGGCGGCAGCGTCGTCGCGCTGCTGGAGGTCGACCCCTCCCAGATCCACCTCTACGGCTGCGCCGCGGTCCAGGCCACCGACAGCGACGGCGTGGTGCGCGTCACCGGGCTGGTGGAGAAGCCGGAGCAGGCGGACGCGCCCAGCAACTTCGCGGTCATCGGCCGCTACGTGCTCGACCCCGCCGTCTTCGACGTGCTGCGCCGCACGCCGCCCGGCCGCGGCGGCGAGATCCAACTCACCGACGCGTTGCAGACCCTCGCCGGCGACCCCGCGCTCGGCGGCCCCGTCCACGGCGTCGTCTTCCGCGGCCGGCGGTACGACACGGGCGACCGTGCCGACTACCTGCGCTCGATCGTCCGGCTCGCGTGCGAACGTGAGGACCTGGGGCCCGACTTCCGGGACTGGCTCACCAAGTACGTCAACGGGGAGATGCGAGAGATTGAGTGACATCTGGTCGGTCAACGACCACCTGGAGGACATCCTCGCCGCCGTCAGGCCGCTGGAGCCCATCGAGCTCCAGCTGCTCGACGCGCACGGATGCGTCCTCGCCGAGGACGTCACGGTACCGATCGCCCTCCCGCCGTTCGACAACAGCTCCATGGACGGCTACGCGGTGCGCTCCGCCGACCTCCGGGGCGCCGGCCACTCCGCCCCCGTGCGGCTGGTGGTGACCGGCGAGGTCGTCGCCGGGACGGGCGACCCGCCGGTGGTGGGGCCCGGCCAGTCGGTCCGCATCATGACGGGCGGTCCGCTGCCCCAGGGGGCCGACGCCGTCGTCCCCGTCGAGTGGACCGACGGCGGCAGCGGCCACGGTCCCGCCGAGGCGATGGCCCCGGGCAGCGTCGCCTACGGACAGGTGCAGGTCTTCCGTGCGCCGGAGCCGGGCCAGTACATCCGCACGCGGGGCTCCGACATCGCGGCGGGGTCGGTCGCGCTGACCGCCGGCACGCTGATCGGCGCGCCGCAGGTGGGGCTGCTGGCCGGCATCGGCCGCGCCTTCGTCCGGGTCCGGCCCCGCCCGCGTGTGGTGGTGGTCTCCACCGGGAGCGAACTGGTGCGGCCGGGCGACGAGCTGGGACCGGGCCGGATCTACGACTCCAACAGCTTCACCCTCTCCGCCGCCGCGAAGGAGGCCGGCGCCGTCGTCTACCGCGTGAGCGCCGTGGCCGACGACGCCCGCGCGCTGCGGACGGTGCTGGAGGACCAGCTCATCCGCGCCGACCTCATCGTCACCTCCGGCGGCGTCAGCGTCGGCGCCCACGACGTGGTGAAGGAGGCGCTGAGCAACCTCGGGCGCACCGCCGGGCACGTCGACTTCCGGCAGATCGCCATGCAACCCGGCAAGCCGCAGGGGTTCGGGGTGCTCGGAGAGGCGCGCATCCCGGTGCTCGCGCTCCCCGGCAACCCCGTCAGCTCCTACGTCTCGTTCGAGGTCTTCGTCCGGCCGGCGCTGCGGCGGATGTCCGGGCTCCCCAACCCCTTCCGGCCGGGCGTCCGCGCCACGCTGGAGGCGGACGGGCCGCGCTCCTCGCCGCCCGGCAAACGCCAGTTCCTGCGGGGCGTGCACGACTCCTACCGCCGGACCGTGCGACCGGTCGGCGGCTCCGGCTCCCACCTCACCGGGGCGCTCGCCCATGCCGACGCGCTGATCGTGGTCCCGGAGCACACCACCGAGATCACCCCGGGCGACGAGCTCGACGTGGTGCTCCTGGACACGCCGGTCTGACGGGCCGGGGTACCGTTGGCCATCATGAGCAGCACCCGTCTGACGCACATCGACGAGGCCGGAGCGGCCCGGATGGTCGACGTCTCCGCCAAAGAGACCACCCGGCGCACCGCGCGCGCCACCGGCCGGGTGCGGGTGGCACCCGAGGTCGTGGAGCTGCTGCGCGCCGGCCCGGACCGCATGCCCAAGGGCGACGCCCTCTCCGTGGCACGCATCGCGGGCATCATGGGCGCCAAGCGCACCCCCGAGCTGGTGCCGCTGTGCCATCCGCTGGCGATCTCCGGTGTCTCCGTCGAGCTGACCGTCGCCGACGACGCCGTCGAGATCGCCGCGACGGTGCGCACCACCGACCGCACCGGTGTCGAGATGGAGGCGCTCACCGCGGTCTCCGTCGCGGCGCTGACCGTGGTCGACATGGTCAAGGCCGTCGACCGCCACGCGGTGATCACCGACGTCCGGGTCGAGGAGAAGTCCGGCGGCGCCTCGGGCGACTGGAGCCGGGAGCCGTGACCACCGCGCGCTACCGGGCGCTCGCCGTCACCGCCTCCAACCGCGCCGCCGCGGGGGTCTACCGGGACACCGGGGGACCGCTGCTCGCCGAGGGGCTCCGCGCGCTCGGCTTCGCCACCGAGGGCCCGCAGGTCGTGCCCGACGGCGAGCCGGTGGCCGCCGCGCTGCGCGCCGCCGTCGAGGCCGGGTACGACGTGGTGGTCACCACGGGCGGGACGGGGTTGACCCCCGGCGATCTCACTCCCGAGATGACCCGCCGCGTCATCGACCGGGAGGTGCCGGGCATCGCCGAGGCGATCCGCGCGGCGGGGCTGGTGAAGGTGCCCACCGCGGCGCTGTCCCGGGGGGTGGCCGGTGTCGCCGGCCGCACGCTCGTCGTCAACCTGCCGGGGTCCACCGGTGGCGTGAAGGACGGGCTCGCCGTGCTCGGCCCGCTGCTGACGCACGCCGTCGACCAGCTGCGCGGGGGCGACCACCCGCGCTCCGCCGAGGACGCGCCCGAGGGTGCGTCGGCCGCCCCCGGGGAGCGGTCGTGAACGCCCACTGGCCGGTGGAGCTCGTCGAGGGCGAGGTGGGTCTGCGTCCCATCCGGCAGCGCGATCACGCGAGTTGGCGGGAGATCAACCAGCGGAACCGCGCGTGGCTGCGGCCGTGGGAGGCCACCGTGCCCCCGGCGCCGCCCGGGCACCACCAGCCGCGCCGTCCCACGTTCCGTCAGAATGTGCGCCACCTGCGGGCCGAGGCGCACGCGGGTCGGATGATGCCGTTCGTCGTGACCTACCAGGGCCGCATGGTGGGGCAGCTGACGGTGGCGGGCATCACCTGGGGTTCGCTGTGCGCGGCGCACATCGGGTACTGGGTGGACAGTGCCGTCGCGGGCCGCGGAGTGATCCCGACCGCTGTGGCGATGGTCACCGACCACTGCTTCCTGACAGTGGGTCTGCACCGCCTGGAGATCTGCATCCGACCGGAGAACGGTCCCAGCCGACGGGTCGTCGAGAAGCTCGGGTACCGCGAGGAGGGCCTGCGGCCGCGGTACCTCCACATCGACGGCGGCTGGCGCGACCACATCGTGTACACGCTCAACTCCGAGGATGTGCCGGAGGGGTTGCTCCCGGGGTGGCGTGCCCGCGGGGCGGCGGGCGGGGCGGCTGCCGTCGACGCTCCCGGCGTCGGCAATCACGCAGAAAATAAAACAGACATTCGATAAATCCGGTCCTCCTTCATAACAATCCGAGGAAAACACCGGGATGGCGGCCAGAACCCGCAACACACCGCGCAATGTGGCTGATGCGGTCGCGGAAACCCCTCTACCGTGTGACCGTGAACAGCCATGGCCTCATCTTCGCAATGATCGTTGGGGCGTGGGCCGCGTATCTCGTACCGATGTGGCTCCGCCGCCAGGACGAGCTGAACGAAGCCCGTCCGACGGAGCGCTTCAGCACCGCCATCCGGTTGCTGTCGGGCCGTGCGGGACTGGAGCGCCGTTCCGCCCGGGAGACCGAACGGCGACGTCGCCGGTCCGGAGGGGACGTCGAGCCAGGCGAGCCGGTTGCCGCCTCGGAAGCGGGTGTAGCGGCGCACGGTGAGGCGGACGCCGCGGGGCCCCACCCCGGCGACGCCGATCAGGCGGCTCCCGACCCCTACTCCGACCTGCGCGGTTACGCCGACCCCGTCACGGAACTGCGCGCTGTCGCCGAGGACCCGGACGACCAACCGGCGCGGCCGCCGGCGGAGCGGGGACCCGCGGCCCATGAGGAGTGGCCCGGGGTCCGGGCCAAGGTCCTCGCGAGACGTCGCCGCGTCACCATGCTGCTGTTCCTCACCTTCGCCGGCAGCGGCATCGTCGCGATGGCGATCGGCGGCCCGCTGCTGATGTGGCTCCCCGTCGCCCCCGCCGTGCTGCTGAGCGTGTACATCGTCCACCTTCGCCGTCAGGAGCGACGGCGGTACGCGGTGACGATGGACCGCCGCCGGGCCGAGGAAGCGGCGCGCCGCCTCCGGGAGCGGCCCCGCCCGCAGCCCGTGGTCCCCGAACCCGCCGCCTCGCCCGCCGCCGAGGGCCGGCGGGCGCTGGTCGAGCAGACCGACCACGCGGAATGGGTCGACCAGGAGCGCAGCGGTGGCGCGCCCGACGCGGACGGCTGGGAGCCGGCGCCGGTCCCCCTGCCCACCTACGTCAACGCACCGGTGGCCCCCCGCAGCAACCGGACCGTCGACCTGGACGCCCCCGACACCTGGAGCGCGGCCCGGTCCACCACCGCCGGCGGGGCCGCCGTGGCGGTCCCCGGCCCGGCCACCTCGGGCGGCACCGTCCGCCCGCAGCGGACCCCGCTCTTCGACCAGTACGAGGAGCGCGTCGACGAGGACCGACCGCGGGCCGCCGGGGAGTGACCCCGGCGGTCCGCCGCCGGTCCGGAGTGCGGCAGTGCCCCACCCGGCGGTGGCTCCGGGGTCCGGCCGCCGATTTCGGTCCGGGGCGGTCGAGGTGCTAGAGTTCTGATCGTTCGCAAGGGCCTGTAGCGCAGCCTGGTAGCGCATCTCGTTCGCAACGAGGGGGTCTGGGGTTCAAATCCCCACAGGTCCACAGCGAGGCAGCTCACGAAGTTCCAGGAACGAGCAGCCAGGGAGATCCCGTCCGGTCGAAAGACTGGGCGGGATCTTCGCGTTGCGCCTGCCGTCTCGCGGTGCGGTGTGCGCCCGATCCCGGGGAACGGGAGGGTCGCCGGCGTCGGTCAGGGGGCGGGGAACGGCGCGTCGGCCCACCGGAACGCCGCCTCGTCACCGTCGAGCCGCAGCAGGTAGTCCGGCACCGCCCCCGCCCCGGGCCGATGCAGCGCCAGCGCCGTGTCGATGCGGTCGTGCGCCAGCTCGAAGCCGTCCCAGTCCTCGGCCTCCAGCCTTTCCGCCAGTGCGTCGAAGAGCGGCCGGAAGGACGTGAAGCCGGGCCGGGGCGTGAACCGCCCCGTCAGCCAGGGGAAGTCCGCGTCCTCGACGTGTATCTCGCCGACGGTCGTCGCCGTGGCACGGTCCACCAGCCGCCAGATCTCGACCTCGGTCATGGGGCCTCCTCCGTGCCGAGCGGATGCACTCGGCGGTCGTGTCGTTCACTGCCGTTCACCGTAGGCGGCGGCGCCGACAGAACCGGTCGGGAACGGTCGGTTGTGGTGTCGCCAGTGACATCGCCCGCGCCCGGGCGGCGGTCTCCGGAGTGCTCCGCTCCGGGGGAGGAAGGCCCGGAGCGGACCGGTGCGGGGTGGGGCTCGTCGGCCTCGGCCCCCGCACCTCCCGCGGGGCGCCGCGCCCCCCGGCACACGTCGACGCGGTGCGCACGCCGGGCAACGGATGCGGGGCCCCCGAGCCGCGCCTACCGTGGAGGGGCCGCGGACCCCGCACGGGAGGTGCACCATGGCCCACGCATCAGAGCCCGACTCCGAGCAGCCGTTCATGGACGAGGCGACGGACCCGCCGATCGACAGCCCGACACCCGACCGGCTGCTCCGCACCGGGGCCGAAGGGCCGGTCGATCCCGAGGACCTGGTGCGGCTCACCGGGAAGGACGTCACCCCCGAGCGGTTGGAGCACGCACGACGGCTGCTGGAGGAGCACGGCCCGGCCGCCGTCGAGCGCTACCTGCCCTGAGGGGCGACGCACCGACGCCGCCCGCCCGGCGAACCGGCCGGGCGGGCGGCGCCGGATGCGCCCCGAGCGACGGCGGCCCGCCGCAGTCAGCCGTGGTCGACCAGGTGGCCCGCACCCTGTGCCCGGGCGCAGTGCCCGCAGCAGTAGAAGCGGCCCCCCTCGGTCTCCAGGCCGTGGCCCAGGATCCGGCAGCCGCAGTTCTCACAGACCGGCGCGATGCGCTGCGCCGCACACTCCAGCGAGTCGAAGACGTGCACGGCGCCCGCCACCCGCACCTCGAACGCCATCCGGTACTCGTTCCCGCAGACCTCGCACGTGGCCATCCTCGTCACTCCTCGGGTTCGTCGCCGCTGCTGTGCCGCCGCACGGGAGACCGCCCCGCGCCGTGACCGCCCGCCAGCTTCCCGGCCCCGGCTCGGGCACCCCGTCCCGGCACGCCGCGGGGTAACCCGAGCGGCCCGGGAATGCCGCGCACCGCCACCCGGTTGCGCTTCACGGGGACGCCACCGCGGCCGCCGCCGAGCGACACCGCCGGCCTGGGAGAGCCGGGCCGCGTGCCCGTCGCACCGGGGGACCGTGCGCGGACTCCCGACAGGATCGCCGGAGGAAGGGGCAGCACGTGAAGGGTTCGACGGAGTCGGCGGGGGAGATCCGCGGCCCGGCGGTCGGGGAGGCCCCCGTGCCGCTGTCGGTGCTCGATCTGGCCACGGTCGGCAGCGGCCACACCGCCGCTGACGCGCTGCGCGCGACCACCGACACCGCCCGACTCGCCGACGCCCGCGGCTTCCGGCGGTTCTGGGTGGCGGAGCACCACTCGGTGGCCGGGGTCGCCAGTTCCTCCCCGGCGGTGCTGCTGGCGCACCTCGCGGCCTGGACCGGCCGGGTGCGGCTGGGCTCCGGCGGTGTCATGCTGCCCAACCACGCACCGCTGGTCGTGGCGGAGCAGTTCGGGACGCTGGAGGCGCTGGCGCCCGGGCGCATCGATCTCGGTCTGGGCCGCGCGCCGGGCACCAACGGTGTGACGGCCGCCGCACTCCGCGGCAGCGACCGCGTCCGCGAGGCCGCCGACCGGTTCCCGCAGGCGCTGGACGAACTGACGCGCTTCCTGGACGACGACTTCCCGACCGGCCACCGGTACGCGGGGGTCCACGCCGTGCCCGGGCCCGTGCAGGGCAGCACCGGCAGGCCGCCGATCTGGCTGCTGGGATCGTCCAACTTCAGCGCCGAACTGGCCGGCCGGCTGGGGCTGCCGTTCTCCTTCGCACACCACTTCGCGGGCCGCGGCACCATGGCGGCGCTGGAGACCTACCGCGCCGCGTTCCGCCCCTCGGCCGTGCTCGACCGGCCGCACGCGATGGTCTCGGTGCTGGCCCTCGCCGCGGAGACGGAGGCCGCCGCCCGTCGGCAGCTGCTGACCAGCGCCCTCGCGGTGGTGCGGCTCAGCCGGGGGGAGACCGCCCCGCTGGCCACCCCGGAGGAGGCCGAGCAGTACCCGTTCACCGCACGCGAGCGGGCGATCGCGGACGACTGGCTGGCACACGCCGTGCACGGCACCCCCGACGCCGTCCGTGCCGGTCTCACCGACCTGGTCTCCCGGACGGGCGCCGACGAGCTCATGCTGACCGCCAACGTCCACGGCGCGGCCGAACGGCTGCGCAGCCTGGAGCTCATCGCCGACGTCTTCGGTATGCCCGCGACGGTGCCGCCGGCGGAGGAGGCCGGCTCCGCCGCCTGAGCGGCGGCGCCCGCCCCGCGGGCACCGCCGGGCGGGCTACTCGGCGGTGGTGAGGGCCGCGCGGACGGCGGCCTCGGCGTGCAGCCGGGTGGTGGGGAAGAGCGGCACCGTGCTGTCGCCGGGGCCGACGAGCAGTTCGATCTCGGTGCAGCCGAGGACGACGCCCTCGGCGCCGTTCTCGGCCAGCTCGGCGATGACCCGCCGGTAGCTCTCCCGCGAGGAGTCCCGCACCACGCCGAGGCACAGCTCCTCGTAGATCACCCGGTGCACCAGCGCCCGGTCGTCGGCGCCGGGCACCAGCACGGTCAGCCCGCGCGCCTCCAGCCGCCGCCGGTAGAAGTCCTGCTCCATGGTGAAGGCGGTGCCCAGCAGCCCCACCGTGCGCAGCCCGGCCCCGAGCACCGCGTCCGCGGTGGCGTCCGCGAGGTGCAGCAGCGGGACGCCGACCGCGTCCTGCACGCGGTCGGCGACCTTGTGCATCGTGTTGGTGCAGATCAGGACCAGATCGGCCCCGGCAGCCTCCAGCGCCCGCGCCGCTCCGGCGAGCAGCTCACCGGCCTCCTCCCACCGCCCCTGGACCTGCAGCTGCTCGATCTCGGCGAAGTCCACCGAGTAGAGGACGCACCGGGAGGAGTGCAGCCCGCCGAGTCGCTCGCGCGTCAGCTCGTTCAGCAGGCGGTAGTACTCCGCCGTCGACTCCCAGCTCATGCCGCCGATCAGTCCGACAGTCTTCATGGTGCTCCTTGGACGGGTGCGGGTAATGGGGTCGGGCGTCCGGCCGGGCAGGGCGCGGTCCGACGTGGTGCCGGCCGTCGGCCCGCACCACCCCGGTCGAGGTCTCCCGAGGCGATGCGT
This sequence comes from Streptomyces bohaiensis, assembly GCF_012033785.1. Lineage (GTDB taxonomy): Bacteria > Actinomycetota > Actinomycetes > Streptomycetales > Streptomycetaceae > Streptomyces > Streptomyces bohaiensis. Next base: position 14,602 of record NZ_JAAVJC010000066.1, read on the forward strand.
CCGGGCCACGATGTGGCCCTCGACGGCGGCGCGGTCCAGTATCGCGTCGCCGTCGACGCGGCGGTCGGCGGGACGCCCGGGTGAGGGCGGCACCGGATCAGCGGTCCGCCATGTCGGCGAACCGGTCGAGGGCGGCGGTGACCAGTCCGCCGCTGCGGGCGTTGCCCAGATGTCCGGCGTCCTCCACGATCGTGAGGCGGGCGTCGGGCCAGCGGCGGGCGAGTTCCCACGCGGTCCGCGGCGGCCCGCCCATGTCGTGGCGGCCGTGGATCAGGACCCCGGGGATGCCCGTGAGCAGGGGCGCGTCGCGCAGCAGGGCGCCCTCCTCCAGCCACGCGCCCGCCGCGAAGTAGTGCGCGCAGATCCGGACGGTGGCGCGTCGGGCCGCGTCCGGCCGTCCCGCAAAGTGGGCGACCGCCGGCGCCTCGGCCAGTTCCAGGGAGAGCACCGCGTCCTCCCAGGCGCACCAGGCGGCGGTCGCACGATCGCGGACCGCCTGGTCCGGGTCGGAGGTCAGCTCGGCGTAGCCGCGCAGCACGTCGCTGATGCCGCCGGCGCCCGGTGCGGTGCCGGAGGCCGCGACGAACCGCTCCCACGCCTCGGGGAGGAACCGGCCGACGCCGCGGTACAGCCAGTCGATCTCGCTGCGCCGGGTGGTGGTGACCGAGTGGACGACGATCGCGCTGACCCGGCTCGGGAACCGCTGGGCGTACGCGAGCAGCAGGGTCGATCCCCAGGAGCCGCCGTACAGCAGCCATCGGTCGATGCCGAGGTGCGCCCGCACGGCCTCCATGTCGGCGACCAGGTGGTCGGTGGTGTTGTGTCGCAGGTCGGTGGCGGGGTCGGACGCGTGCGGAGTGCTGCGGCCGCAGCCGCGCTGGTCGAGCAGCACCACCCGGTAGCGGTCGGGGTCGAACCGGCGGAGTGCGCCGGTGCTGCTCCCCGAGCCGGGGCCGCCGTGGACGACGAGGGCGGGGTGGCCGTCGGGGTTGCCCGCCACGGCCCAGTGCACCCGTTGCCCGTCGCCGACGTCCAGGTGTCCTGCCTGGTGGGGGTGGTAGGGCTCGTACGGCGGGTGGGGGTCGTCCGGCTCGGCGGCGGGGGAGGGAGGCTCGGGTTCGGGATGCCGGTTCACTCGTGCTCCAGCGGTCGGGACGGTGGTCGGGAGTCGCCACGGCGCCGCACGGTACGGGGTCGGGGCGTCGGCCCCAACTGACTTTCGGCGGCGGACCGGGGTGCCGCCCGCTCTCTCCGCGTGCCGAGCGCGCGTCTGCGCGCGGAGGGTGCGCTCCCGGCGCGCGGCGGCGTTGCGCTCCCGGTCGGCGGGGCGTGGTCGGCGGTGGCGACACCGGGCGACGGGCTCCCCCGGTCCGCCCACCACGCGGTTCGCGGGTCGGCCGCCGCCGGGACGGGCCCTGTTGGGGAAGTCCCGCCGCGTGGTTCGTCCGCCGCTCCCGGTGGGGCGGGTGACGCTGCGTCGGGCGGCGCGGGCTTCCCCCGCCGACGAGCACCGCGGAGGCGTAGCGTGGCAGGCAGCAGCGCGGCCCTGCCGGGGTCGCCGACGGACAGCACGAAGGACCGGGGAGACATGCCGAGTTTCTTTGACAGGGCCAAGGAGCAGGCCCAGGGCGCGATCAAGCAGGGCAAGGACAAGTTCGACGAGGTCCAGACCCAGCGCGCGGGCAACGACGCGCTGCGCAAGCTCGGGGCGGCGTACTACCGCAAGGAGCGGGGCAACGGCTCCGACGCCGAGGTCAAGCGGGCCCTGGACGCGGTGGCGAGCCACGTCCGGGAGCACGGCGACGACCTGCTGAAGTAAGGCGCCGCAGCGGGGCGGCACCGCGGCCGCCCCGGCGACGCGGGGCCCGACGTTCTCCGGAGCGGACGGGCCCCAGCGCTCCCGGACGAGCCGGGGAGCCGACCCCCGCGGACCGGCACCGGGGCTCGCCGGGCGGGCTCAGCCCCTCGCCGCTCAGCCCCTCGCCGCTCAGCCCCTCGCCGCGTCGGCGTACCGGACCGTCACCGGCGCGTGGTCGCTCCAGCGTTCCGCGTGGGTCGCCGCCCGCTCCACCGTGTCCGAGACGGCTCGCGCCGCCAGGCCGGGCGTCGCCGCGTGGTAGTCGATGCGCCACCCGGAGTCGTTGTCGAAGGCCCGGCCGCGGTACGACCACCACGAGTACGGCCCCGCCCCCTCCGGCCGCCGGGAGCGGACGACGTCGACGTACCCGCCCTCGCTGCCGAAGACCCGGGAGAGCCACTCCCGCTCCTCGGGCAGGAACCCGGAATTGCTGCGGTTGGCCCGCCAGTTCTTCAGATCGGCCTCGGTGTGGGCGATGTTCCAGTCCCCGCACACCAGCACCTCGCGGTCCTCCGTCGCGGCCTTCTCCCGCAGCTCCCGCAGGTAGGGGAGGAAGGCGGCCAGGAAGCGCTCCTTCTCGGACTGCCGCTCGGTGCCCACCTCGCCGGAGGGCAGGTAGAGGCTGGCGACGGTCAGCCCCGGCAGATCAGCCTCGATCCAGCGGCCGGAGTCCTCGAACTCCGCCGCGCCGAACCCCACCCGCACCCGCTGCGGCTCCGCCCGGGTGAGCAGTGCCACACCCGCTCGGCCCTTGGCGGCGGCCGGGGCCCAGTGGGCGTGCCACCCCTCCGGCTCCCGCACCGCGGCGGGCAGCTGCGCCGTCTCGGCACGCACCTCCTGCAGGCAGACCACGTCCGCCTCGGTGGCGCCCAGCCACTCCTGGTAGCCCTTCTTGGCGGCGGCCCGCAGGCCGTTCACATTGACGGTCGTGACCGTGTACACCGATGACTCCCGGGGTCGTGCGGAAAGGCCGTGGCAGCCTACGCGAGGCCACCGACGGGCCGGCTCCCCCGCGCGGACCCCGGCCCGGTCACACTCGTTGCCGGACCCGGCGAAACGGGCGCCCATGGCAGTCGTACCGTTGTGCGCATGAGGATTGTCACGGCCCGCTTCGACCACCCCGACGCGCGCAAGCTCAGCGACATCGTGCAGGCGGAGTACGCCGTCCGCTACGGCGGCGAGGGCGACGTCACCCCGCTGGACCCGGCGATGTTCGAGCCGCCCCGCGGGCTGTACCTGCTCGGCTACGACGCCGACGGCTCCCCGGTGGCGAGCGGCGGCTGGCGCGCGATGGACACCTCGGCGGAGGAGAACTACGCCGACGGCGACGCCGAGATCAAGCGGATGTTCGTGATGCTCCACGCCCGCGGCAGGGGGCTCTCCCGGTTGCTGCTCGCCCGCCTGGAGGAGTCCGCCCGGGAGGCGGGCCGGACCCGGATGGTGCTGGAGACCGGCGACAAGCAGCCGGAGGCCATCGCGCTGTATGCCTCCAGCGGGTACACGCTGCTGCCGGAGAGTCGGAAGTTCGGCTGCTACCGCGAGGAACCCAGCAGCCGCTGCTTCGTCAAGCCGCTCTGAGGCCGGCCGGGCCGCGGTGGTGGCGGCCCGGCGCCGGCGCCGGCCCCGGCGCCGTCTAGCCGGTGGCGGTTGCCGGGTCCGGGGCCCCGGCCGTCGGTGCGTCGCCGGGAAGGTCCACGAAGATCTCGGCGACCACCTCGTCGTCCAGGATTTCGCCCGTCGCGCGGAAGCCGAGCTTCCGGTAGAAGTCGGCGGGCCCGCCCTCGCCCTCCACCCAGGAGACCGTCACCCGGCGCTCGCCCCGACGGCGCGCCTCCGCCAGCACGCCGTGCACCGCGAACCGGCCGTAGCCGCGCCCCTGCTCGTCGGCGGCTATGTTCAGCCGCCAGATCCCGGCCCGGTAGGCCTCGTGCTCGGGGTTCTCGTCGAATCCGGCCATCACGAAGCCGACGAGGCGGTCGCCGTCGTAGACCAGGCGCGTCCACGCGGTGTCGATGTTGGCGTAGGCCTCGGCCAGCGAGAACATCACCGGGGCGACGAACTTCTCCTGCGCCGGCGCGACCGCCAGGCGGCAGGCGGCGCGGACGTTCTCGGGAGTGACGGGTGCGAGCCGGAGGGCTCCGGAGGCTTCATCGGTCATGTGCCGACCTTAGGCGAGGGCCCCGACATCCGATCCCTTCGGGAGCAGCCGCGTGGGACGGCTCCCCGCGGCCCCCGCGAGACGGCGGAGACCGCCCCGCCCGTTCGGCGGGCGTGCACGGCGCCGTCGCACACCCTGTCGAGCGCGGCTGCCACCGCTGTCGGCGCCGCTGCGCCATCCGGGCCCCGCAACCCCTGGCCTTCGGTGATGAAGAGCCCTACGATCGATCACTGAGAGTGACGGGTGGCGTGGGAGGCGGTGGTCGGCGTGGCGGAGGGGGAGCGGAGTCCCGCTCGTGCCCGTGCGGGGCGGGCAGGGCGGGTGAGGCGTGCGGGGAGGTCTGCCGGGCGGGCCGGCCCGCCCTCCGGGACGGCGACCCCGGAGGACGTCGCGGCTCCCGTGGGCGGAAGCAAGGGCGAGGCGAGGCGGCCACGGGGCGCGTGGCGGGTGGTGCTCTCCGGCGACGGCACCCCCGTGCACGTCGAGGTCTCGGGTGCCGCCCCTGCCCCGACCGTCGTGCTGGCCCATGGGTGGACCTGCGACAGCACGGTGTGGGACCCCGTGGTGCGGGAACTGGGGCCCGGGTACCGCGTCGTGCGGTACGACCAGCGCGGCCACGGCCGCAGCCCGCGGGGCCGTGGCGACTGCGGGCCGCTCCAGCTCGCCGACGACCTCTGCGCCGTGCTGGAGGCCGTCGTCGAGCCGGGCGTGCCGGTAGTGGTCGTGGGCCACTCCATGGGAGCGATGGCTGTCGTGTCGGCGGCCGGTCGTGTCGCCTTCCGTGAGCGGGTCGGCGCGGCCGCACTGTGCTCCACCGGCATGGAGGAGCTCGCCGATCGGGCGAGGGTGCTGCCGCTGCCGGCGGCGCGGCTCCGCCGGGCCGTCCAGGCGTTCCTGCTGCGGTCCTTCCTTCCGCTCGGGCCGGAAACGCGCCTGAGCAGCCGGGTACTGGCCTACGCGACCCTGGGGCCGTCCCCGCCGCCCGGGGCGCGGGAGCACGTCGCGCGCATGGCGCACGCCTGCGAGCGGCGCGGGCGGGCGGCGTGGGGAGGCTGCCTCGCGGCGCTGGCCGCGCAGGGGGCGATCCGCGACCTGGCCGTCCCCACGGTGGTGGTCCACGGCACGGCCGACCGCCTCACCCCGCCGGTGCACGCACAGCGCACCGTCGCCGCACTGCCCCACCCGGAACGCCTGGTCCTGCTGCGGGGTGCCGGCCACATGACGCCGCTGGAGGAGCCACGGGTGATCGCGGAGCTGGTCCGTGGGCTCGCGGACCGGTGCGCGGGGGAGGTGGCGATGGAGCAGAAGTGACGGGTGCGGGGAGCGTACGGGACTCCGCTCGGCGTCGGGCGCGGCCTTGCCCGACCAGGGGCTGCCGCCGGGCGACCCCGGGCGGCACGGCGTCCCTCTCCGGGCCTCTTCGCCGGGGCGTCGCGGTGCCTGGGCTGCGGGGCGTCGGAGCCTGCGAGGCGCAGGACCGGTCGTGTGCCCGCGCCGGGAGGGCGCGAGCCACGCGCGCGGGAAGGGCGCGCGGGCCGAGGTGCACCGAGGCGCTCCGGCGCTGGCGACCGCCGGGGGAGCGGCGACTGCCGGGGGAGGGGTGATCACAGTGGGTGGCCCGGGACCGGGCCCCGTGGTTCGGAGCACGGACGGAGGGGCGCGCCCCGATGTGGAGCACGCCCCTCCGTGTGACAGGGGGTCGGAGGTCAGTGACCGTCGCCCTTGCGGTCACGAAGCCGGTCCGTCATGTCCTTGCCCTTCTCGCGGGCCTTGTCGGTCATGTCGGAGGAGGACCGGTCGCCGTCCTTCTGCTTGTCCCCTCCCATGGCGTCCTTGGCTTTCTTGGCCGCGTCCTGGGCCTTGTCCTTGAACTGGTCGAACTGGTCCGAGATACCCATGGAAGCTCACTGCTCCTGTCCGGAGGTGCGTATACGAACGACCCTCAGCGTGGCATATGAGTGATTTGAGTGCATTTTCTGCTCGGCGGAAGGGGGAACGACGCGACGCTGCCCCGCGGGATGGCGTGCCCGCCCGTCCAGGGGCCGGCGCGGGTGGGGGGGGGGGGGGGGGGCGGGGGGGGGGGGGGGGGGGGGGGGGGGGGGGGTCGTTCGCGCGTGGCCCGGGAACCGGAGACCGTCCCGTTCCGGCCGTCGTCTCTCCGAGTCGACGGCCTGCCTGGCCGCTCGGTCCCGTCGCCGCGCGGCACTGCTCGGGGCGCCGACCCGCTGGTGAGGCCGCGGTCGCCCGGGTGGCCGCAGGGACGGGCCGAACGCCCCGGCGGGGCCGGGCGCCTCAGCCGGCTCGGTCCGGCCTCGGCGGCAACGGCGGCCGCCGCCGGTCGGGAGCACCGACGTGGCGTGGCGGCGCGGCGGCGGGGCGGTGCGCGAGCAGGTGCAGCGCGGTCCGCACCGCGGTGTCCAGCACGACGTACCGACCCTCGGCCCAGTCGAGCGGAGTGCGTACCGCCTCCAGGTCGGGCTCCACGCCGTGGTTCTCCACGTCCCAGCCGTGGCCGTCGAGCCAGGCGGCGTTCCTCGGGACCGTGATCACCGTGCCGTCGCCCAGCCGGTGGCGACCCGTCATGCCGACGACCCCGCCCCAGGTACGGCAGCCCACCACCGGGCCGAGCCGGAGCAGTTGGAAGGCGGCAGTGATCATGTCGCCGTCGGAGGAGGTCGCCTCGTCCGCGAGGGCCACCACGGGGCCGCGCGGGGCGTTCGAGGCGTAGCTCACCGGTTCCGCGTCACGGGTGACGTCCCAGCCGAGGATGCGGCGCGAGAGCTTCTCCACCACCAGCTCGCTGATGTGTCCGCCGGCGTTGCCCCGAACGTCCACGATCAGGGCCTCCCGGGCGAACTCCAGCCGCAGGTCCCGGTTGAGCTGTGCCCAGCCGGACCCGCCCATGTCGGGGATGTGGACGTAGCCGCACCGTCCGCCGCTCAACTCCCGGACGACGGCTCGGCGCCGAGCCACCCAGTGCTGATAGCGCAGCGGCCGCTCGTCCAGCAGCGGCACCACCGCGATCCGCCGGGCGCGCGGCGGCAGGGGCACGCCCGCCCCGCGCAGTCCGGCGGCGCCCGACCCCTCCGGCCCCTCCGACCCCTCCGACCCGTCCGGCCCCGCCGCTCCGGGTGCCGCTGCCGCGCCGGCACCGTGCTCGGGGAACGCGGCGTTCCCCACCGATCCGGGGGACGCGCCGCCCTGCACCCCGGTGGTGCCCTCTGCCGCCGGTCCGGTGTCCGGCGGTCCGGTGCCCCCGGCGGTGGTGGTCGGGGGGCCTGGCGTCGCGGGTCACACCGTTCCCGGTCCCGGCGTCGAAGTACTCCGCGCTGCGCCCGGTCGCCGGCGGC
>NZ_JAAVJC010000067.1 GCF_012033785.1 Streptomyces bohaiensis
CCCGGGCCCCACGGGCGGAAGCGCTCGGTGCGGGGCGCGCGGCGGCGTGCCGCCATCCCACCGGGGCGTTCCAGCCGCGGGGCGGGCTCCTCCGAGCTGCGCGGGGCAGCACGGCGGGGCGGGCCCCTCCGAGCTGCGCGGGGCAGCACTCACTTCTCTGGCGGCGGCAGCGCCCCGGCGCAGCCGCGGGGGCAAGCTTCCGGCCAGCCCGGCTCCCGTCGTTCCGGGGCGCCCCGTGCGCGGTACCGTGATGAACGCGCGTACCTGTCGCGCGTGCGCTCGTCCACGGTGCGCCTCCGTCTCGGCCACGCAAGGGTCAGCCATGTATCCGACGCTCGCCTCCCTGGTCCAGCACCCGGCACTCAAGCTCGGCGTAGTCGCGGGCGAGGAGGGCCTCGATGCGGAGGTGCGCTGGGCGCACGCCAGCGAACTGGACGACCCGGCCCCGTTCCTCGACGGTGGTGAGCTGCTGCTCACCACCGCGCTGAAGCTGGACGTCGACGATCCCGTCGCCATGGACGCCTACGTCGCGCGGTTGCGCGGCGCCGGCGTCGTGGGCCTCGGGTTCGGTGTCGGGGTGCACCACCCCGAGATCCCCCCGGCCCTGCTCGCGGCGTGCGCACGGACCGGGCTCCCACTGCTGGAGGTGGAGCGGCGGATCCCGTTCATCGCGATCGCCAAGGCGGTCTCCGCGGCCATCGCCACCGAGGAGTACAAGGCAGTAGCGGCGGGGTTCGCCGCGCAGCGCGAGCTCACGCGGGCAGCCCTCGGCCCGGCAGGCACCCACGGTCTCCTGGAGCGGCTGGCGGGGCAGGTCGACGGCTGGGCGGCGCTGTACGACCTCTCCGGAGGTGTCACCCACGCGGTCCCCGCCTGGGCGGAACGCCGCGCCGCCTCCCTGGCCGAGGACGTCCGCAGGCTGCGGGACCGCCCCGGGCCCGCCACCGTCGTGGTCGGCTGTACGCCCGACGGCACCGGGGACGGCTCGGCCGACGACCGGGTCGAACTGCAGTCGGTCGGTACGGGGTCGGTCCCGCGGGCCGTTCTGGCCATCGGTACGGCGTCCCCGCCCGACACCGTCGCCCGCTACGCGGTGCAGTCGGCCGTCACGGTCCTCACGCTGCTGACCGAGCGCTCCAAGGCGTTCGAGGCGGCCGAACGCCGCCTCGGGGCCGCGGTGCTGCACCTGCTGCTGAGCGGGGAGCCCGAGCACGCTCGGGCGGTCGGGGGACAGGTGTACGGTGCGCTGCTCGACGCACCACTGCGTGTACTGGTCGCCGAGACGGGCGACCGCTACGGTGCGGCGTTCGCCACGGCGGCCGAGGCAGCCGCGGCCCGCGCCGCGGAACCACTGCTCCTGGTGCCCGACGGGGGTCAGACCGTTCTGCTCGTCGCCGAAGGCGGGGGCGTCCTCGATGCCGCGCAGAGCTATGCGCGGCGGGCGGGCGCACAGCCGGGCGACGAGGTGGCCGTGGTGATCGGCGCGTCCGGGCCGGCGGGCCCCACCTCGGTGGACACCGCCTACCAGCAGGCGCGGCAGGCGCTGCTCGTGGCCCGTCGGCGAGGCAGGTCGTACGTGGAGCACGACGACGTTGCCGCCGGATCGGTACTGCCGCTGCTCGCCGACGACGCGGTGCGGGCATTCGCCGACGGCATGCTGCGCCCGCTCCGTGAGCACGACGCGCACGGACGGGGCGACCTGGTCGCCTCGCTCCGGGCGTGGCTGTCGCGCCACGGGCAGTGGGACGCAGCCGCCGCCGACCTCGGTGTGCACCGTCACACGCTGCGCTACCGCATGCGGCGGGTCGAGGAGATCCTGGAGCGCTCACTCGACGACCCCGATGCCCGTATGGAGCTCTGGCTGGCCCTCAAGGCGACGGGCCCCGCCGCGCGTCACCCCTGAGCCGCCCCGCCCCCGCAGCGGGGCGGACGGGGCAGGCCGACAGGGTCGCGGCGTCGCGGACCCGGGCGGTCGGCCCCGTGCGCCGCCGACGCCGCGCCGGGGTGCGCGCGGGGCCCGCGACAGCGGCTCGTCCGCTCCCACCGTGCACCGAAGCGGCGCGACACGCCGCACCACTGTGCCGTCCCGGACAAGAGCGTCCAGGGGGCCGCGCCCCTACCGTGGGCAGGGAGCAGCTCCGCAGCATTCAGACTCTCGGAAGGGCCGGTCCACGCGATGACCTCAGCGAACACCCCGCACGCGTTCTGGCTCGCCGGTCGTGAGGCGACCGGTGACCGGACACTCGACGTCACCTCCCCCTGGGACGGCCGCACCGTCGCGCAGGTCAGCGTGCCCGCCGCCGCCCAGACCGAAGAGGCGGTCGCAGCCGCGGCCGCCGTGGCCGCGGAGTTCGCGGCGACCCCGGCCCATGTGCGGGCCGCGGCACTCGACCACGTCGGAGCACGGCTCGCCGAGCGGGCCGAGGAGATCGCCCGACTCATCTCCGCCGAGAACGGCAAGCCGTTGAAGTGGGCGCGGGGTGAGGTGGGCCGTTGCCGCTCCGTCTTCCGCTGGGCTGCGGACGAGGCGCGGCGGTTCAACAGCGGCACCGCGCAGCGTCTCGACACCGACGCCGGTGGCGAGGGGCGCCTGGCGCTGACCCGCCGCGTGCCGCGCGGCCCCGTGCTCGGCATCGCCCCGTTCAACTTCCCGCTCAACCTCTGCGCCCACAAGGTGGCGCCCGCGATCGCCGTCGGGGCACCGATCGTCCTGAAGCCCGCCCCGGCGACCCCGCTCTCCGCGTTGTTCCTGGGGGAACTGCTCGCCGAGACGGACCTGCCCGCCGGCTCGTGGAGCGTCCTCACCGTCCCGAACGACGAGATGCCCGGCCTCGTCCAGGACGAGCGTCTGCCGATCATCTCGTTCACGGGGTCCGCCCCCGTCGGCTGGTCGATCCTGGACAGCGTCCCGCGCAAGCGCGTCACGCTGGAACTCGGCGGTAACGGGGCGGCGCTGGTGCTCGGCGACTACTCCTCCGACGCAGACCTCGACCACGCCGCCCAGCGCATCGCGACGTTCTCCAACTACCAGGGCGGACAGTCCTGCATCTCCGTGCAGCGCGCCGTCGTCGACGCCTCCGTCTACGACCGCTTCCTGCCGCGCCTGATCGAGGCGGTGAACGCCCAGGTGACCGGCGACCCCAGCGATCCGGCGACGGACGTGGGCCCGCTGGTGAGCGAGGACGCCGCCCGGCGCGTCGAGTCGTGGGTCGACGAGGCCGCTGCCGCGGGTGCGAAGATCCTCGCCGGCGGGACGCGGGACGGCGCCAGCTACGCGCCCACTGTGCTGGAGAACGTGCCGCCGGACACGCGGCTCGGCTGCGAGGAGGTCTTCGGTCCGGTCATGTCGGTGATCCGGGCCGAGGACGAGCAGCACGCCTACCGCATCGCCAACGACTCGGTGTACGGACTGCAGGCGGGGGTGTTCACGCGCGACGTGCAGGCCGCCTTCCGCGCCCACCGGGCGCTGGAGGTGGGCGGTGTGATCATCGGGGACGTGCCCTCCTACCGGGCCGACCAGATGCCCTACGGCGGCGTCAAGCAGTCGGGCGTCGGCCGCGAGGGTGTCCAGTTCGCGATGGAGGACTACACCTACGAGCGCGTCATGGTGCTCACCGGCCTGGAGCTGTAGCCGAACGCCGCAGCGGCGCGCCCCTGCGCCGCCGCTGCGGCGCCGCTGCGCCTCCCGGACCGAGCTGGTCCGGGGCGGTGGGAACGGCGGGGACCGGGACCCGCGGTACGCAGGCGCGCCGCGGGCCCGGGAGCTTCACCGTGGGGCCCGGCCGTGGGGCCGCGGGCAGAACGGCCCCCGCGCCCGGACACAATGGGGGCATGACAGCATCGCCCGCGCCCGTCGCGGATCCGCACCTGCGTTTCGCCCCGCCCGACGAGGGGCCCCGAGAGATCGTGATCCTCGGCTCCACCGGTTCCATCGGCACCCAGGCCGTCGATGTCGTGCTGCGCAACCCGGACCGGTTCCGGGTGACCGCGCTGTCGGCTGCCGGCGGGCGCGTCGGCCTGCTCGCGGAACAGGCCCACCTGCTGGGCGTGGCCGCAGTCGGTGTCGCCGACCCCGCGAGGACGGAGGAGCTGCGGGCAGCGCTGCGCGAGCGCTACGGGGCGGCCTCGGCCCTCCCCGAGATCGTGGCGGGCCCTGATGCGGCGACCCAGCTCGCGGGGATGCCGTGCCACACGGTGCTCAACGGCATCACCGGTTCGATCGGACTCGCGCCCACGATCGCCGCGCTCTCGGCGGGCAGTGTGCTCGCGCTGGCCAACAAGGAGTCGCTCATCGTGGGCGGACCCCTGGTGACGGCGCTGGCCGCCCCCGGGCAGATCGTGCCGGTCGACTCCGAGCACTCGGCGCTTTTCCAGGCGCTGCTCGGCGGGGTGCGCCGCGAGGTGTCGCGGCTGGTGGTCACCGCCAGCGGGGGGCCCTTCCGGGGGCGGACCCGCGCGCAGCTGGCGGAGGTCACGCCCGAGGAGGCGCTGGCCCACCCGACGTGGAGCATGGGGCCGGTGATCACCATCAACTCCGCGACCCTCGTCAACAAGGGGCTGGAGGTGATCGAGGCCCACCTGCTGTACGCGATTCCCTTCGACCGCATCGAGGTCGTGGTACACCCGCAGTCGTATGTGCATTCGATGGTCGAGTTCACCGACGGGTCGACCCTCGCGCAGGCCGGGCCGCCCGACATGCGGGGCCCGATCGCCCTCGGTATCGGCTGGCCCGACCGGGTGCCCGGTGCCGCGCCGCCGTGCGACTGGACCCGCGCGCACAGCTGGGAGTTCTTCCCCCTGGACACCGAAGCGTTCCCGGCGGTGCCCCTCGCCTGCCATGTGGGTAGTCTCGGCGGCGTCGCCCCCGCCGTCTACAACGCGGCAAACGAGGAGTGCGTCGCGGCCTTCCTCGCCGGCAGGCTGCCGTTCACCGGCATCGTCGACACCGTCGCGCGCGTCGTGGAGGAACAGGGGAGCGACGCAGCCGGAACTTCGCTGACCGTCCCGGACGTACTGGAGGCGGAGACCCGCGCACGGCACCGTGCGCGGGAGCTGACCGGCACCGCCGGCACAGCGGGTGCCGTCGGCGGCGGCGCGTCGGGCGTCGTGCGCAAGGGCTAGAGGGAGACCCGTGACCACCTTGATGTTCATCCTCGGGATCGTCATCTTCGTTCTCGGGCTGCTCTTCTCGATCGCCTGGCACGAGTTGGGCCATCTCAGCACCGCGAAGATGTTCGGCATCCGCGTACCGCAGTACATGGTCGGGTTCGGACCGACGCTGTGGTCACGCCGGACGGGCGAGACCGAGTACGGGATCAAGGCGATCCCCTTGGGCGGGTACATCCGCATGATCGGGATGTTCCCCCCGGGGGACGACGGGCGGGTGCGGCAGCGCTCCACCTCGCCGTTCCGCGGCATGATCGAGGACGCTCGCGCCGCGGCCTACGAGGAACTGCAGCCCGGCGACGAGAAGCGGCTGTTCTACACGCGCAAGCCGTGGAAGCGCATCATCGTGATGTTCGCCGGGCCCGCGATGAACCTCATTCTCGCCGTGGTGATCTTCCTCGGCGTGCTGATGGCCTTCGGTATCCCCACCTCGACCACGACGGTGGCCACCGTGCAGGAGTGCGTGGTCGCCCAGAGCGAGGAGCGCGACGAGTGCCGCGCCGGCGACCCCGAGGCCCCGGCCAACGCCGCCGGCATGCTTCCCGGCGACACCGTGCTCGAGTTCAACGGCGAGCCGGTGACCGATTGGGCGACGCTGCAGCAGGACATCCGGGCCACCGTCGGCCCCGCGGAGATCACCGTGGAGCGTGACGGGGCCCCGTTGGAGCTCCGGGTCGACCTCATCGAGAACCAGGTCGCCAAGCTCGACGGGAACGGGGAGTGGATCGAGGGGGAGTACATCACCACGGGCTTCCTGGGCATCTCGCCGGCCTCGGGCATCGTCAAGCAGGAGTTCCCCGAAGCCGTGGAGCGCATGGGCGACATCATGGTGACCGGATTCCATGCACTGCTGGCCGTCCCGTCGAAGGTGCCGGGGCTCTGGGACGCGGCATGGGGCGTGGGCGAGCGCGACCAGGACTCGCCGATGGGGGTCGTCGGCGCCGCGCGGGTCGGCGGCGAGATCTTCACGCTCGACATCCCCGCCAGTCAGCAGGTGGCGACGGCGCTCTTCCTCGTCGCGGGTTTCAACCTCTCACTCTTCCTGTTCAACATGCTGCCGCTGCTGCCGCTGGACGGTGGCCACATCGCGGGCGCGGCCTGGGAGTCCGCGCGTCGCAAGGGCGCCAAGCTGCTGCGCAGGCCCGATCCCGGCCCGTTCGACGTGGCGCGGATGATGCCGGTCGCCTACGTCGTCGCGGCGGTGTTCATCTGTTTCACACTCCTGGTACTCGCCGCGGATATCGTCACACCGGTCCGATTGGCGGGCTAGTGCCGTCCGTGCCGTAGTCTCGTTGTCCGGAGCCCGGCCGACCCGGGGACCTAAGAGCCATACCGTGGGGTTGCACAGACCGATGACTGCTATTTCGCTCGGAATGCCGTCCGTACCGCTGAAGCTCGCCGAGCGCAGGGTCAGCCGTAAGCTGCAGGTCGGCACCGTGGCCGTCGGCGGTGACGCCCCGGTCTCCGTCCAGTCGATGACGACGACCCGCACCTCGGACATCGGTGCGACGCTGCAGCAGATCGCCGAACTGACGGCGTCCGGCTGCCAGATCGTGCGGGTCGCGTGCCCGACGCAGGACGACGCCGACGCGCTGCCGGTCATCGCGCGCAAGTCGCAGATTCCGGTCATCGCCGACATCCACTTCCAGCCGAAGTACGTCTTCGCCGCCATCGACGCCGGGTGCGCCGCGGTCCGGGTCAACCCCGGCAACATCAAGCAGTTCGACGACCGGGTCAAGGACATCGCCAAGGCGGCGTCCGACGCGGGCACCCCGATCCGTATCGGCGTCAACGCCGGCTCGCTGGACCGCCGGCTGCTCGCCAAGTACGGCCGGGCGACGCCCGAGGCGCTCGTCGAGTCCGCGCTCTGGGAGTGCTCCCTCTTCGAGGAGCACGGCTTCCGCGACATCAAGATCTCCGTGAAGCACAACGACCCCGTCGTCATGGTCAACGCCTACCGCCAGCTGGCCGCGCAGTGCGACTACCCGCTGCACCTCGGCGTCACCGAGGCCGGCCCGGCGTTCCAGGGCACGATCAAGTCGGCGGTGGCGTTCGGCGCTCTCCTCTCCGAGGGCATCGGCGACACCATCCGCGTCTCGCTCTCCGCGCCGCCTGCCGAGGAGATCAAGGTCGGCAACCAGATCCTGGAGTCCCTGGGGCTGCGGGAACGCGGCCTGGAGATCGTCTCCTGCCCCTCGTGCGGCCGTGCGCAGGTCGATGTCTACAAGCTGGCCGAGGAGGTCACCGCGGGGCTGACCGGCATGGACGTCCCGCTGCGGGTCGCGGTGATGGGCTGCGTGGTGAACGGGCCCGGCGAGGCGCGCGAGGCCGACCTGGGTGTCGCCTCCGGCAACGGGAAGGGCCAGATCTTCGTGAAGGGCGAGGTCATCAAGACCGTGCCCGAGTCCAAGATCGTGGAGACCCTGATCGAGGAGGCGATGAAGATCGCCGAGCAGATGGAGAAGGACGGGGTCGCCTCGGGCGAGCCCCAGATCGCCGTCGCCGGCTGAACCGGCGGGTGGTCAGCCGTGCTCCCGCGCCGGGCGGCGGGGCGGAGAAGTTCGTGTGCGCTGACGCCGTGAGGCAGTGAGACGTTCTGTGGGGCGCGTTCCGGACGGAGCGCGCCCCACAGGTGCGAGGGGGCGCCGTGACCCGCGCTCCGCGGCGTCCGGACGGGCGCACGGCCCCCTCGACGCGCCCCTTCGGGTGACGGCGGAGACCGCCGCGGGCCTCGGTCCACGCCCGAAGGCCGAGGTGTCTCGCCCCCCCCGGGCGTGGGGACCCGGATACGAGGAGTGGCCGGACGCCGACCTCGGCGGCCCCGACCCGGGTACAGTGCCGTGCACGGCTCCGTGCTGCAGCCCCACCCCACCCTCGACCGGCAAGGCATCGACCCCGTGTTGACGACACCCGCCGTCCGCCTCCTGGACGCCCGCGAGCTCTCCGCCGTCCTCGAGCTCCTGGCGCGCGACCCCGTGGCGAACGCGTTCGTCACCGCCCGTGTCCTGGACTCCCGGCTCGATCCGAGGCGACTCGGCGGGGAGATGTGGGGTTGGTACCACCGGGGGGAGCTGGCGGCGCTCTGCTTCGCGGGCGCCAACCTCGTCCCCGTGGGCGCCGGCCCCGCCGCGCTGCGCGCCTTCGCCGAGCGCGCGCTGGCGCAGGGGAGACGGTGCTCCTCGATCGTGGGGCCCGCCGAGCAGGTCGGCGGGCTGTGGGAGCACCTGGAGCGCTCCTGGGGCCCGCCGCGCCTGGTGCGCCGCACCCAGCCCCTCATGGTCGTCGACTCCCCGCCTCCCGGTGTCGCCGCGGACCCGCGGGTGCGCCGGGTACGGCGCAGCGAGATGGACCTGGTGATGCCGGCCTGTGTCGCGATGTTCACCGAGGAGGTCGGTGTCTCGCCGCTCTCAGCCGTGGACGGCGGACTCGCCTATCAGTCGCGGGTGGCCGAGACGGTGGGGGAGGGGCGCTGCTTCGCGCGGGTGGAGGACGGCCGGGTGGTGTTCAAGGCCGAGATCGGCGCCGTCACCCCGTCGGCCTGCCAGCTCCAGGGCGTGTGGACCGCTCCGGACCGTCGGGGCCGGGGCCTCGCGACCGCAGGGCTGGCCCAGGTGATCCGCCACGCGCTGGACGAGGCGGCACCGCTGGTCAGCCTGTATGTGAACGACTTCAACGAGCCTGCCCTCGCCACCTACCGTCGCCTCGGGTTCCGCGAGGTGGGAGCACTCCGCAGCATCATGTTCTGACCCGGGCTCCATGACGTCGGCCGCCGCCCCGTGTGCGTGCCGCGCCGCCTGCCCTCGTGCTCCCTGCGGCCGCAGGACGAGGCCCCGTGGCCGGCGTCCGTGGTCGTTCTCCCGCCCCGCCCCGCCCCGTCCCGCCCCGTCCCGTCCCGTCGTCCCGTTGTCCCGTGTCCTCCGGGCCCCGTGCGGCGCCGCACGGGGCCCGGAGGACACGGCGGCGGCCCCGCCCGTTGCCCACAGCGGCATGCCGCCCAACGGCGACGGCCCCCGTCGACACCGAACGGTGTCGACGGGGGCCGCGTGCGTGACGGGCGGCGCGTCAGGCGGCGCCGTGCACCACGTCCCGCTCCTGCGCGAAGTGGCAGGCGCTCGCGTGACGCGAGTTCTCCCGCACCTGGAGCAGCGGAGTCTCCTCGGCGCAGACGTCCTCCGCCTTCCAGCAGCGGGTGCGAAAGCGGCAACCCGAGGGCGGGTTCGCCGGGGACGGCACGTCGCCCTCCAGCACGATCTCGTCCCGCATGCCCCGGAGCTTGGGGTCCGGAACGGGCACCGCGGAGAGCAGCGCCTGGGTGTACGGGTGCGTCGGCGCCTCGTAGATCTCCTCGGCGTTGCCGTACTCCACCATGCGTCCGAGGTACATGACCCCGAGCTTGTCCGCGATGTGCCGGACGACGGAGAGGTCGTGCGCGATGAACAGGTACGACAGGCCCAGTTCGTCCTGGAGCTTCTCCAGGAGGTTGATGACCTGCGCCTGGATCGAGACGTCCAGGGCCGAGACCGGCTCGTCGCAGAGCAGCACCTCGGGCTCGAGCGCAAGCGCCCGGGCGATGCCGATCCGCTGCCGCTGTCCGCCCGAGAACTGGTGCGGGTAGCGGTTGATGTGGTCCGGGTTGAGCCCCACGAGCTCCAGGAGCTCCTGCACACGCTGGCGGCGTCCCTGGCGGGGCACGACGTCGGTGTGGATCTCGAAGGGCTCGCCGATCAGGTCGCCCACCGTCATGCGCGGGTTGAGCGAGGTGTACGGGTCCTGGAAGACCATCTGGATGTTGCGGCGCGCGGCCAGCAGGTCGCCACCCCGCAGCTCCGTCAGGTCCTGGCCGCGCACCTTGATGCTGCCGGACGTCGGCCGCTCCAGCCCGATGAGGAGCTTGGCCAGGGTCGACTTGCCGCAACCGGACTCGCCGACGATGCCGAGCGTCTCGCCGCGGCGGAGGTCGAGGCTGATGCCGTCGACCGCCTGGACCGCGCCGACCTTGCGGCGCAGCACGATCCCCTGGGTGATGGGGAAGTGCTTGACGAGGTCGCGCACCTCCAGCACGTTCTCGGCCTTGTCGAGCACCGGCGCCGCCGGCTGCTCGGCGCGGGGCGTCTCCGTGACCGACGCGGACGCGGACGCGGACTCCGAAGCGGACTCCGACTCCACCGCCGGCGCGCCCGCGTCGCCGCTCGCAGCGCCGTTCCCCGACGTCGCGTCCTCGGTGGCCCCCGTCTCCGGGGCGGTGGCCGCGGCGCCCCCGGCCGGGGAGTCCCCGGTGCCGTCGGCTGCTACCGCCGCGTCGGCGGGCGGGTTCTCCTCGCTCGGCGTGTCCTTCGCCGTCTTCTTGCTCATGCGGGGTGCACCTCGTCCCAGTAGTGGCAGCGGCTGATCCGATCGGCGGCCACGTCGAACGCCGGGGGCGCCTCCTGGCCGCACTTCTCGCGCGCCATGTAGCAGCGCGGTGCGAACGAGCAGCCGGGCGGCATGGCGGTCAGCGTGGGCGGCAACCCCTTGATGACGCTGAGTTCCTGACCCCGCAGGTCGACACGCGGGATCGATTCCAGCAGCGACTTCGTGTACGGGTGCGCCGGGGACTCGTAGATCTCCGACACCGGCGCCTGCTCCACGACGCGGCCGGCGTACATCACGGAGATGTCGTCGGCGACGTCGGCGACCACGCCCATGTCGTGCGTGATCAGCAGCAGCCCCATGGAGCGCTCCGCCTGGAGTTCGGCGAGCAGCTTCATGATCTGCGCCTGCACCGTCACGTCGAGCGCCGTCGTGGGCTCGTCCGCGATCAGGATCTCCGGGTCCAGCGCCAGCGCCATGGCGATCATCACACGCTGGCGCATGCCGCCGGAGAACTGGTGCGGATAGTCGTCCACGCGCTGCGCCGCGCCGGGGATCCGGACGAGGTCCAGCAGCTCGATGGCCTTCTTGCGCGCGTCCTTGCGGGACATGCCGCGGTGGATCCGGAACATCTCGCCCAGCTGGAACCCGACGGTGAAGACGGGGTTCAGCGCCGAGAGCGCGTCCTGGAAGATCATCGCGACCGTGGAGCCCCGCATGAGGCGCCGCTGCTCACGGTTGAGCTTCAGCATGTCCACGCCGCGGTGGCGGACCGAGCCGCCGGTGACGTAGCCGGGAGGGCTGTCCAGGATGCCCATGATGGCCTGGGCGGTGACGCTCTTGCCGGAGCCGGACTCACCGAGGATCGCCCGGGTGCGTCCGGCCTCCAGCGTGAACGTCACGCCGTTGACGGCCTTCGCGACACCGTCGCGCGTGCGGAACTCGACCTGGAGGTTCTCGACCTCCAGCAGCGGCGCGGAACTGTCCGCCTCGGGGCGGCCGCCTGTCGAGGGCGCCGTCTGCTTCTTCATTCTGCTGACGATCGACATGGGCACCTCAGCGGAGTTTCGGGTCGAGTGCGTCACGCAGGGCGTCGCCCATCAGGATGAACCCGAGGACCGTGGTGACGAGGAACATGCAGGGCACCAGCAGCAGGTGCGGGTAGCCGCTCAGGACGTGCGACTGGCCCTGGACGATCATGACGCCCCAGGAGACGGTCGGGGCCCGCAGACCGACGCCGAGGAAGGTCAGCGTCGCCTCCAGCGAGACGAACAGGCCGAGCGCGATCGTCAGGACCACGATGCCGGGCGCCATGGCGTTCGGCAGGATGTGCCGGAAGATGATGCGCCGGTCGGACGCGCCGAGTGAACGGGCCGCGGCCACGTAGTCCATGTTCTTGGTGGTCATCACGGTTCCCCGGATGACACGGGTGAGCGTGATCCACGCCAGCGCGATGAGGACGAAGACGATCGCCCACACCGACCGCGACTGCATCAGGGCGAGCAGCACGACCGCACCCAGCAGGAACGGGAGGCCGGCGACCACGTCGACGAGCCGCGAGATGACCGTGTCGATCAGGCCGCCGTAGAAGCCGGAGAGCACGCCGAACAGCGTTCCGATGATCGCGATGCCGATGGTCGCGAAGACCGCGACCTGGATCGACGGACCCGCGCCGTAGATCGCCTGCGCGTAGTAGTCGCAACCGAGGTTGGAGAAGCCGAAGGGGGCGTCCCAGCTGGGCTTCTGCCGCGCTCGTGCGAGGTCGCAGTCGCGGGGGTCGCCGCTGGTCCACAGCGACGGGAACAGCACCATCGAGACGACCGCGAGCACGATCAGCGACGCGATGATGAAGACCGGGTCCCGGCGCAGGTCACGCCAAGCGTCGGACCACAGGCTGCGGGCCCGCTCCGACGAGGCCTTGGGAACCGCGCCGAAGGCCGGGTCCGAGGTCTGTGTGGCGGTGCCGCCACCGGGGGATGACTCACTCATAGCGGATCCTCGGGTCGAGCACGGCGTAGAGCAGGTCCACGAGCAGGTTGACAACGAGATAGATCAGCACGAAGAAGGTGACCAGGGAGACGATCACCGGGGACTCGCCGACCCGGATGGCGTTGATCAACTGGAAGCCCACGCCGGGGATGTTGAAGATGGCCTCGGTCACGACGGCGCCGCTCAGCAGCACGCCCACGGAGAGGCCGAGGTCGGTGACGACCGGGATGAGGGAGTTGCGCAGGGCGTGCACGCCGATGACGCGCCGCCGCGGCATGCCCTTGGCCGTCGCCGTGCGCACGTAGTCCGCGTGCAGGTTCTCGATCAGGCTGGTGCGGGTGAGGCGGGCCGTGGTGGCCAGACCGAGCGCGCCCAGCACCATGCCGGGTACCAGCAGACTCAGCCAGGGTGAGTTCGCCTGGTAACTGATGCTGAACACCGTGCCGAGCCAGTCGGGCGCCCAGGCGGCGTCACGCAGCGCGTTGGTCATCGGCACGTTCACGGTGGTCTGGATGACCTTGCCGAGGACGAAGACCGGGAAGGCGATGATGACGACGGTGGAGATCTTGACCGCGTAGTCGATGACGCCCTTGTTGCGCAGACCCGCGAAGACACCGGCGGTGATGCCGATGAGGATCTGCACGACCAGGGCGATGATCGCGAGTCGTGCCGAGAGCGGGAGGCTGTCCGCGATGATCTCGGTCACCGGGCGGCCGCGGAAGTTCGTTCCGAGGTCGCCCTGCGCCAGGCTGGTCACGCGGTTGACGAACTGCCCGAAACAGGGGTTTCCCACTTGTTCGAGGCAGGGGTCGTCCAGGTTGTACAGCTTCTGGACGGCCGCCAGCATGGCCTCGGAAGGTCGACGGTCGCCGAACATGGCGCGCGCCGGGTTTCCGTTGAGCTGGACGGCGAGGGACGAAAGGTAGTGCAGGAGAAAAAGCGCGCCGGCGAGCGTGGGTATGAATTGCAGCAGCCGACGGATGATATAGCGGCCCATCGGGACTCCTCGGATTACACCGTCTCAGGGAAAGTTCCTGACAGGCGGGAGCCGACGGCCGGAGAAGGCCGTCGGCTGCCGCCCGCAGAGAGTGTTACGACTTCACCTGAATGTCAGTCCAGGACGGGTTGGTCTCGTAGATGTTGTAGATGACGTTCTCGACCGTGTCGTTGTACGCGGCGGAGCTGCGACCGTAGAACAGCGGGATGGAGGGGACTTCCTCCATCAGGATCTGCTCGGCCTCGGCGTACAGGTCCTGCGCCTCCTCGAGCGTCGAGGCGGCGTCACCCTCACGCACCAGGCGGTCGAAGTCTTCGTTGGTCCAGCCGGTGTCGGCCGAGCTGCCGTTCGTGGTGTAGAGCGGCTTGAGGTAGTACTCCTGCGAGGGGTAGCTCATGATCCACGCCGAGCGGTACGGACCCTCCATCTCCTCGTCGTCGCGGGCGTTCAGGTGGTCGGCCCACTCCAGCTCGTTGCGGAGCTCGAACTCGACGCCGAGGGTGTTCTGGATCTCGATGCCGACGGCCTCGACCCACTCGTCGTGGCCGGCGCCCGGGTGGAAGTGCAGCTGCAGCTTCTTGTCAGCCGGCCAGTCGACCTCGTCCCACAGCTCGTTGGCGCGGTCCGGGTCGTACTCGCAGTACTCGCAGACGCCCTCCTGGTAGCCGGGGATGACCGGAGCGATGAAGCTGTCGGCCGGCTCGAACGCACCGAGGAGCACGTTGTCGATGATCTTCTGACGGTCGATCGCCATCGACAGCGCCTGGCGGACCTTGGGGTCGGCGAAGGTCTCGTCGTACAGCGGGTACGCCAGGTTGGTGATCTGCGAGGTGGGAACCTCGATGAAGCGGTCGGGGAACTGGTTGCGCGCCTCGTCCCGCAGCTCCGGCGGGGTGGTGCGCAGCACGTCCAGGTTGCCGGCCTGCAGGTCGTTGTAGGCGGTCTGCTGGTCGGCGTAGATGTTGAACGTCAGCGTGTCGATGTTCGCGGAGTTCTCGCCGGTGTAGTCCTCCCAGCGCTCCAGCGGGATCTCGACGTCGTGCTGCCACGGGCCGGCCATCTTGAAGGGGCCGTTGCCGATCGGCTCGGTGTTGCACGCCTCGACGTCGTCCAGGCAGGCCTGGGCCATCGGCATGAACGCGTTGTGGCCGAGCGCGACCTCGAAGGTCGTGAAGGGGCTGTCCAGCGTCACCGTGAAGGTGAGGTCGCCGGTCTTCTCCAGGCCGGAGAGCTCGGTGACTTCGGAGCCCTCTTCCTGCATCTCGTCGTAGCCCTCGATGACATCGAAGAAGAACGAGCCGCGCTGGGCGTTGTCGCCGTAGGCGCCGTAGTTCCAGGCACGCAGGAACGCGTCGGCGTCCACCGGCTCGCCGTTGTGGAACTCCAGGCCCTCACGGATGGTGATGTCCCAGGTCTGGTTGTCCTCGGTCTCGATGGACTCGGCGACGAGGTGGACCACCTCCCCGCTGTCGATGTCGAAGTCGACGAGGCCGGCGTAGACGGTCGACACCACGGTGCCGCCCTCGGACTCGACGGTGTCCGTGGGGATCAGGGTCTGAGGGCTGTTCAGGTTGGCGCGGACCTCGCCGCCGGTGTACTCGCCCTCGGCGGCGTTGCCGCCGTTGCTCCCGCCGTTGCCGCCGTCACCGTCACCGTCGCTGCTCCCGCAGGCGGCAGCGGTGAGGATGACGGCACCCGCGAGCGCGGCCGCGCGGGTGATCGTCCTCGGTCGTCTCATCAAAAGCTCCTTGGTGATGCGCCGGCTTCGTGTCGGCACTACAAGAGCTAACTCTGATGCCATGCATACCGATTAGAGGAACCCCGTGCTGGGCAGAGTTATGGGTTCGAGACAGCTCCGATGCTTCCTGATGACCTCTTAGCGGCGCCCTCCGTCCGGAATCCGGAAACAAGTCCCGCTGCGCACCATGAGTCACACGGGAAACATCCGCCCCTCCGGCATCCGGGCCCACCTGGGTAACGTGCGGCATGCCGGGAGTTCACGCAACCGGGGTGCGCCCGCGTCCGGCCGAGGGGTCGCTCTTGCTCGCGTGTGAAATGGTCCGTCCCGACGGCGAGACCCGCGTTCAGCGGACGGTGGTGGGGGCGCAGACGTGCGAGGTCGGGTCGCCGCAGGAGGACTCGGAGAGGCGGCGCGCGCCCGTCGGTCGTCGGGTACCACCCACCCGCGGGCCGACGACGGGGCCACGGGGCTCCGCGAGCCCGCTTGCGTCCCCGCCCCGGCCCTGCGCGAGGAGTGTCCCCGTGGCGGCTCCGACAGCCCCGGCAGGGCCGCACGGCAGCGTCGGCGGCGATACGGGGAGTTCCGCACGGGGCCGGGACTTCGCGCCCCGTGCGGGCTACTCTCCGATCATGAACGCAGTCGCCGTCGGCCCGCTCGACCTCACCGCGTGCGTCGACGACGCACTCGACGTCCAGGCGCGTGCCTTCGGGCTGTCCGTCGAGGAGCAGCGGGTGCGGCGGGGCATCGTGCTCCGCCATCTCGCCGTCCCCGGAGCCCTGTCCTTCGGGGCCACCGCCGACGACGGCCGACTCGTCGGCTTCGTCTACGGGGTGCCGTGCGACCGCAACCAGTGGTGGTCCACCGTGGTGGAGCCGTACCTGATGCGCAACGAGCACGACGACTGGTTGGACGACGCCTTCACCATCACCGAACTCCACGTCCTGCCGAGCCATCAGCGGCTGGGCCTGGGAAGAGCGCTCATCACCGGCCTCACCGATCTCGTGGACAACCCCCGCACGCTGCTCTCCGCCATCGACACCGAGAGCCCCGCGCGCTCGCTCTACCGGTCACTCGGGTACCGGGACCTGGCACGGCGGGTCCGCTTCCCCTCCGCCGCGCGCCCCTACGCCGTCATGGGAGCGCCGCTGCCGTTGCTCCGGTTGCCGCAGGCCTCCGGGGCCACCGGGAACTGAGGCATCGTCGGCCCCCCAACGGGGCGCCGGTTCCGCGCCTGCGGTGACGCGCCGGCGCCGGCCGCCGCCCCGCGCTGCCGGTGTGCGCGACGGCCGCCGATGCGAGCGGTGCGATGCCCCACGCCGGCACCGGCCCGCAGCACCCGTCACAGCCAGGTGGTGAACTCCAGCAGTGCCTCGGCGTCGCGCCGGCGCCCCTCCCGCACGCTGCGCGCGGCGGACTCCACCGCGCGGAAGGAGGCCCACGCGCGAAGCCGGTCCGCGTCGACCTCCGTCGCGTCCGCCAGCGAACGGACCCGGCGGCGGGTGACCGCGGCTGACCCGGAAGAGGCCACCAGGTCGTGCAGGCGGTCCCGCACCGCGCGCGCCAGATCGTAGGCACGCTCGCCCACCAGCGGGTGCGGGCCGACAGCCAGCCACGGGGCCCGGTCGGACGCCGAGGCGAGCACCGCGCCCTGGCGCAGGTCGCCGTGGAGGACCCGGGGCCCGTCGGCGGCCTCCGCCAGCAGCCCCTGCCGTGCTGCCAGCGCCTCGTCGACCGCCCCGGCCAGCTCCGGCTCCTCGGCGACGGTCGACCGCATCCGAGCGGCCTGTGAGGCGGTCACCCCGGCCACATCCGGGAGCGCGTGCCTCGACGGCGGCTCCTGCCAGAGACGGTGCGCCACGGAGAGCGTCTCCAGCACCGCTCTGGCCTCCGGGAGCGAACGGAGCGACACCTCGGGACGGGCGCGTTCCAGCAGCAGCGCCCCCAGGGCGCCGTCGTGCCGCACCAGGCGGACCGCCCCGTGCCCCTGCCAGAGACCGAGCACCTCGGCCTCGCGCTCCGCCGCGTCGCCCGGTGCGACCAGCTTGAGGGTGAGCGGTGCGCCGGTGGTGGTGCGGACCAGCAGCACCAGGGAGCAGCGACCGCCCGGCGTGACCACCCGCTCCGGGGTCAGCCCCCACGCCGCCGCCAGCTGCGCCACCCGGCCGGGCAGCAGCTCCAGCCATGGCGGCGCGAAACGTTTCTGCGCTTCGTGGAGTCGGTCGGGGATCCGGAGGTCGAAGCCGTCGCCGGTCATCCGCGCGCGCCGCTCGCCGAGTGCTCCGCCAACCCCGGCAGCGCCCGACCGCTCCCGCGCCACCACGCCGCGCGGAGGGCCGACCGGCGCAGCGCCCGCGCCGCTCCCAGCCGGGACTCCCCGTCGCTGGCACGCACCAGGTCCGCGTACGCGCCGGCCAGCCGCTCCTCCAACTCCGCCGCCAGGTCCCTGGCCGTGGCGACATCGCCGACGGGGAACGGCAGCGAGTAGCCGGCCGAGGCGGCGACCGGCGCCCCACCGAGCTCCCGGACGGCCTGCCGCAGTTCGTCGCGCTGTCCCCGGTGCGCCTCGAGGAGGCCGCGGACCTGAGGGCGGACCTCCTGGCCCGCCCAGGCGCCGACGACTCCGTAGCCGTAGACCGTGGCGTGCTCCGCGGCGAGCGCTGCCTGGGCCGCGAGCAACCCCACGTCCGTGCCCGTACCAGCAGCGGGCCACAGCCCCGTCATGTCGTGTCCTCCGTCGTCGGGGCCTCCGGCAGGAGACCGGGTTCGTCCTCGGGCAGCGTCCCGTCGAGCAGGTAGCACTGCGTGGCGCCTGCCGCGGCGAGGGACGCCAGCAGCCGGGCCAGTTCGGGTGGGGCGTCCGCCAGTGCGAGGAGCCGCCGCTCGGCCAGCTCGCCCTCCGAGCGGGACAGTCCGGCGACCGCCGCCTCCGGATCCGCGGGGACTCCGTCGGACGGCGAGGGGGCGCCGGGGCGCGCGTCCCCCCCGCCCCCGGGGCGGGCCGAGGCGGTGGCCGCGCCCGCCGCGGCCGTGATCGCGGCGAGATGCTCCTCGACCGTGCCGCGCAGCGGCAGCAGCCGCTCGCCGAGCTCGGGATGCGCGGCGACGGTCGCGTCGTAGCGCGCCAGCAGCAGCCGGCTGTCCGCCTCCGTCTCCTCCCGCAGGCGCCGCGCGCCCGCGGAGCGCTCGGCTCGCTCGGCCGCCTGGCGCGGCCCGGTGGCGGAACAACCGGTCAGGGCGGCGGCGAGGAGGACCCCGCCGCCAGCCAGCAGGGTGCGTCTGGACAGCTCACAGGGCACGGTGCGCGCCACTCCCCGTCGTTTCGTTCGGGCTGGGTGAGTCCATGGGTGCGTCGGTGGGCGGGCGCCGACCGGAGTGGTCCGGTGGCCGCCGGACGCGGACGCGGTGAGCCTACCGGGGCGGGCACGGGGCCCCCGTCGGCCCCCGCCGTGCGGGCAGGGGCTCCCGGTGGCTGCCGCCCGGTCGGCCTACGCCCGCCGTGGCGGGCGGACAGGACACGCGAGGCGTTAGGGTGGAGCACTGTGGGTGGGCGCTGTCGTTGACGCGGCGCCACCGGAGCCGGAGGTCGCCAGGACCCGGCCGCCGGTCACCGCGCCGCACCGCCTCCGCGGTCCGGCATCGGGTCTCCCACCGAACGCCACAACAGCAGACGCGGCCGAGGAGTCACCCGGATGAGCACCACCCAGATCGACAGGCTGCGGGAGATGCTGGAGCCCTTGGCTGCACAGCACGGCGTCGGCCTCGAGGACCTCAGCGTCACCCAGGCGGGCAAGCGCCGGGTGCTGCAGCTGGTGGTGGACACGCTCGAGGGCGACGCGGGCGTTTCGCTCGACCAGTGCGCCGATCTGAGCAGGTCGGTCTCCGAGCGGCTGGACGCCGACGACCCGCTGGGTGCCGACGCCTACGTGCTCGAGGTCACCTCACCGGGAGCCGACCGGCCCTTCACGGAGCTGCGCCACTACCTCCGCGCCCGCGGCCGACTCGCCCGCCTGCGGTTGCAGCAGGGCGAGGAGCTGACCGTCCGGATCCTGGCGGTCGACGACACCGGCATCGACGCCGAGGTGCCGGGGGAGAAGGGCCGCAAGGCCAAGCCCCGCCGGGTGGAGTTCGAGGAGATCGACTCCGCGCGCGGCGAGGTCGAGTTCAACCGCAAGGCCGATCGTGACGACGACACCGAGGGCTCCGGTTCCGCCGGCCGCTCCGGCGAGGAGGCGTGAGCATGGACATCGACATGAGCGCCCTGCGCGGACTGGTGCGGGAGAAGGAGATCTCCTTCGACATCCTGGTCGAGGCCATCGAGTCGGCCCTGTTGATCGCGTACCACCGGACCGAGGGCAGCCGCCGGGTCGCCCGGGTGGACCTCGACCGCAGGACCGGCCACGTGACGGTGTGGGCCAAGGAGGACCCGGCAGACCTGCCGGAGCCGGCCGAGGGCGAGGAGCCGCCGGAGCCGCGCGAGTTCGACGACACCCCTGACGGCTTCGGCCGGATCGCGGCCACCACGGCCAAGCAGGTCATCCTGCAGCGGCTCCGGGACGCCGAGGAGGACGTCACCTTCGGCGAGTACGCCGGCCGCGAGGGCGACATCGTCGCCGGCGTGGTGCAGCAGGGCAAGGACCCGAAGAACGTCCTGGTCGACATCGGACGGCTCGAGGCGATCCTCCCCCCGCAGGAGCAGGTCCCCGGCGAGCCCTACACCCACGGCACCCGGCTGCGCAGCTACGTCGTGCGGGTGGTCAAGGGCATGCGCGGCCCGTCGGTCACTCTCTCCCGTACCCACCCCAACCTGGTCAAGCGGCTCTTCGAGCTGGAGGTCCCGGAGATCGCGGACGGTTCCGTGGAGATCGCCGCGATCGCTCGCGAGGCAGGCCACCGCACCAAGATCGCGGTGCGCTCCACCCGCGCCGGGCTCAACGCCAAGGGGGCCTGCATCGGTCCCATGGGCGGACGGGTCCGCAACGTCATGGCGGAGCTGAACGGCGAGAAGATCGACATCGTGGACTGGTCCGACGACCCGGCCCAGCTCGTCGCGCACGCGCTGTCCCCCGCCCGGGTCAGCCGCGTGGAGGTCGTCGACGAGTACGCCCGCTCGGCCCGGGTCACCGTGCCCGACTACCAGCTCTCCCTGGCGATCGGCAAGGAGGGGCAGAACGCCCGTCTCGCCGCGCGGCTGACCGGGTGGCGCATCGACATCAGGCCCGATACGGAGCCCGGTGACGAGACCGAGGGCCCCAGGGGCTCCTGAGCCCTGTCTCCGGGGCGTGCCGCCCGGCCCACGGCGCCCGGCGCGGTGTCCCGCCGCAGTCGAAGCATCGCGTGCACGGCGGGTGCGAGCGGCGCTCCGCCGTGCGTCGCGCCGCATTGGTCGGGCGGTGCACCGTGCGTGCGCCGTGCACCGGGCGCGACCGAGACCGCGCGTGAGCTCGGCGTACCTCGCGAGGGTGCCCCGTCCCCCGGCTGGGCTCCCGGGGCCGCGTTGCGGCTCCCGCCTGCCCGTGGCCCGAGGCCGGCTGCGGGCACGCCCCGCCTGCCCGCCCGGTGGCGCTTCCTCACGGGTGCCCCGGCGGGGCGCCCGCGGCGGTCCATGAGCCCGTGTCCCCTTCCCGTCGCCGCTGCCGGTGACCCGGGAGGGGCGCGGCGCACACAAGGAGGTAGAATCGAAGATGTCTGGCCGGACGTCCCCCCGGGCCTGCCCGGAACGTACGTGCGTGGGCTGTCGGCGACGTTCGGCCCAGAACGATCTGCTGCGTGTGGCGCTGGTCGGGAACTCCTGTGTTCCCGATCTTCGCGGTACGCTGCCTGGCCGGGGTGCGTACGTGCATCCCGTGTCCGCCTGCCTCGAGTCGGCATTGCGTCGTCGGGCGTTCCCGCGGGCCTTCCGGGCCACGGGCGCGTTGGACACCGCGCCACTGGAGCGACAGGTCGGAGCCTCCGGGCCGTGAGCGCGCGTCGCGCGGTCGGATCGGTCCATGTCGGTGACGTCGTGCGGAGCCTCCGCACGACGCAGGTACCTCGCGAGTTGGAAGTAGGTCGAGATTGCGATGAGCACTCGATGAGTACGCGATGAGTACGCCCGTGAAGTAGCGACGGTCCGGCGGACGACCCACCCCGGACCGAAAAAGGAGCGAAGTGGCTAAGGTCCGGGTATACGAGCTCGCCAAGGAGCTTGGAGTCGAGAGCAAGGTCGTCATGGCCAAGCTCCAAGAACTTGGTGAATTCGTCCGTTCGGCGTCCTCGACGATCGAGGCGCCAGTAGTACGCAAACTGACAGACGCCTTCGACGGTGGCGGCAGCAACCGCCGTGCCGCGAAGCCCTCGGCGCCGCGCAAGGCCGCGCCCAAGCCGGGTGCCCCGCGCCCCGGCGCCCCGACCCCCGGCCCGCCGGCGCCGGCGCCCCGTCCGACGGACGGCCCGCGCCCCGACGGCCCGCGGC
>NZ_JAAVJC010000068.1 GCF_012033785.1 Streptomyces bohaiensis
GCCCCGCGTCCCGGCCGGCAGGTCGCCACCGGCTGGGAGTCCGCCCCGCCGCGCCCGCCGGCTCCCGGCCGCGACCCGCAGCGGGCCGCCCCGGCGCTGCCGCCCGCGCGGGAGGCGGTGACCGAGCAGCTGCCGAGAATCCCCGTGCAGGAGGCCGAGACGGTTCCGGAGCGGCAGCCGGGCACCGGCATCGTGCCGGGCGCCGCCGGACGCTACCGCGGCCCCGACAACGCACTGGCGGCCGACCGCGCCCGCCAGGCCCGGATGACGACGGTCGGCGCCGTCACCGAGCGCTGGGCCCCCGAGCAGGCCGGCCCGGTCCACGAGCACTGGCGGCTGTCGCCGCCGGTCGGCCCGGCGGCCGACCTCTGGGCACTGGGCGCGCTGCTGTTCCGCGCCGTGCAGGGCCACCCGCCCTACCCGGAGGACAGCGTCGCCGAGCTGGTCCAGGCCGTCATCGCCGAACAGCCCGCCTTCGCCGAGGAGTGCGGCGCGCTGCGGCCCGTCGTGGAGTCGCTGCTGCGGCAGGACCCGACGGAGCGGCCCAGTGAGGAGGAACTCCGGGGCTGGCTGCGGTCGATCATCCGGTCCGCGCCGGAGCCCGATGTCGGCCGCCGCACGGTGACGCTGCCGCCGATGCTGGAGGCCGGGCGGCCGTCCGACCCGACGCGGCTGCCGATCGTGCGGCACCGCGGTGAGCTCGTCTCCAAGCGGAAGCGCCGCAGCGGCAGTCCGCGTGCCCTCGGCAGGCTGCTGCTGGTGGCGGTCTTCTGCCTGGTCGCCGGCGCCATGGCCTTCGCGTTGCTGTTCATGCCGTCCGACGACGAGCGCGGCGACACCGCCTCGCCCGGCGGGTCGCCGTCCGACCAGGACGGGCCCGCCCCGGGGAGCCCCGGGGAGGAGCCCGACGGCGCCGGGAACGACCCCGAGGTGACCGACGAACCGGTGCCGGCGCCCGACGGCTTCGACGCCGTCAGCGACGAGGCCGGCTTCGGCCTGGTCGTCCCCGAGGGCTGGGAGCGCGGCACCGGGCCCGACGACAGCGTCACGTTCGAGGGCGACGGGCTGGTTCTCACCGTGATCCCCGGCCGGGACGGGGCGGCGGAGTTCGGGGAGGCGCCGATGGAGTACCAGTTGCAGAGCCAGCCGGAGCTCCAGGGCTACCGCGACGCGCCGTGGCGGTCCTCGGGGAGCCTGCGGTCCATCACGGTCGGCCAGGTCGCCCTGGCCGAGGGCGACTTCCTGTGGGACGGCGGCGAGGGCCGCCAGTTCGTCCGCAACCGCGCCATGCTCATCGGCGACGACTACCACGTGGTGATGCTGCGGGGCGCCGAGGACGACCGCGACGCCATCGCCGAGCTCTTCCCGACCGTCGCCGAGAGCTACCGCGTGCGCTGAGCGCGGGCGGTGGGCGCGGGCGGTGGGCGCGGGCGGTGGGCGGGCGACCGCCCGCACCATGGCGCGGGCCGCGCCGCCGTCGTACTCTCCCGGGTATGACCGGGCCACAGCGCACACGGAACAGAGCGGCACAGCTCGTCACCCCGCAGCTGGCCGCGTTGCTCGGAGCCGGCGTCACCGGCAGCGGGCGGACCGCCTGCCACAGTCCTCTCACCGGCGACCGGCTGGCCGAACTCCCGGCCACCGGCGTCGCCGAGGTGGCCGACGCGTTCGCCTCCGCCCGCGCCGCCGCGGGCCGGTGGGCGGCGCGCCCCGTGCGGGAACGCGCCGCCGTCGCGCTGCGCTTCCACGACCTGCTGCTGGAGCGCCAGGACGAGGTGCTCGACCTCCTCCAGCTGGACACCGGCAAGGCACGCACCCACGCCCACGACGAGGTGCTGGGCGCGGCTCTGACCGCCCGCCACTACGGGCGCGGCGCGCCGGGGTTGCTGCGCACCCGGGCGCGCGCCGGGGTCGTCCCGGTGCTGACGCGGGTCCGGGAGGACCGGCGGCCGCACGGCGTGGTCGGGCAGATCGTGCCCTGGAACTACCCGCTGGAACTCACCGTCGAGGACGCCCTTCCCGCGCTTCTCGCGGGCAACGCCGTGGTCACCAAGCCCGACACCGAGGGGGCGCTGGCAGCGCTGTGGGCGAGGCGGCTGATGGTCGAGGCCGGCCTGCCCGCGGACGTGTGGCGCATGGTGATCGGCGAGGGGCCGGTCGTCGGCCCCGCCGTCGTCGCCCACGCGGACTACGTCGCGTTCACCGGCTCCACCGCCACCGGCCGGCGGGTCGCCGCCCAGGCGGCCGAACGGCTCGTCGGCGTCAGCCTCGAACTCGGCGGCAAGAACGCGATGCTGGTCCTCGACGACGCCGACCCGGACAAGGCGGCGGCGGGCGCGGTGCGGGCCTGCTTCTCCTCGGCCGGCCAACTCTGCATCTCCGCCGAACGCGTCCTGGTGCACGAGTCGGTCGCCGACGCCTTCACCGAGCGGTTCGTGGCGCTCACCCGCACCATGCGGCTCGGCGCGCCGCTGGCCTGGGGCACCGACATGGGCTCGCTCTCCTCGCAGGCCCAACTCGACCGCGTCACGGGCCACATCGACGACGCCGTCTCGCTCGGCGCCCGGGTGCTGACCGGGGGCCGGCACCGCCCGGACCTCGGACCGTACTTCCACGAGCCCACCGTGCTGACGGGCGTCACCCCCGGCATGCGGCT
Source organism: Streptomyces bohaiensis (assembly GCF_012033785.1). Classification (GTDB taxonomy): domain Bacteria; phylum Actinomycetota; class Actinomycetes; order Streptomycetales; family Streptomycetaceae; genus Streptomyces; species Streptomyces bohaiensis. Next base: position 2,657 of record NZ_JAAVJC010000068.1, read on the forward strand.
GTACCACGAGGAGACGTTCGGTCCGGTCGTCGCCGTCCGCCGGGTACGGGACGACGAGGAGGCGATCGCCCTCGCCAACGACACCGCGTACGGGCTCAACGCCTCGGTCTGGAGCCGGGACCGCTGCCGGGCCCGCCGGGTCGCGCAGCGGCTGCGCACCGGGAGCGTCGGCATCAACGACGGCTTCCCCGCGGCGTACGGCTCCCTCGCCGCGCCCATGGGCGGCATGGGCGAGTCGGGGTTGGGCCGCCGCCACGGCGCGGAGGGGCTGCTGAAGTACACCGAGGCGCAGACCGTCGCCCAGCAGCGGCTGCTGCCGCTCGCCCCCTCCCTCGGCATGGACGACCGCCAGTTCGCGGCGCTGATGTCGGTCTCGCTGAAGGCGCTGAAGGCGCTGCGCCTGCCCTGACCGCGCCGCCCCGGAGGCACGGGCGTCGGTCCCGCGCCGGAACGTTCGTCCCGTCCCGTCCCGTGCCCGCGGCTCGGGTGGCTGGCGCCCGACGGGACGCCTCGACGATCCGCGCGGGCGCTCCCGGCCCGGCGGTCACTGCTGCCGCGGTGACCGGCCGGGGCCGGCGCGCAGGTGCGCGCGCGTCCCGTGCGGACCGAACAGCACGAGGAGTTCGACGGCGCCGCCGTCCGCGCTGCCCAGCCAGTGGGGCAGTCCCGTGTCGAACTCGGCCGCCTCACCGGAGGACAGGACCAGGTCGCGCTCACCGACCAGCAGCCGCAGCCGCCCGTTGAGCACGTACAGCCATTCCGAGCCCTCGTGGGTCTGCGGCGTCGGCACCAGCGGTTCCGGACTCGCCGGGATCATCATCTTGAAGGCCTGGGTGCCCCCCGGTCGGCGGGAGAGCGGCACGAACACCATGCCGAACCGCCGGATCGGCTTCAGGTGGATACGGGGATCGCCGGTGCGCGGGGCGCCGACGAGGTCGTCCAGGGGCACGTCATAGGTACGGGCCAGCGAGAGCAGCAGCTCCAGGGTCACCCGCCGCCGTCCGCTCTCCAGCCGGGACAGCGTGCTCTCCGAGACCCCGGTCACCGCCGCGAGTGCGGCCAGCGTGATGCCGCGTTCGCGGCGCAGCGCCCGCAGCCGCGGCCCCACGGCGTCGAGCGCGTCCTGCGGGTCATCCTCCATCCCGCCATCTTGCCGGAACTGCAAGACCGCGTGCCAACCTCCACGGGGTCAGGCAAGAGTGGACCGCGTCCCGCCGCAACGGCACGAGAGACGAAGGAGAGCGCGATGAGCACCACTGACGCGGCCGCGTTCTGGAACGGTCTGTACGCGGGCCGCCCGGCGCCCGGCGACCCGCAGCCGAACGCGACGCTCCCCGAGGCGGTGGCGGGTCTGCCGCCCGGCGCGGCCTTGGACCTGGGGTGCGGTCAGGGCGGTGACGCGCTCTGGCTCGCCCGCCGGGGATGGCGGGTCACCGCCGTCGACGTGTCGCCGGTGGCGGTCGACCGGCTGGCCGGCCTCGCCGCCGCGCACGGCGTGGCCGGGCGCATCGAAGCCGAACGGCACGACCTGCGCGAGACCTTCCCTGGCGGCGTGTTCGACCTCGTCTGCGCCCACTACCTGCACACCCCCTTCCCGCTGGACCGGGCGGCCGTGCTGCGGGCGGCCGCCCACGCGCTGCGCCCCGGCGGGCGGCTGCTGGTCGTCGACCACGGTTCGGCCGCTCCCTGGTCATGGGATCAGGACGCACGCTTCCCGTCCCCGCAGGAGGTCGCCGCCGACCTCGCCCTTGACGTGGGGAGGTGGGCGGTCGAACGTGCCGCGGCGGAGCGCCGGACCGCCACCGGCCCGGGAGGGCTGACGGCCGAGGTCACCGATCACGTCCTCGTCGTCCGCCGCGCCGGCTGACCCCGCCCGACCCACCGAGCAAGGAGGCACGATGCCCGCCCACCGCCGCGACACCCCGCCGCCCCGCACCGGGAACAGTGAGACCGAGGTGCTGCGCGGTTTCCTCGGCTACCTGCGCCAGTCGATCGCCGCGAAGGTCGAGGGTGCTCCCGAACCGCAGGTCCGCACGTACCGGACCCCGTCGGGCACCAACCTGCTCGGCCTGCTCCACCACCTCACCGCCGTCGAGCGGGCCACGTTCCTCGACGAGGAGGTCACCGACTGGCAGGCGACCTTCGACGCCCCGCCCGCGGACAGCGTGGCCGACGTCGTCACCCGCTACCGGGAGACCGTCGCGCGCGCCGACGCCGTTTTCGACGGATGCACCGGTCTCGACGCGCCCCTGCGCCGGCCGCGGACCCGCCGGCCCGCCCCCGCCATCCGCTGGGCGCTCGTCCACCTGATCGAAGAGACCGGCCGCCACGCCGGGCACGCGGACATCCTGCGCGAGCTGATCGACGGCACCACCGGACGCTGACCACCCCTCCCTCCGATCCCTCCGAACCAGGACCACAGAACCCATGACACCCGCAGCACGCCGGCCCGACCGCCGCCCGTCCCGCCTCACCCGCACCCTGGCCACCGCCGCGCTCGCCCTGGCCCTGACGACCGGTGCCGCCGCCTGCGCCACCCCGGACCCCGACGTCACCGCTCACGCCGCCGTCACCCACGCCGACCCGGCGTTCGACGGCACCTTCCGGCACGAGTTCGCCGAGGTCGAGGGAGTCCGCATGCACTACGTCACGGGCGGCAGCGGCTCGCCGGTCGTACTGCTGCACGGCTGGCCGCAGACCTGGTACAGCTGGTGGGAGATCATGCCGGAGCTCGCGGAGCACCACACCGTCTACGCCGTCGACCTCCCCGGCCTCGGCGACAGCACCGGCTCCCCGACCGGCTACGACAAGGCCACCCTGGCGCGGTACGTGCACACCCTGATCGCCGAAGAGCTCGGTGTGCGGGACGCCCGGGTCGTCGGGCACGACCTGGGCGCCGCGGTCGCCTTCCAGTACGCCGCCCAGTTCCCGGCGGACACCGAACTCCTCGGCTACCTCGACCTGCCGCTGCCCGGTCCGGTGCTGGACGGCGACGCGTACCGCTCGCTGAGCTGGCACATCGCCTTCCACGCCCAGCCCCGCGTCCCGGAGGCCGTCGTCGGGGACAACGTCCGCGACTACCTGGACCTGTTCTACCCGCAGGTCGCCTTCGAGGGATCGGCGTTCGGCGGCACCGCGCAGCAGTCGCCGTTCACTGACGAGGAGATCGACGAGTACGCCCGCACCTACAGCCGGGCCGAGGCTCTGTCGGGCGGCTTCGAGCTCTACCGCAGCCTCGACCAGGACGTCGCCGACACCGAAGCGACCGCGCCCGTGGAGGTCCCGGCCCTGGTCATGACGGCGGAAGGGCAGCTCGACGGCGTGCTCTCCACCGTGACCGGGCACCTGACCGACATCGTGCGGGCCGTCGACGTGCCCGGCGCGGGCCACTGGCTGGTCGAGGAGAACCCCGAGTTCGTGACGGAGGAGCTGCTGCGCTTCCTCGACGGCACCCGGGGGTGAGCCCTGCGCCGGCTGCTCCGCGACGGCCGAGCCGGCGGCGCGCCGTCCGGCTCCGCCGGGGCAGCAGAAGGGCCCCCGGCGTCCGGGGGGAGACGCCGACCGAGGGCCGCTTTGCCGACACCGGCGACAGGGCTCAGCGGTGCCGTGCACGTTGCCCGTCAGCGTGCCGGGCGCTCTGCCAGCAGGGCGGTCACCTTGCTGTGGCACCGCACGTAGCCGGCCAGGCCGGGGTTGAGAAGCCCGATGACTCGTTCGAGGTCAGTGACGCGTCGCTCGATCGGGAGTGAGAGCATCGGCTCCCAGTGCGCGGCCCGGTTGCGCAGGTTGTGCAACTCGCCGATACTCCGGTCGACTTCGCTGCGCGTGGTGCCGGCTGGAAACGCCCGGTGGAGGTAGGGCACCCAGAGGGTCTTCTCGTGAGCCGACGACGACAAGTACCGCCACACCCCCAGGGAGAGATCCGCAATGATCTTTCCCGGCGGGGCATCGGTCCCGTACCGCCTCCGGGCACCGTCGATCGCCCTGCGGAGCTTCTCGTTGATGTCGACCTGCCTGGGGCCACCCGGTCCGCCTCGCTTGGTGCGAAGGAGCGGGGCCCGCAACGGGCCGGTCGGAGCGTCCAGCCAGTGCTCGGAACCCTTCCACGTGGCGTCGAGGGCCGCTGCGTAGGAATTGCGCAGCGCGACCTCGAAGTGTCCGAGGTCGTGCAGCAGGGCGCACGACAGCTCGCTGTTCCACTGGTAGAGCGACAGCGCCCGCTGTCGATCGCCATGCGCTTCACTGAGGTAGACCCCGAAGCGCGCCGGGCTCAGCCATGCCTCCCCCCACGGGCCGGCTCCAGGCGCCGGCGTCGCGTGCGTCACGTTGGTCCTTATTGGGATCTGGGTATAGTGGAACGTGATAAGCCCCGGTGGACCGCTGGCCTGTGGTCACGTCGCCGGGGCTATGCCTTTGTGTGAATAGGCGGCGTTGGCGAGTCGGCGCCGAGGGCGGTCCGCTCGCGCCCTGTCCGGCGCCGGATCGCGAACGACAGTACTGCCAGATGTGTCACCGCGCGATCACTCAGATGGTATCCGCCCCTTGCCCCGCAGTGCTGCTGTGTCGCCCTGCCGCGGTACCACCCCTCGGCGGACCAGGCGGCCGGAAGAGGCTCCGCGACGCGGGCGTGCGCCGGTTCTCCGCTGTGGACTCGGCCGGGGCAGCAGAAGGGCCCCCGGTCCGGCGTCCGGGGGGGGGGAGACGCCGACCGAGGGCCGCTTCGCCGGTACCGGCGACAGGGCGGCGCCGGTACCCCTGCGGTGGGTCACCCGGGGGGAGGTGACACACCGCTGCCTGCCTGGGCCGATCTCTCGGCCCGCAGGACGGCCGCCGACCTACCGACCCCACCCGGAGCCATGGCCGTCGACCAGCCGTTCCTGTACACCCCTACCCAGAACATCGGGACGGAATGTGTTCGCACCACCCCAACGCTTGGTCGAAGCGGTCGGTTCCCGGCGTCCCGGGAACCGACCACCGAGTCGTGACCGGCCTGCTGTCCCCTGCTGCCCGGCCACCAGCCGGAACGAGGTCCCACGGCCAACACCCTTGCCATGCCAGGGCGGTCTGCCTCTTCGTTCCGGAAGTACCCCGTTCAACGAACCAGCAGCGCGGGGGTCACGTGCCGTACGGGTGACCCCGGTCCACGCCGCGAGCGCGCGAACCCCTCTCCGCAGACCCGTACGCATTCCGTCACCACCGGCACCGGTACTCGCACCGGTACTCGTACCGGGACCGGGGCCGGCGCCGGGACCGCGCGGCCTTCGTCGGGGCGGCGTGGGTCCCGCGCGCGCGAGCCGCCGCGGGTGCGGTGCACCGTCTCACGGCCACGCTCTCAGGACCGTCCCCGGCACAGCTCCAGCAGCAGCATCGCCATGCGGGTGCCCGACGGCCCCAGCTCCTCGCGGTAGCGCTCCAGGATCTCCATCTCCCGGGCGAGGTTCACCCGCCGCCCACCGGACCCCAGCCGTGCCCGCTGGATCTGTTCGGAGACCGCCCGGCGCTCACCGATCAACGCCATGATCCGGGCGTCCAGCACGTCGATGTGCTCGCGGGCACCGCTGACCAGCTCGGCCGCCTCCGGGGTGCGCGCGCCGGTCCACTCCGCCTCGTCGCGTTCCGTCGCGGCCGCGTGGCCGCCGGAGTGCGGGGGAGCGGCGGGCAGGCCACCGGCGGCCGTGCCCGCGGCGTCCGGGCGGGACGCGGACGCCCCAGCGGGCGGAGACCCGGCGGAGGCGGTCGGGACGGTCGGGAGGGTCGAGCTGCTGGCAGTGGCGGTGGGGGAGGTCGGCATCGGGATTCTCCTCGGAAGGAGCGCCCCGCGGCGGCACGGCCCGGAAACGACGGCGTCCCGGGCCGAACCGGCCCGGGACGCTGCGGAAAGTCGCTGTTTCAGAACGATGGACAGCGGTTCTCATGGCAGCCGGCCGGGCCGGTGCCATAGGTAAAGAACGCTGCGTGCCGCATCATGCGGGCCAGTATGCCACCGGTCCGCCCCCGGGTCCCCGGCGACCGCCGGACGACCGGATGGTGAGACGGCGGCGGCCGGTAGACTCGGCCCCCTACCCCGCTCCACCGCTGGAAGGCAGCTCCACGTGGCATCGTCCCGCCCGACGGCCCCCGACACCGTGCTCGTCGTCGACTTCGGCGCGCAGTACGCACAGCTCATCGCCCGCCGGGTCCGCGAGGCCCGCGTCTTCAGCGAGATCGTGCCGTCCACCATGCCGGTGGCGGAGATGCTCGCCAAGGAGCCGAAGGCGATCATCCTCTCGGGTGGGCCCTCCTCCGTGTACGCCGACGGCGCGCCGTCGATCGACCGCGCGCTGTTCGAGGCCGGGGTCCCGGTCTTCGGCATGTGCTACGGCTTCCAGCTGATGGCGACCACCCTCGGCGGCACCGTCGACAACAACGGTGCCCGCGAGTACGGCCGCACCGACCTGACCGTCTCCAAGCCGGGCTCCACCCTCTTCGAGGGCACCCCCGACGAGCAGGTCGTCTGGATGTCGCACGGCGACGCCTGCTCGGCCGCGCCCGAGGGCTTCACCGTGACCGCCTCCACCGGCCAGGTCCCCGTCGCCGCCTTCGAGGACGACGAACGCCGCCTCTACGGCGTGCAGTACCACCCGGAGGTCATGCACTCGACCTTCGGCCAGCAGGTCCTGGAGCACTTCCTGTACCGCGGTGCGCGCATCGCCCCGACCTGGACCGCCGGGTCCATCGTCGAGGAGCAGGTCGCCCTCATCCGGGAGCGCGTCGGCAGCAAGCGCGCCATCTGCGGGCTCTCCGGCGGCGTGGACTCCGCTGTCGCCGCCGCCCTGGTGAACGAGGCGATCGGCTCGCAGCTGACCTGCGTCTACGTCGACCACGGCCTGATGCGTACCGGTGAGACCGAGCAGGTCGAGAAGGACTTCGTCGCCGCGACCGGCGCGCAGCTGAAGGTCGTCGACGCCTCCGAGCGGTTCCTGAACGCCCTCGCCGGGGTCACCGACCCCGAGGAGAAGCGGAAGATCATCGGCCGCGAGTTCATCCGCGTTTTCGAGCAGGCGCAGGCCGAGATCATCGCCGACGCGGACAGCGACGGCGAGGACGTCGCGTTCCTCGTCCAGGGCACCCTCTACCCGGACGTCGTCGAGTCCGGCGGCGGCACCGGCACCGCCAACATCAAGTCCCACCACAACGTCGGCGGCCTCCCCGAGGACCTGGAGTTCGAACTGGTCGAGCCGCTGCGGCAGCTCTTCAAGGACGAGGTCCGCATGGTCGGCCAGGAGCTCGGTCTCCCCGACGAGATCGTGCAGCGCCAGCCGTTCCCCGGCCCCGGCCTCGGCATCCGCATCATCGGCGAGGTCACCCGCGAGCGGCTCGACCTGCTTCGGCAGGCCGACGCCATCGCCCGCGAGGAGCTGACCGCCGCCGGGCTGGACCGCGACATCTGGCAGTGCCCCGTCGTGCTCCTCGCCGACGTCCGCAGCGTCGGCGTCCAGGGCGACGGCCGCACCTACGGCCACCCGGTCGTGCTGCGCCCCGTCTCCTCCGAGGACGCCATGACCGCCGACTGGTCGCGGCTGCCGTACGACGTGCTCGCCACGATCTCCAACCGCATCACCAACGAGGTCCGCGACATCAACCGCGTCACCCTCGACGTCACCAGCAAGCCCCCGGGCACCATCGAGTGGGAGTGAGCGCCGGCCCGTGACCACGGGCCGCGCCCGCGCCGCAGCCGAGTTGCTGCGCCGCACACCGCCGGGCCGGCGGGACCGCAGAGACGCGGACCCGCCGGCCCGGCGGCGTTCGCGGCGGCGTTTCCCGGCGGCGACGCGGCTGTCAGGGGAGTTCCGCCGGCGCTCGTCAGCCTCGCACGTCCGCTTCCCACTCCGCGAGGTCGACCACGTACTCGACCTCGCCGTGCTCGGAGCCGGGCAGCGGATCGGGCCAGTCCTCGGCGTAGCTGCGCAGGTACCGCAGGCCGCACCGCTCCATCACCCGGCGGGAGGCGGTGTTGACCGCCATGGTGTTGGCCGTGACCCGCCGCGCGCCGAGCCGTTCGAACGCCCGCCGTACCAGCAGCCGGCCGCCTTCCGAGGCGTACCTCCGGCCCCAGACCTCCCGGCGGAGCCGGTACCCCAGCTCGAACACCTCCGCGCTGTTCGCGTCGAGGGGGCGCAGCTCGAACCAACCGAGCAGCCCGCCCTTCCCGTCGCGGCGCTCCGCGCCCCAGAACCCCGGGCCGTCCGCCGCGTCGAACCACCGGGTGAGCCGCGGCAGCTCCACCGTCCGGACGTGCTCCACCGACACCGGCGCACCGCCGGTGAGGTACCGCATCACCTCGGGGTCGTTGTGGAGCGCGTGCAGCGCGGGGACGTCCGCCGCTCTCAGCGGTCGGAGCCGCAGGCGGTCGGAGTGCGGCCACGACTGCGGAGGATGCGACGGGGGCCGCGCCGGGGTGGACATGCCGCACATGCTCGCCCGGTCGCCGCCGCTCGGCAACCGGGTTGTCTCCGGCGCGCCCCTCGGGTCACGGAGCGGACCCGGGGCGACTGTCAGTGGCCGCTGGAAGACTGCGGCCATGAAGCACTCGGACCCCAAGGAAACCCTCCGCTCCTACCTCCAGGAGGGGCGAGACGCGCTGCTCTGGAAGCTGGACGGCCTCTCGGAGTACGACGTCCGTCGCCCCCTGACGCCGACCGGCAGCAACCTGCTCGGGCTGGTGAAGCACAACGCCGGAGTCGAGATGGGGTACTTCGGCCTGGTCTTCGGCCGACCCGTGCCGGACGCCCCGGCGTGGATGGAGCAGCACGACGTCCCCAACATCGACATGTGGGCGACGCCCGAGGAGAGCCGTGAGGAGATCGTCGACCTCTACCGGCGCGTCTGGGAGCACTCCGACGAGACCATCGCCGCTCTGACGCTGGAGTCCACCGGTCAGGTCCCCTGGTGGGGCGAGAACGGCGCCGTCACCCTGCACCGCACCCTGGTGCACGTCGCCACCGAGACCCACCGGCACGCGGGCCACGCCGACATCCTCCGCGAGCAGATCGACGGCGCTGCCGGGCTGCGCAGCGCCGGTGACAACCTGCCGGAGCAGGAGAGGGAGTGGTGGGCGCAGTACCGCGACCGCGTCGAGGAGGCCGCCCGCGCCGCCGCCGACCGCGCCTGAGCGGAGGGGCGGGTTCTGGCGGCGGGCTCAACCCAGCGCCGCCAGGGCTCGGCCCCACGGGTACCCCGCGGCGTCGCCTTGCTTCGGCTGGTGGGGCCGGTAGCCGTCAGCTCCGCCCAGGAGCACCCGCACTCCCTGTTCGCGCAGGGTCGAGACGGCGCGGGGCACCGCCGGCTGCGCGCCGAGCGCAGTGCTCCAGAACGGCATGGCCACCACCGGGACCCCCATGTGCACGGCCTCTGCGGGGAGCCCGAGGGAGAGGGTGTCGGTCTGCGCCGCCGCCCATCGCGACAGGCTGGTGGTGGTCAGCGGGGCGACGAGCATGGCGTCGGCCGGCGGCCAGTCCGGCTTGGGCCCGCCGGGCACGGAGTACCGCCATCGCACCTCGTGCCCGGTGAGCGCCACCAGCTCGCCCATGCGCTCCTCCCACCAGACGGCGGCGGTGGGCGACAGGACGAGGAAGACGTCCCAGCCCGCCTCCTGTGCGGCGCGTACCCCGCGGTCCACGTACTGGGCGGGTCCGGCGGCGGTCGCGATCAGATACAGGACGCGGGTCATGTGCGCACTCCACAGGGCGAGGCGAGCCCGGTCAAGTCCCTACCGAGCTGTGGTACCAGCAGCACGAGGTCGCCAACCAGTTGGGTCAGGGTCCGGCTCAGCGGTCGAACGCGTCCGAGGTGAGGCCGTTCACGAAGTGGGTGAAGGCGTCGTCCGTGACGGTGAGGACTGGCCCGGTGGGGTTCTTGGAGTCGCGGCCGGGGACGGCGCCGGTGGTCGCGGCGCGGCTGGGGGTGACTTCCACGCACTGACCGCCGTTCTCGCTGTACGAGGAGGAGCGCCAGGTGGGTTGCTCCGTCATCATGAGCCGCCTTTCGTGGTTGGTCACGGCAACGAGGCGCTGTGACAGCGCCGTTGTGGCTCTGGGCAGCGATGCTAGGCAGCGGCCGGCGCGGGGGCTACAGGGTTCCCCGCCGTTGTGCGGCGGCCACCGACGGCGGCGGCGCGACACGGCCCCACCGCGCGGGGCGCGGTGGGGCCGTCGAGGTGCGGGGTGGCGCTCAGCTGTCGAAGGTGCCCGACTTGACGCCGTTGACGAAGCCGGCGAAGGCAGCGGCGGGGATGGAGAGAACCGGCCCGGCGGGGCTTTTGGAGTCGCGCACGGGGACGGTGCCGCTGGTCGGGACGACGGACGGGGCCCACTCGATGCACTGGCCGCCGTTGTTGCTGTAGGAGGACTTGACCCAACGGAGGGGTTCGGTGGTCACGGGGTGCCCTTTCTTAGCCGTTTGATCATGGCGACGGATGCCGCTTGTGACGGCGCCTCGGCCTGTAGCTGATGGTAGGCCGCGAGCAAGGGGACGACGAACTTGTTGTCACGTTCCAGGTGTCCGCGTTGGGCGGACTCGGCATAGGACATCAGCGAGCGGTCAGGCAGTGTCACGATCGTGACCGGCAGATCGAACGGCCTGCGTTCCGCCATGCTGAATGGCGCGATCTGCAGAATGGTGTGGGGGAGCGAGGCGAACTCGGCCAGACGGTCCAACTGCCCCCGCATGACTGCGCCGTCGCCGATGGGCCGCCGGATACAGCTCTCGTCGAGGACCACCTGGATCAGCGGCGGCGGGGTACGGACCGTTGCCGCCTGCCGCTCGGCGACCAGTGCGACTCGCTCCGCCGCTTGATCTGCCGAGATGGCGCCGCGCTCCATGGCGCTGTTCGCCAGCACCTGTGCGTACTCCGGCGTCTGCAACAACCCCGGCATGACGCCCACCTCGTAGAGGCGGATCTCCGCGGCGCGGCCTTCGTGGCGGACGAACTCGCCGAACCCTTCGAGCAGCGTCCCGTGCTGGATCTCGCGCCACTGGCGCTCGAAGGTGTCGGGCGACTGCTCGATGCCGAAGGCCTGGTCCGCACTGCGCGCGAGGCGCAGAGTCGGCATCTTGCGATCAGTTTCCACCGCGGAGATGTGGGTTCCGGAGTACCCCATCCGTCGACCGAGTTCCTCCTGCTTCCACCCGCGCTCCTCGCGCAACCTGCGCAGGTTGGCGCCGAAGGCTGCCTGCGGGCTGCTGTCGGGGCTCAGCTCCTTGATGTTCGCCATGAGGACCCTCGAATCTTCCTTCCGTCACCACAAGTTGATGCCTTTGGGACCCTAGGTCACGCTGGGACCGCTTGGTAGTGGAGGTGCTACGGAGAGGAGCGGTTCGTGGATGCTGAGGGTGATCCCGAGGTGGCAAGTGCCTGTGCTCACGGGCCCGAGGGGGCGAAGTCGGTCACCGACGGCGCGGGGATCGAACGGCTGTCTCTGGATGAACTGCGCTCCATACTCGCGAAGTTGGGCGCCGATATCGACGCGCACTTCAGGGAGTTGGACAGGTGAGCCCCGACGGCGCGGGCTCTGTGGGCCGGGAACGACGAGCACGGGAGCTGCCGAGCACGACTGCCGGGCGGGTCGTGGACGGCTACTGGGCGGAGGCCAAGGTCCGTTCGCCGGAGGCGGGCGGGGAGTGGTACCTGGCGGGGGCGTGGTGGGACAGTCCCGAGGAGGCGGTGGGCTGGCTGCACGACCAGGCTGAACGCCTGGCTTCGGTGCTCGAAGCCACCGCCGACTGTCCCGAGGCGGTGAGCGGCGGCGGAGTGGGCACGGTCGCCGCCGTGTTCCGGGAGTGGACGACGGACGCTCGGTTCCGCTCGGTGCAGTGCGCAGCCCTGGCCGACGGGCAGCCCGTCAGCGCCAACGCCCGGGGAACGGACCGGATCTGCGGCTCGGTCGACGTCGAGGTCTTCTACTCCCTCTCCGCACGCCCCGTGCTGCGACCAGCCCCGTGCCGGTGACCCACCCACGGGACCATGAGCCGCGTGCCGGCGTGCTCAGGAGTCCGTGAAGCCGGACCCGAACCCCGCCCCCGCCGGGAAGAACCGACGGTTCCCCCACTCCGTGACGGCCCCGGCGGGGGCGGTGCCGGGGCGGCTTCGGATCAGGCGGCGGACGATCCGACGTGGCTCGCCGGCCGCCGCTGGGTAGCCTGCGGCCATGACGATCCGCTGTGTGGCGTTCGACATCGGGGAGACCCTGGTCTGCGACGACCGGCACTGGGGCAGTTGGGCCGACTGGCTCGGAGTGCCGCGTCACACGGTGTCGGCGCTCGTCGGTGCGGTCGTGGCTCAGGGGCGGGACAACGCGGACGCACTGCGGCTCATCAGGCCGGGGTTGGACATCGCGGCGGAGTACGCGGCGCGCGAGGCCGCCGGGCGGGGTGAGCACCTGGGTGAGTCGGACCTCTACGACGATGTGCGGCCGACGCTCCGGGCGCTCCGGGAGCGGGGGTTGCGTGTGGTCGTGGCCGGAAACCAGACCGTTCGGGCCGGTGAGCTGCTGCGTGCCTTGGAGCTGCCGGTGGATGCGCTGGCCACCTCGGGGGAGTGGGGCGTGGCGAAACCCGCCGACCGGTTCTGGCAACGGCTCGTGGAACTGGCGGAGGTACGGGCACCGGCCGAGATCCTCTACATCGGCGACCATCCCTCTCGGGACACTTTCCCCGCCGCTGCGGCAGGGCTCCGTACTGCCCACCTGCGGCGCGGGCCGTGGGGCCACTACTGGGCACCGGATCCGGCGGTGCGTCGCGCCGCCACCTGGTCGATCGACACCCTCCAGGATGTGCTGACCCTGCCGCTGGAGACGCCGGTGGGAGAGTGACCGCACGGCCCCCGAGGTGCGGCTCTCGCGGTGACGGGGTGCTCAGCGGTCGAAGGCGCCCGAGGTCAGGCCGTTCACGAAGTAGGTGAAGGCATCGGCGGGGACGCTGAGGACCGGTCCGGTGGGGCTCTTGGAGTCGCGGACGGGGACGGTGCCAGTGGTCGCGGCGCGGCTGGGGGCGGCTTCCACGCACTGCCCGCCGTTGTTGCTGTGGGACGAAGTGATCCAGCGAAAGCGTTCGGTGGACATGCGGTACCTCTCCAGCGCGGTCGATCACGGAAGTCCGCGTTGGCTCCGGAGCGCGCTCTCCTACCGGCGGACGAGAGGACAGGAGCCACCGCGACGAGGGCTGCGGCCGTCTTCGAGTATGCCCACCGCCGGGCGTGCCTCCCAGGACCGGAACCGGTCGGATGACGGCAATGGAAAACCGGAGGACGGCAGCGCGCGTCACCGGAACACTGGTCGGTCATGGACAGGGTCGAAGTCGTGGTCGCCCACGCGGAGCGTGCGACTCTGCGGGTCGGGGACGTGTTCCTGAAGGTGGATGCGGACGCGGATCGCGTGGACGCCGAGGTCGAGGCGATGTCCCTCGCGCCGGTGCCCACCCCGGAGATCCTGTGGCGTGAACCGCCGGTGCTCGCCATCGCCGCGGTCCCGGGGCAGACACTCGGGCGGCTCGGCGGGCCGTCCACCGGCTCGCCGGCGGCGTGGGCCGCCGCCGGCGCGGCGATCCGGCAGGTGCACGAGGCGCCGTTGCCGAGCCGACTCGGCCGGGCGGGCCGGAGCAGTACCGATCTGGCGGCCGAGATCGGCGCGGAGTGCGAGGCCCTCGTTGCCGGTGGCCTGCTCCCCGCTGAGCTGGTCTCCCGCTGCCGCCGGGTCTGCGAGGCGGTGCTGCGGCCGTGGGCGCCGTCGTTCACTCATGGCGACCTCCAGATCGCGCACGTGTTCCTCGACGGGAACGCTGTCACCGGCATCATCGACTGGTCGGAGGCCGGTCGCGGCGATGCCCTGTACGACCTGGCCACCTTCACGCTCGGCCACCGTGACCAACTCGGCCATGTCCTCGCGGGCTACGGGTCCGGCACTGATCTCGACGTGATTCGTGGCTGGTGGGCGGTGCGCAGCTTGTTGGCGATCCGCTGGTTGGTGCAGCACGGGTTCGACCCGTTTCTGCCGGGCTGCGAGGTCGACATGCTGAAATCCCTGGCGTGAAGCCCTCGTGCGGCGCATCGGGCGAGGGCCCGACGCTCAGCGGTCGAACGCGTCCGAGGTGAGGCCGTTCACGATGTGGGTGAAGGCGGCGGCGGTGACGGTGAGGACTGGCCCGGTGGGGTTCTTGGAGTCGCGGACTGGGACGTTGCCGGTGGTCGCGGCGCGGCTGGGGGCGACTTCCACGCACTGACCGCCGTTGTCGCTGTACGAGGAGGAGCGCCAGGTGGGTTGCTCGGTCATCTTGGTCAGCCCTTCGTGGTTGCGGCCACGGCAACGAGTCTGCCCGGCAGGGCCGTTGCAGCTCGGGAAAGCGATGCTAGGCAGCGACCGGCATGGGTGGCTACGTGGTTCCCCGCCGTCGTGCAGCGGAGACCCGACGACGCCGGCGCGACGCGGCCCCACCGCGCGAGGCGCGATGGGGCCGTCGAGGTGCGGGGTGGCGCTCAGCTGTCGAAGGCGCCCGAGGTGAGACCGTTCACGAAGCCGCTGAAGGCGGCAGCGGGGACCGTGAGGACCGGTCCGGTGGAGTTCTTAGAGTCGCGGACGGGAACCGTGCCGGTGGTCGTGTGGAGGTTGGTGGCGACCTCCACGCACTGACCGCCGTTCTCACTGAAGGAAGGCGTGAACCATTGGGGGGACTCGGACGTCACGGGGTGCCCTTTCGTAGCTTCTCGACGATGGCGACGGACCGGTCTTGCGGGGGGCGGTGCCGGGGTGGCTCAGATCAGGCGGCGGGCGGTCGCCCAGCGGGTCAGCTCGTGGCGGTTGGAGAGCTGGAGCTTGCGCAGCACGGCCGAGACGTGGGACTCCACCGTCTTGACCGAGATGAACAGCTCCTTGCCGACCTCCTTGTACGCGTAGCCGCGGGCGATGAGCCGCAGCACCTCGCGCTCGCGCTGCGTCAGCCGGTCCAGGTCCTCGTCGGCGGGGGCCGCGTCCGAGGAGGCGAAGGCGTCCAGCACGAACCCCGCGAGCCGCGGCGAGAAGACCGCGTCCCCGTCGGCGACGCGGAAGATCGCGTTGACCAGGTCGTTTCCGGTGATGGTCTTGGTGACGTACCCGCGGGCGCCGCCGCGGATGACGCCGATGACGTCCTCGGCGGCGTCGGAGACCGACAGCGCGAGGAACCGCACCGGGTCGGTCGCCGCGCCCATCAGCTCGGCGCTGCGCCGCAGCACCTCGACGCCGCCGCCGCCCGGGAGGTGCACGTCGAGGAGGACCACGTCGGGCCGGGTGGCGCGGATGACGCTCACCGCCTGGTCGACGTCGCCGGCCTCGCCGACGACCTCGACGCCGGTCTCGGCGGTGCGGCCGATCTCGGCCTGCACCCCGGCACGGAACATGCGGTGGTCGTCGACGAGGACGACACGCGACCGGCGACCGCCCGCCGGGTCACCGCCGGGGCCCGGGGAGGACGGCGATCCGCCGGTTCCGTACTGCGGGTCGTGGCTCATTCGGCGCGCTCCATCGTCAGTTCCACCTCGGTTCCCTCACCGGGTACCGACCGTACCCGGGCCCTGCCGCCGTTGCGCTGCATCCGGCCGACGATCGACTCGCGGACGCCCATCCGGTCGGCGGGCACCTCGTCCAGGTCGAAGCCGGGGCCGCGGTCGCGCACGGAGACGAAGACCTCCCGGCCCTCGACCTCGGCGAACACCTGCACCGGCCCGCCCTCGCCACCGTACTTGGCGGCGTTGACCATGGCTTCCCTGGCCGCCTGGAGCAGCGCGCCCAGCGGCTCGTCGAC
Source organism: Streptomyces bohaiensis (assembly GCF_012033785.1). GTDB lineage: Bacteria > Actinomycetota > Actinomycetes > Streptomycetales > Streptomycetaceae > Streptomyces > Streptomyces bohaiensis. The sequence goes on from NZ_JAAVJC010000068.1 coordinate 18,467, forward strand.
GGGGCAGTCACCGACGCAGACCACCTCGATCGGGACGCCGTGGTGGTCCTCCACCTCGGCGACGGTCGCCTTGACCGTCTCGGAGAACGTGCGGGTCTCCTCGTCCTCCACGGTGACGCCGTTGCTGGCCTCGGCCGACTTGTGCAGCCAGGCGCGGAGTTCGCGCTCCTGGGCGCGGGCGAGCCGGGAGACCTCGCGGTGGTCGGTCGCGTTGCGCTGGATCAGGGTCAGGGTGTGCAGCACCGAGTCGTGGACGTGGGCGGCGACCTCGGCCCGTTCCTGCGCCCGGATGCGCATGGTGCGCTCCTCGTTGAGGTCCTGCACGATCCGCACCAGGTAGGGACCGGCCAGCAGGGCGGTCCCGACCAGTACGGCGAGCGCGGCCTGCACGACGCGGCTGAGGTCCTCGCTGGCACGGGTCACGACGAAGCCGGCGACGCCGATCAGCACCAGTGTCGCCCCGGCGGCGGACCGGGCCAGCGGCAGCCACTGGCTGCCGCGGGTGACCTTGGCCCAGTGGGCGCGGCGGGAGTCGTCGGCCTGGCGCCAGACCAGGGCGGCGCCGATGACGATGAGCGCCAGCGTCCAGAGGTAGCCGCCGGAGATCTCGAACTGGACGTTGTTCCAGAAGACCCCGGCGCCGACCGTCGTCATCGCCACGGCGAGTACGTAGATCGTGTACTGCCGCAGGCGGCTGCCGCCGGGCGGCGTCGCCGGGTGCGGGCGCGGCGGCAGCGGCCCGGTGCCCAGCGGGACCACGAACCAGAAGACGCCGTAGAGCACGACGCCCATGCCGCTGGAGACGGTGAGCGCGAAGAAGGCGATGCGCACCCAGGAGACCGGCACGGCGAGATGCCCGGCCAGTCCCTGGGCGACGCCGCCGAGCCAACGGCCCTCCGCGCTGCGGTAGAGCTTGCGGATCGGCGGCTCCTCCGTGTCGGTTCCGGGCACGGGTGGGGCGGTCGTCATGGACCGATCGTCACACGTGCGCGACCCCGCGGGCATCAGGGTCCGTCCCTGACACCGGGATCAGGGGCGGTTCCGGGCGGCCCCGGATGTCCCCGGGCACGCGGCACCGTCACGATGGTGTCCATGACTGAGGAGACAGGGCGAGGGGCCGGTGGCGTCGGCACCGCCGCGCCGACTGCGCCGGGCGGTGCCGCGGGCCACGGGTGGGGCGGTGCCGACGCCGGCGGGCCCGGGGGCGGTGGTGGCCGCGGGGACGACGGCGGTGCCGGTTCGGCCTCCGGCTGGGGTTCCGGGTGGACCGGCGGCCGGGGCCCGCGCCCGGACGGGCCGCGGCTGGTGCGCAGCCGGCGCCACAAGGTCATCGGCGGTGTCTGCGGCGGCCTGGGGCGGTACTTCGACCTCGATCCCGTGATCTTCCGGGTCTGCCTCGGGGTGCTCTCCGTCATCGGTGGTGTCGGACTCATCGCCTACGGCGTGGCCTGGCTGCTGCTGCCGTTCGACGACTACAGCGAGAACGAGGGCCGCCGGATGCTCTCGGGCCGGGTGGACGGCCCCGGGCTTACCGCGCTGCTGCTGGTGGTGGTGGGTTTCGGCCTGCTGCTGGCGTCGCTGCCGGGCCGCTCGCAGTCCTTCTCGATGCTGCTGCTGGTCGGACTCATCGGTGTGGGTTTCTGGTCCCGGCACCAGCGCGGGCTGGACGGGTCCGGTGCCGACACCGCACCGGACCCGGCCACCGCGCAGGCCGTGGCCAGCGCTCCCCCCGAGGTGCAGGCGCCGCCCGTCCCGGCGACCGCCTCCTGGTGGCGGGAGGGCGCAGCGCCGCAGGACGGCTATCTGTGGGGTCCGTCCGGTGCCACCCCGCCGCCTTCCGGTCCCGCCGTCGACCTGAGCAAGGACGGGGCGGGCGGCCCCCGCGGGCCGTACGCGCCGCCCCCGACCTGGCGTGACGAAGCGCAGCCGCCCGCGGGGCGGCGCGGGTTCTGGCTCGGCGGGCCCGTCCTGCTGGCGGCGCTCGCGGCGGCGACGGCGGTGGGCGCGCTCAGCTGGGACCAGCCGCTGGGTACCGCGCTGGTCTACGCCGGTTCGGCCGCGCTGACGGTCTTCGGCCTCGGCATGGGGATCGGCGCGTTCTGGGGGCGGATCGGCACCGGCACCATCCTGGCGGCGGTCGCCACCGCCGCACTGGTCGTGGCGGCGTCGGTGCTGCCGGCCTCGATGACGACGCACTGGACCGCCGAGCGCTGGACGCCCGCCTCGGTGGCCGAGGTCGAGTCCCGGTACGAGACGGGCAGCGGCCGCGCCACGCTGGACCTGTCCCAGGTGGGGCTGTCGGACGGCGAGCGGCTGGCCACGACGATGACGGTCGGCGGCGGGCAGCTGCGGGTGTACGTGCCCCGGGACGTGACCGTCGAGGTCACCGCGGACATCTGGCTGGGCGGCTACACCTTCGGCGACCGGGAGGACTCCGAGCGCGGCCCCAACGGCCGCGTGCAGGGCGGCGGGTTCCGGGCGGACTGGTCCGGGACCTACGGTCCGCCCCCGGGCACCGACCCCACCGGGGTCGTCGAGCTCCGGCTGTCGGTGGGGCTCGGCCACATCGAGATCGAACGGATGGCCGGGATCGAGACCGACCCGCACCCGGCGGACGCGGAACGGACGACGGAGGACGAGCCGGTGGAGGCGGCGGTGCCGGTGCGTGAGCAGTCGGCGGCCGCCCCGGCGGCGATGGAGGTGGGGGCCCGATGAGCCCGGAGCGGAACGACCGGCGGACGCACTTCGAGCCGGCCCGGCTGCTGCTGGGACTGTCCCTGCTGGTGATCGCGGCGGGATTCGCGGCCCGCACCGCCGGTGCGATCGACATCCAGCTGCGGTACCTCGCGGGCGCGGTGCCCGCCGCGCTGGTGCTGACCGCGGTGGTCTCCGTGATCACCTACGCACTGCGCCGGGGCCGGGGCCGTGACTCCGCGGGTGCGGGCGGTCGCCCCGCGCGGTGACGGCACCGGGCGCCCGTCGGGGCGGCGCACGCCCGCGGCGGCGCGGTTTCC
>NZ_JAAVJC010000069.1:0-14896 GCF_012033785.1 Streptomyces bohaiensis
CGGGCGACGGCTGTCAGCCGGCGCCCGCGTGGAGGGGCAGCGACTCGACGAAGTCGTCGACGACGGCGTGCAGCCGCTGTGCGGCAGCGGCGCGCAGTCGGGTGCCGCCGTGCGGGGAGCGCTCGACGTCGTCGTCGAGGAACAGGCAGCCGCCCACGATGTGGCGGGCACCCAGCGAACTGATCACCGGGCGCAGCGCGTAGTCGAGAGCGAGGAGTTGGCTGACCGACCCGGCGGTCGCCAGCGGGAGCACCGTCTTGCCGGTGAGCGCGGCCTCCGGCAGGAGGTCGAGGAAGGTCTTCAGGACGCCGGAGTAGGCGCCCCGGACCACGGGGGTGGCGACGATGACACCGTCGGCGAGGGCGACGGCGTCCACCGCGCCGAGAAGGGCCGCGGACTCGGCGCGGCCCGCCAGGAGTTCCTCGGCGGGCAGGCCGTGCACGGGGAGGTGGGCGGCGTCGAAGCCGCCGGCGGTGAGCCGTTCGACGGCATGGGGGACGAGGAGTTCGGCGCGGGAGCGGGGTGAGCTGCCGCCGGAGACGGCGAGGATCTGGGTCATGGGTGACTTCCCGGCGTGTGGACCACGGGGCGGCGGGCCGGCGACGTCGCGCCGGACGGAGGAGAGGTCCGGTCACCCGAGGACCCGCGCCCGCCCCTGCGGCCCGCCCGCTGCCGGGGCAGGGCACAGCGGCCGTGCCACCCGGTCAGGGGCGGGCGAGCGGGGAGCGGGGGCAACGGAGGCGCCTCAGCCGCGCCGGGTGGTGCTCCCGGTGGCAGCGGCGGGGCTCGGCTGACCGTGTCTCAGCGGCGGCCGGCACACAGGGCGCTGGCCTGGCGGCGGAGATCGACGTGCAACCGCACGAAGAGAATGTCAGCCTGGCTCACGCAACGAGCTTCGCAGCGGGCCCGGTTGGCGTCAAGGACGCCCGGCGGGGTCTCGCATGCCGGATACCGGCCCGGGTGGCGGCGCCCCTGCCCGCGCGGTCGGCGGCGCGCGGCGGGGAGGCGCCGTGCGACTGTGTACCGGCGGCCGCGACCGGATAACCTGCCGGGGTGCCGGATGAGACGTCAGCGGAACGTTCACGATCGTGGCCACCACGGGGTATCGCCGTGTCGGTCCTGGTCAGCATGGGTGCCTGGATGGTGTTCGGCTCGCCCGGCGGCGAGCAGCGGACCCCGCCGGAACAGACCCTCGACGGGTGGCGGGTGATCCCCGGCCAGGCCGCCGAGGAGACCCGGTGCGGGTACGAGGGCGAATGGGCCGTGCTGGAGTACGTGGCGGCCCCGCCGACCCGGGTCGGTGAGGACCTCTTCGTGCAGACCGGTGACCGGTGGGAGTTCGAGGACGACTGGGAGGCGGCCAACCTCCAGGTCGCGATCACCGGTGACCCCCTGCCCGGCTCGCCCCAGGAGCAGATGGACGCCTTCGACCTGGCCGAGCGGCTCCAGAGCGCCCCGGCCGACTGGCGTCACGGCGGGCGCACCGCCTGCGTCCCGGAGGGCGAGGAACGGCAGGGCCCCCCGCGCTGAGCGCGGGGGCGGGGCCGGGGGTCACAGGGCGGCCAGCACCTCCCGTTCACGGACGGGGTCCAGACCCACCCGGGGACGGTCGCGGCGCAGGGGCGCCGTCGGCAGTGCCGAGAGCCACCGCCAGGTGTCCGCGACGGTCTCCGCCACGGGCCGGCAGTTCAGCCCCGCCGCGAGCGCCCGCCGGGTGTCCGCGCCGTGGAGCGCGGTGTGCAGCTCACCGGGCGGCAGCCACACCGGCAGCTCGGTCCAGGGTTCCACCCCGGCTGCCCGCAGCGCCGCGGGCTCGACCCAGCGCAGGCGTGCGGCCGAGCCGGTGGCCCGCACGCACGCGTCGAGCAGCGAGCCCATGGTGGCGTGGCCGCTGCGGGAGACGGTGTCGAACGTCCCGGTGAGTCCGCGTGCGCCGGCGTCCAGCAGCCAGCGGGCGAGGTCGCGGGCGTCCACGTACTGCAGGGGCAGGTCGGCCGGCCCCGGGGCCAGCACCTCCCCGCCGCGGTGGATCCGTGCGAGCCACCACGGCAACCGGCCGATGTCCTCGTGGGGGCCCAGGATCAGCCCGGCGCGCGCCAGCAGACAGCTGTCGGGGAACGCCTCGGCCACCGCGATCTCGGCGCCCCGCTTGTCGGGTGCGTAGGCCGTGGCCGGTGCGTCGGGGCGGGCCGCCACCACGGGCGCTTCCTCGCCCGTCGGCGCGCCCGCGGGGCGGGGGTGGACGTAGACCGAGCGCGAGGAGACGTAGCCGTAGTGGCCGACCCTGCCCCGCAGCAGCCGGGCGGTGTCGCGTACCGCGGAGGGGGCCGCGGACCAGGTGTCCACGACCAGGTCCCAGGTGCCGGTGGCGAGGGCGTCCCGGCCGTCGGGGGTGGCGCGGTCGCCGCGCAGTCCGCGGACCCCCGGCTCGTCGGGCACACGGTCCCGCGGTGGAAGGCGGTGACCTCCCAGTCGCGGCGCAGCGCCTCCGCCACCACCGTTCGGCCGACGAACCCGGTCCCGCCCAGCATCAGCAGTCTCATACCGTCCACCGTGCCCGCTCCGAGGGGTCGGCGGGGGCGGCTCGGCGGAGAGCGGAATCGCTGTGCGCGAACGCCCGGACGTCCCCTGCACCGACGGGCCGGTACGGCGGGGGCGTTCCGGTGGCGTCACGCGGCGGGGGTGGACTCCGCGAGCTCCAGCAGTCGGGTGACGGTGCGCCAGTTCCGCGCGGTGGCGATCCCGCCGGGGAGCGGGGCGGACAGCGCGCGGGCGAGCCGGCTGCGGCCGGAACCGTGCGGGTAGCGGACGTAGAGCTCGCGCTCGCCGAGTCGCAGCTCGTCGGGGGCGAAGCGGCCCGGGTCGGCTTCTGCCAGCGGATGGTCGCGCGCCGGCCGGTCGAGGAAGACGACGTGCAGCTGGGTCGGGTCGAGCTCCCGGGCCGGGAACGGGCAGCGCGCCACGACCTCGCGGAGGGCCGCGAGGTCCAGCACGAGGAGGTCCGTCGGGAAGCCGAAGGTCTCGCGGAGCGTGACCGCGACGGCGGCGGCGACCGCGTCGGACGGACCCGGCTCGGTGGCGAGGACGGCATTGCCGCTCTGCAGCAGCGTCCGGACGTGCCGGTGCCCCGCCGCTTCGAGCGCGGTCCGCAGCTCGGCCATGGGCACGGTGCGGCTGCCACCGACGTTGACGCCGCGCAGCAGCAGGACACGGACGGTCGCTTCGCTCATGCGCGCACCCTAGCCGTCGGCCGCGGGGGCCTGCGGCAACGGCGCGACGGGCCCCGACGGCGCGGTGGCGCGGCCGGGGACCCCGACCGCGCCACCGCGGACGACGGTGGACCCCTCAGCGGGAGCCCGCCTCCTCCTGTGCGCGGGCCGCGGCCGACGCCTGCTCCGGGGAGAGGTCGCCGCCCTCCTGCTCCTCGCGGGAGAGCCGCTGTCGCTCCTGTGCGTCGAAATCCGCTATCGTCCGCGCGAAGTCCCGGGTGGACAGCTGCAGCTTGTAGATGATGGCGAGCTCGAAGACCAGCAGCAGGGCGCCGGCCGCGATGGTCACCGGGATGATCGCGTTGAACAGCGGCGCGACGATGAAGACCGCCATCTGGAACTCGATGCCGCTGACCAAGTGCGTCCTGACGCGGTGCCGCAGCAGGAACGACCGGGCGCGCAGGTACCAGGGGAACCTGCTCCGGAACTCGCGGTGCAGGTCGACCACGGAGCGGTCGGCGCGGGACCGCGCGGCGCGCTGGGCCGGGACTCCCGCCGCGACGTCGGGTGCCTCGGGGGTGGCGGCGTCGGCCGCGACCCGGGGGACCTCACCCGTACGGGCGCCGCGTCGCTGCGCGTCGTCCAGTTCGGTGTCCGCCTCGGGGTTGTCGCGGAGCAGGTCCTCCATGAAGGCGAGCTCTATGGCGTTGTCGGCCGCGGCGGCCCGCTCCGCACGGGCCTTGATCTGCTTGCGCATCTCGTGGCGGACCTTGAAGATCTGCAACGCGTCGATGTACCGCAGCATGTCGAGGAAGACCACGGCCAGCGCGAGCCAGATGTACACGACCTCACCGGTGCGGGCGTACTGGCCGCCCATCAGGGCGACGGCGCAGGCCAGTACGCGGATCCGGTCGAAGACGTAGTCCAGCCAGGCCCCGAAGACCGAACCGGTGCCGGTGAGCCGGGCGAGCTTGCCGTCCATGCAGTCCAGGACGAAGCTCAGGTGGTAAAGCAGCGCACCGGCCAGCAGCCAGGTCCAGCTGCCCATGGCGAAACAGGCGGCGGCTCCGAGGCCGAGGAAGAGCGCCATCCAGGTGATCTGGTTGGGCGTGAACCGCGTCCAGACGGCGGTCCAGCGGACCAGCGGTGTGGCGACGGGGTCCACGAGCAGTACGGTCCACCAGGCGTCACGCTTCTTCTGCGTGATCTGGCGAACGGACGTCATAGGGGGGATGTCTTGGCGCATCGTCTGCTTCCGGGGGGCGAGCGGGCCCGGCCGACGGTATGAGGCGGCCACCCAAATGGCAAGTGCGGGTCACGGGTTGCCTCGCCCGCGCCCACCTGCTGGAACTGCTGCGCCCCACCCGTCCCGCGGACCCCGCCCTCAGGACACCGGCCGCGATTCCTCCCACAGCCCCTCGAAGTCCTCCATATAGGTGTCGTACAGGCCGGGTTCGGGTCTCTCGCCGCCCGCCACGAGCCCTGCCGCGGCCTCGCGCGGGGCGCGCCGGAGCACCAGGGCCGGCGACTCCATCCCCCTGCTGCGCCCCAGGTACGGCTGAACCACGGCCACCCCGTCGGGACCGTCGGAGTCCACGAAATAAGCACTGAACCGGGGGATCTCGTCGAACACCTGAATACGGAAAGCCTTCGCATCCCGCACCCGACTGCGTACTCTGCGTACATGAAGGATGCTGGTCTCCACCGCCCGGCTCAGCTCTCCCCGCTTCAGCCCCAGCTCACGCTCCCGGCGCCGCATGGTGCCGCCGGCCGGGTTGAGGAAGAGCAGCCGGATCCGGCACCCCGAGTCCGCGAGGCGCTGCAACCGCCGGCCGGGGTAGTTCTGCACCAGCAGCCCCAGCCCGGTGCCGACGGCGTCCAGCCGCCGCGCTCCGGCGAACAACTCCTCCGGCGGGACCCGGCGCTGGAGCCGCGCCCGGTCGGCGTGGACCGCCGCCACATCGCTGAACCGGTCGCCCACGAGCTGTTCCACGGCGTCGGCCGGCAGCCGGTCCGCCGGCCGTTCCGTCCCCGTGGCGGCGAGCATCCGCAGCAGCCGTGCACAGCCGCGCTCCGCCTGGTCCAGCACGTGCGCGCTGAGGCCGCGGTTGCGCGCCACCGCGCTGCGTGCGGACTCCAGCTCGTCCAGGGTGAGCTCCAGCTCGCGCCGGCTCTCCAGGTACGGCGAGAAGCACGGCCAGTGCTGGACGACCAGCTCCCGCAGCTGCGGAAGGGTCAGGAACGCCAGCACGGTGTCGTCGGCCGGGTCCAGCACATGCCCCTTGCGGCGGCTGACCTCCCGCAGGGCGGCCGCCCGCTGCACCCACTCCTGGCCGGTCGGCCCGGCCGCCGCGATCTCCCACTCCTCGCCGTGCACCGGTTCGTAGACCGGCCGCAGGACGGCGCCGACCACGGCGCGCAGCCGCTGCTCCACGAGGTTCAGCCAGACGTAGGCGCGGCCGGCGCGCTCCACGCGCACCCGGACCTCGGCCCAGTCCTCCGCACTCCAGCTGAGGTCGGCGCCGATCTCCACCGGGCGGGGCAGCGGCATCGCGGTGGCCGACACCACGCCCGGGGTGCCCGCCCCGCCGCCCGGCGGGAGCTCACGCCCCGAAGCTCCCACCCGTCCGCACCGCCTTCGTCAGCATCCGATGGATCAAGAAAGCCTACTGCGGCCGCGGCTCGGACCGCAGCCCGTGCGCGGGAGCGGAGCGACCGACACGCGCCGGGGAGCCCGCGCCCCTGAACTCCGTTCGGCGTACCTCCGGTTCCACCCGCCTGCCCTCGCCCCATCCCGTCCCGCCTCGCGCCGCCCGCACCGACGCGCCCTCCCCCATCCCGCGAAAGGCGGCTCACGACATGTCCCCGACCTCCGCGGCGCCGGCACCCGGCGCCCGCCCCGCGCAGCCCCCGGCGGTTCCCACCGCCACCTACCGACTGCAACTGCGGCCGGAGTTCCCCTTCCCGGCGGCGGAACGGCTCGTCCCCCACCTGGCCCGGTTGGGGGTCTCGCACCTGCACCTCTCCCCCGTCCTGGAGGCCGGCCCGGGCTCGTCGCACGGATACGACGTCACCCGCCACGACCGGGTGCGCCCCGAGCTCGGCGGGGAGGAGGCCCTGCGGTCGCTGGCCCGCACCGCCGCCGCCCACGGGCTGGGGCTGGTCGCCGACCTGGTCCCCAACCACATGGCCGTGCCCTCGCCGGCCTCCCCCGGCGACCCGCTGTGGGACGTCCTGCTGCACGGCCGCGGGTCGCGCCACGCCCGGTGGTTCGACATCGACTGGGAGGCGGGCGGTGGTCGACTGCTGCTGCCGGTACTGGGCGGGCCGGTCGGGGAGGAGCTGTCCTCGCTGCGTGTCGCCGACGGCGAGCTCCGGCTCGGCGACCACCTTCGGCTGCCGCTGCGCGAGGGCACCGCCGAGCTGCCGCTCCCCCGGTTGCTTGAAGCCCAGCACTACCGGCTCGCCTGGTGGCGGCTGGCGCGCACCGAGCTCAACTACCGCCGCTTCTTCACCGTGAACGAGCTGATCGCGCTGCGCGTGGAGGATCCCGAGGTCTTCGAAGCGACCCACCGCACGGTGCTGCGGCTGGTGGCGGAAGGCGTCCTCGGGGGACTGCGGGTCGACCATCCCGACGGGCTGGCGGACCCGGCCGGGTACTTCCGCCGGCTCGCCGAGCGGTCGGGCGGCGTCTGGACGGTGGCCGAGAAGATCCTGGCAGCCGGCGAGCAACTCCCGCTGGACTGGCGGGTGGCCGGCACCACCGGCTACGACGCGCTGCACCACATCGACGGCGTGCTGACCGACGGCGCCGGCCTGGACCGGCTGACCGAGCACTACCGCACCTGGACGGGCGCCGAACCGGACCGGGGCGGGGACTGGCAGGCGACCGTCCGGCGCGCCACCGACCGCACCGTGCGCCACGACCTCGCGGCGGAGGTGGCCCGGCTCACCCGGACCGCGAGCCGGATCTGCGCCGCGGACCCCTCGCAGCGCCTGCGCGACCACGCTCCGTGGGCGCTGCGGACGGCGATCGAGGAACTGCTCGCCGCGCTGCCCGTCTACCGGCCGTACGTACCCGCGGCGGGGCCCGTCACGCCGGCGGACGAGGCGCTGCTGCGGGGGGCGGCCGAGCGGGCGCGGGCCGCCTTCGAGGTCCCCGAGGAGGCCGGTGCCGTCGCCGTGGTGCGGGAACTCGCCCTGGGCCGGCTGGGTACCGGCGCGGACCGCGAGGACTTCCGCGCCCGCTTCGCGCAGACCTCGGCGGCGCTGCGCGCCAAGGCGGTGGAGGACCGCGCGTTCTACCGGTGGACCCCGCTGCTGTCGGCGTGCGAGGTCGGCGGCGAGCCGGGCGCCCCTGTCGTCGATCCGGCGGCGTTCCACGCGTTCTGCGAGCGGCGGCAGCGGGACTGGCCCGGCTCGGGCACGGTGCTCTCCACCCACGACACCAAGCGCAGCGCCGACGTCCGCGCGGTGCTGCTGGCGCTGGCCGAGCACCCCGACGCGTGGCAACGGACCCTGCCCCGGCTCACCGCGGAGGCGGAGCGCGCCGGAACCTGCCCGCCCGACGCCCATCTGGCCTGGGTGGTCTGGCAGAACGCACTGGGACTGGGGGCCCCCGACCCCGAGCGGATCGGGGGCGCCGCGCTCAAGGCGGCGCGGGAGGCGGGGCTCCACACCGGCTGGACCGAACCGGACGCCGCCTACGAGCGGGCGCTGGCGCAGTTCGTGAAGGCCGGCCCGTGCGGCGCGGCCGCGCCGCTGCTCGCCGCGCTCCGCGAGGAGTTGGCGGATTCGACGCGCGCCGCCACCCTGGCGCAGACGCTGCTGCACCTGACGATGCCCGGCGTCCCCGACCTGTACCAGGGGACGGAGGTGCCGGCGCCGGCGCTGGTGGACCCCGACAACCGGCGCCCGGTGGAGTTCCCCGAGGCGGCGCTGCGGTCCGTGGTCGCTCCCGGCGAGACCACCGGTGAGACCACCGGCGGCCTGCCGGGGCTCGCGGAGGAGAAGCTGCGGCTGACCGCGGCGGCGCTGCGGCTGCGGCGCGACCACCCCGACTGGTACGGGCCCGCCGGGGAGTACCGCGCGGTGGGAGCCACCGGCCCCGCCGCCGACCACTGCCTGGCCTTCACGCGGGGCGGGCGCGCGCTGACGGTCGTCACACGGCTGGCCCGGGGCGTGGCGGCCGACGGGTGGCAGGGGACGCAGCTGTCCGTTCCGCCCGGCGTGTGGACGGACCGGCTGAGTGGCCGGGAGCACCGCGTGGCCGACAGCGGCGAGTGCGTGCCCGTCGCGGCACTTCTGGCGGCGGCGCCGGTGGCGCTGCTGGTCCGCGCCGACTGACGGCCGAGGCGCCGGAGCGCCGGCACGCGGACGGGCGTCCCCCGTCCGCGTGCCGGGCGGGGCTCACCGCCAGGTCATGACCAGCTCCCGCTCGATCTCGCGGTAGCCGGCACGGCGGAACGCCGCGGCCATGGGGGTGTTGCCGAGATCGGTCGCGGCCCGGACCCGCGGGACGCCCTGCGCGGCGAGGACGCGGGTCCCCTCCGCGAGGATCTCCTCCGCGTAACCCCGGCCGCGGTGGTCGGGCAGCACCGCCAGGTAGGCGATGACCGCGTTGTAGCCGTTGTGGGCGGGCACGACGAACCCGACCGGATCGCCGTCGGGCAGGGCGGCGACCCGCCACCAGGACCGCGGGGTGGTGTAGCGGGCGATCTCCTCCTCGTAGTGGTCGAGCGCCACCTGCCGGGCGGGGGCCCGGCTGAGGTCGGCGATGCTGTGGGCGTCGAGCGTCCCCGGCAGGACGTCCGTCATCAGGTCGATCAGCTCGCCCTCGCCCTGCGGCTCCCGGAAGACGAGCCGGCCGCCCGGGCCCGGCGGCGGGTCGGCGAGCGTGTGCTCCAGTCGGAGCCGCTCCACGAAGGGCCGCCCGCCGGTGCGGCGGACCACCTCGCGGCGGTCGGTGACGGTCGCGAGGACGGCCGGGTCCTCGCGCCAGTGGGCCGGGACGAACCGGGTCCACGCCGGCGGCTGCGCCCCGGCGGGCACCACGGCCGCGGTCGCGGCGCGCAGCAATCGCTCGCCGACGTCGAGGCGCTCGGCCTCCGGCAGCCGGTCGTCCACGTCGAGGATGTCGAGCAGCAGCGGGTGCGCCGCGCCGGGGCGGTTCCAGAACCCGGCGCGTGCCAGCAGGTCTCCGCCCCGCAGGGCGACCCACAGCCAGGCCGGGCGGCGCCGGTCGGCGTCGAGGTCGCCCGCGAGTTCGCTGTCGAGGGCGTAGGTGAGTCGGGTGAAGAGGTCGAGTTCCTCGCGGCCGGTGATCGGACGCAGGGTCAGGTCGTGCTGGTTCACGGTGGGCACCGTTTCCTTACGGGCGCCCGGCCGCTCCGGGGTCAGCCGTGGCCGAGGTCCCGGGAGGACACGGGCGGGTGGGTCGCGGAGTGCATCGCTCGTTCCTCCTCTCCTGTCGTGGGACCGCCGCGTGCGGCCGCGCAGCGACAGGACTACCCGGGCGGCGACGGCGGGCGCAACCGATTTCCGCGGTGGCGGGCGGTGCGCGCCCGCGGGCTCAGGGGGGCCGGCCCGGCGCCGGCACGCACCGGCATCGGGCCAACGTGCGGGCGGCCGATGGCGGTCGCGGCGGTCCCGGATACGACCGCCGCCCCCGGTGACGCGGACGCGGGCCGTCACGGACGGCGTCCCACGGCTGTCCGAAAGGTGGCGGAGGCGCCACATCCGTGGCTCGCGCCGTCTTTACGTGCATGTAACAGGTCGTTACCTTCGGGGACATGGGAGCGCTCCCATCGCGCTCTTCCCCCACATGCTGTCTCACGAAGGGACGCGTCCGCCATGAAGGACCGTTCGCAGCGACGCCCGCTGAGGAAGACCGCCCTGCTCGCCGCCACCGCCGCCCTCCCCGCGATGGCGATGGTGATGATGACCGGCGGCTCGGCCGCCGCCCACGGCGCCCCGATGGATCCGGGCAGCCGCACCTACCTCTGCTACGTCCACAGCATCGACCACACGGGACAGATCAAACCGAACAACCCGGCGTGCGCCGCCGCGCTGGCCCAGGGCGGCGCCAACGCGTACTACAACTGGTTCGCGGTGCTGCAGTCCAACGGCCAGGGCCGCACGGACGGGTTCATCCCCGACGGGCAGCTGTGCAGCGGCGGCTCGGGCGCCTTCGACTTCTCGGGCTTCGACCTGCCGCGCAACGACTGGCCCTACACCCACGTCACGGCGGGCGACCAGTACCGCTTCAGCTACAACGTCTGGGCGCACCACCCGGGCAGCTTCCACATGTACGTCACCAAGGACGGCTTCGACCCCTCGCAGCCGCTGACCTGGAACGACATGGAGGACGAGCCGTTCGCCTCCGTCGACGACCCGCCGTGGACCGGCGTGGGGTCGATCAACGACGAGTACTACTGGACCTCCACGCTGCCCGCCGACAAGACGGGCCGCCACGTCATCTACACGGTGTGGGAGCGGTCCGACAGCCCGGAGACGTTCTACAGCTGCTCCGACGTCGTCTTCGACGGCGGGAACGGCGAGGTCACCGTGCCGGGCGGCAGCACCGGCGCCTCCGCGGAGGTGGCCGAGGCCCACTCCGCCGTGCCCGACCTCGGCGACCACGACCACCACGGTTCGCACGCGGCACACGCCTCGGCGTCCCACGCGGCGCACAGCGCGACGCCGGTGAACTCCACGGCCGACTGGTTCGGCCCCGGCAGCGCGCTCAGCGAAGCCGGCCAGGCGGTCGGCGCGCTGCTCGGCGGCTGGTCCGGCCGCTGACGCCGGGGGCCCGTCCCGCCGCCCTCGGCGGGACGGGCCTCATCGCTCGACGGCGCCGGCACCCGGCTCGGCGACGAGGTAGCCGACGCTGCCGAAGCGCAGCGTGTCACCGGGGCCGACCGGGGCGGCGCCCATCACGCGTGCCCCGTTGACCCAGGTGCCGTTGGCCGACCCGATGTCGCGCACGGTCCAGGTCTCCCCGACGCCCTTGAGCTGCGCGTGGAACCTGCTGACCGAGGCGTCGCTGATCCGCAGCACCGAACCCGGAGCGCGGCCGACCGAGATGGGGTGGCGGCCGGGGGCGGGCAGCACCAGGCGCGGCAGTTGCTCCGCGTCCCACGCCCGGCGCAGGCGCCGGTGGAAGGCGGAGGCCCGGCCGACGGTGCGGACGACGCGGCCGCGGGGCCGACGCTGCGCCAGGTCGGCGGTGGCGGCGAAGAGCTGCGAGACCTCCTCGGCGGTCACCACGATCTCCATGCGGCGCTGGAAGGTCTCGGGGGACACCTTTCGCTGGGCGACGCCCTCCCGCAGCGCGGTCAGGGCCTGCACCCGGTCGGCGTCCTGCACGGCCAGAGCCGCGGTCTCATCGGCGGTGGTCATGCCGATCATTCTCTGGCAGGTCAGGAGACGAACCGGCCGGTGGGCCGCGACAGTTCTGTAACAGGCCGCCCCGCCGGCCCCACCCGTGCGAAGGCACCGTCGCCGCCGACCGGCTCCGCCGGGCGCACGGAACGGGTGCGGGGCCCGCCACACGCCGGGGCGATGGTCTGGTCCTCGGCGGGCCGGGGGCCGACCATGGTGCACATGCTCTTCGAGGTGTGGGCACCCCACGCACGCGCGGTCGCGCTCCAGCTGGACGACGCGACCCAGGCCATGGCACCCGACCCGGCACGCCCCGGGTGGTGGCGCACCGCCGCCGACGCGGCCGACGGCGCCCGGTACGGTTTCCGACTCGACGGCGGGCCGGTCCGACCCGATCCCCGCGCCCGACGGCTCCCGGACGGGCCGGGCGGGCTCGCCGCGGTGGCGGACCCCGCCGTCCACCGCTGGCTCCATCCCTGGAAGGGGCGCGGGCTGCCCGGCGCCGTGCTGTACGAACTCCACGTGGGCACCTTCACGGAGGCGGGGACCCTGGACGCCGCCGCGAGCCGGCTTCCGCTGCTGGCCGACCTCGGCATCAGCCACGTCGAGCTGATGCCGCTCTCCCCCTTCCCGGGCCGTCACGGCTGGGGGTACGACGGCGTCGCCCCCTGGGCGGTCCACGAACCGTACGGCGGCCCGGCGGCGTTGCAGCGGTTCGTCGACGCCGCGCACGGCGCGGGTCTCGGAGTGGTCCTCGACGTGGTCCACAACCACCTCGGCCCCTCCGGCAACTTCCTCGCCGAGTTCGGCCCGTACTTCACCGACCGCACCCGCACCCCGTGGGGCGACGCGGTCAACCTCGACGGCCCCGGCAGCGACGAGGTCCGCGCCTACTTCGCCGGCAGCGCGCTGGCGCTGCTGCGGGACCACCGTCTCGACGGCCTGCGGTTGGACGCGGTGCACGCGCTCTCGGACACCCGCGCGCGCCACTTCCTGGCCGAGTTGTCGGCCTCGGTGGACGCCCTCGCGCAGGCCACCGGCCGGCCGCTCTTCCTCATCGCCGAGTCCGACCTCAACGACCCCCGCACCACGGCGCCGCGCGGTGCCCACGGCCACGGGCTGCACGCGCAGTGGAACGACGACTTCCACCACTGCCTGCACACCGCCCTCACCGGGGAGGACCAGGGCTACTACGCCGACTTCGCGCGCGCCCCGCTCACCGCGCTCGCCGGGACCTGCACCCGGGGCTTCTTCCACGACGGCGGCTGGTCGACGTTCCGCGGGCGGCACCACGGCGCGCCCCTGCGGCCGGAGCTGCCCGCCGCCCGGCTGGTGGGCTACGCCCAGACCCACGACCAGGTGGGCAACCGCGCGCTCGGTGACCGGCTGGCCGCCGGTGTGGACCGGTCCCTGTTGTTCTGCGCCGCCGCGCTGGTGCTGTGCGGCCCGTTCACCCCGATGCTCTTCATGGGTGAGGAGTGGGGGGCGGACACCCCCTGGCAGTACTTCACCGACCACCCCGACCCCGAGCTGGCGGCGGCCGTCCGCGAGGGGCGCCGCAGGGAGTTCGCCGCCCACGGCTGGGAGCCCGGCGAGGTGCCCGACCCGCAGGACCCGGCCACCCGCGACCGGTCGGTGCTGCGCTGGCCGGCCCACCTCCCCGACGACGAGCTCTGGCAGTGGCACCGCACCCTGATCGCGCTGCGCGGCGCGCACCTGCCGACGGGGCTGACGCTGGGTGAGGTGGACGCCTCGGCCGACGAGGAGCGGGGGCTGCTGGTGGTCCGCTCGGGGTCGCTGGTGGTCGCGGTCAACCTCTCCGGCGCCCCGGCGACGGCGACGCTGCCACCCGGCCGGTGCAAGCTGCTCGCCGGGCACGCGGCCGACGGCGAGGTCGCGCCGCCGGGTGCCGACGGGGTCCGGCTGCCCGCCCGCTCGGTGGCGGTCCTGCGGTTGACCGCCGAGTGAGCGCTGCGCCGGGATCGGCGTCGGGTCACCCCTCGCCGCTGCCGCGGCCCGCGGTGTCGGCGACGACCTGCGCGAACCGGCGCGTCACCGTCCGCCAGACGGCCTCGGCCGCCGGTTCCGCCGCCGCGGCGCGGCGGGCCAGGTCGACCGGGTCCAGCCCCCTGCTGCGCAGCGGCTCCGGGTCCCATTCCGCCAACCGGGCGGCGGCGACCTCCGGGTGGAACTGGGTGCCCCAGGCTCGGTCCCCGACGCGGAACGCCTGGTGGGGGCAGAGCCGGCTCTCCGCCAGCCAGCGGGCACCGGGCGGCAGCACGGTGACCCGGTCGACGTGGCGCTCGATCGCGGTCACCTCCCCGGGCAGGCCGTGGAACAGCGGGTCGTCCGCGGCCTCGGGGCGCAGGGTGAGCGCTGTGGCACCGAACTCGGGTGCGCCGCTGTTCGCCGCCACGGTGCCGCCCGCGACGTGCGCCAGGAGCTGGCCGCCGAGGCAGATCCCCAGCACCGGCACGCCCGTGTCGAGGGCGGCCCGGACCAGGCGGCGGGTGGGAGCCAGCCACGGGGCGCGCCGGTCGTCGTCCGGGAGGTAACCGCCGCCCAGCACCAGCACCGCCGCGTGGCCGTCGGGGCGCTCCGGGACCTCCTGGCCGGTGTACCCGTGCACCACCCGCAGCTCCAGGCCGGCCTCGGTCAGCCATCCGCCGACACGTCGCGGCCCGCCCTGCGGTCCGTGTTGGACCACCAGGACGGACAGCGGGTCGGTCGGAGCGTCCACCGCGGTCAGGACGCCGCCGGGGTGCCGCCGTCCTCGGGCTCGAGTCGGACGGCGATCGAGTTGATGCAGTACCGCAGGTCGGTGGGGGTCCCGTACCCCTCGCCCTCGAAGACGTGGCCGAGGTGGGAGCCGCAGGTGGCGCAGAGCACCTCGGTGCGCGGCCGCCCGGGGATGGAGTGGTCGGGGCGCGTCTCGACCGCGTCGCTGTCCGCCGGGTCGTAGAACGAGGGCCAACCGCAGTGGCTCTCGAACTTGGTGCCCGAACGGAAGAGTTCGGTGCCGCAGCCGCGGCAGTTGTAGACGCCGACACGGGTGGTGTCCGTGTACTCGCCGGTGAACGCCTGCTCGGTGCCCGCCTGCCGCAGTACGCGGTACTCCTCGTCGGTCAGCTCCTCGCGCCACTGCGCGTCGGTCTTCTCGACCTCGTAGCCCATGGTCCCGCTCCTCGAAAGCTCGTGTCCCGGGTCGGCGCTTCCGGGCCGGCCCGGTGGTGACAGCGGGTCGGGGCCCGCTTTTCATTCCCGAGGCGCCGGGTGTCGGAGCGGGGCGCGCCCCGCTCCGACAC
>NZ_JAAVJC010000069.1:14906-21462 GCF_012033785.1 Streptomyces bohaiensis
GGGGCAGACGCTCGCGCCGGCGGTGGCGATCGTGAGCGGTTCGCTCGACCTGGACTTCGACGCCCCGCTCCGACACCGCTCGCGCCGCTCAGCCGGTCTGTGCCAGCCGTGCCAGGATCGCGGGGCCGAGGTCGGTCACGTCCCCGGCCCCCATGGTCAGCACCAGGTCGCCGGGGGCGACCATCGTGGCGATGCGGCGTGCGACCGCCGTCATGTCGGGCTCGGGCACCGCCCGGGCGCCGTGGGCGAGCGCGGCCTCGATGATCAGGCGGCTGGTCACGCCGGGGATCGGGTCCTCGCGCGCCGGGTAGATGTCCAGCACCACGGAGTCGTCCGCCAGCGCTAGCGCCTGGCCCATCTCCGTGCCCAGTTCCTTGGTGCGGCTGAAGAGGTGCGGCTGGAAGACCACCAGGACGCGGCCGTCCCCGGCGCCGTCCCGGACGGCCTCCAGGTCGGCCGTCATCTCGGTGGGGTGGTGGGCGTAGGAGTCGATGACCCGGACCCCGCCCGCCTCGCCCTTGAGCTGGAGGCGGCGCGCCACCCCGGTGTAGCTGCTCAGCGCGGCGGCGAGCTGGTCGGCGGGCACGCCGACCGCGGCACCGGCGGCCAGCGCGGCGACCGCGTTGTGGGCGTAGTGGCGACCGGGGACGGAGACGGTGAACGCGATCTCCTGCCCACCGAGGGAGACGGTGACCTCACTGGTCAGCCCCTTCGGCTCCACCTTCAGCACCCGGGCGTCGGCGTCGGGGGCGGCCCCGTAGGTGACGACGCGGACCCCGCGCTCGGCGGTGTCCGCCGCCACGCGGCCGATCAGTTCACGG
The DNA here is from genome assembly GCF_012033785.1 of Streptomyces bohaiensis. Classification (GTDB taxonomy): domain Bacteria; phylum Actinomycetota; class Actinomycetes; order Streptomycetales; family Streptomycetaceae; genus Streptomyces; species Streptomyces bohaiensis. The sequence continues at coordinate 15,728 of NZ_JAAVJC010000069.1, forward strand.
GTGCCGGGGTGGTCGGCGTTGATCACCAGGGTGCCGCCGTCGCGGACCCGGCCGACGAAGGTCGCGAAGGACTCGTAGATCTCCTCGATCGACGCGTAGTTGGCGTGGTGGTCCAGCTCCGCGTTGAGGATGACGGCTACCTCGGGGGCGTACCGGTGGAAACTGCGGTCGCTCTCGTCGGCCTCGGCGACGAAGAGGTCGCCGCCGCCGTTCTCGGCGTTGGAGCCGGGGTGGTCGAGGTCGCCGCCGATGGCGTAACCGGGCTCCAGCCCCAGGGTCCGCAGCGCGACCGCGAGCATCGAGGTGGTGGTGGTCTTGCCGTGGGTACCGGCGATGGCCAGCGCGCGGCGGCCCTCCATCACCGCGGCGAGCGCCTCGGACCGGTGGAGCACCGGCAGCCCGCGCTCGCGCGCGGCGGCCAGTTCGGGGTTGGTGTCACGGATGGCGCTGGAGACGACGACGCAGCTGGCGTCCGGCGCGAGGTGCTCCGCCTCGTGGCCGATGGCCACGCGCGCACCGAGGTCACGCAGGGCGCGGACGGTGGCGGACTCCCGGGCGTCGCTGCCGGCGACGGCCGTGCCGCGCTGGCTGAGAATCTTCGCGATGCCGGACATCCCCGCTCCCCCGACCCCGATGAAGTGGGGGCGATCCCAAGTGGGCGGGCCTGCTGCCATGCGCGTTCTCCCTCGTCGATTCCTTCCCGGGGATTGTCGCACCGTGTGCGCGCGCCCAGGGGCAGCGGGGGCCGCGCCGCGCCGCGCGCCGGGGGCGCGGGCGGGGCGCGGGGTGGTGTCACTCGGCGTGGGCGAAGAGCTTCAGGACGGGGACGCCCACCTTGTGGCGGGCGCGGGAGGCCCAGTCCCGGTGGAAGAGCTCCTCGATGTAGTGAGGCGCGGTCAGCACGACGACCTCGTCGGCCGACACCTCGCGGACCACCGCGGCGAGCTCCTCCAGCGGGTGGTCCGCCACGAGTCTCCCCTCGGCCCCGGCGCCGGCGTCCCGTAGTGCGGCGACGGAGTGGTGCAGCGCGCGTTCGGCCGGCGGCAGCGCGTCGGGACCCTCGGGGACGTCGTTCTCCCGCACCGCCCGCCCGAACTCGCCGAGCGCCACGTCGTCCAGTGCTCGCAGCAGCCGGTCCTGGTCCCCTCGGGGCTGCAGCAGCACCACGAAGGTGACCGGATCGTCGCCGTGGAGGGTGGTGACGAGGTCGACGTCGGTGGGCACCAGCGCCTTCTCGATCATGAGGACTGTCGTGATCACCGTGAGTGCCCTTCGTCGAGGCCGGAACCCGCGTGGTCCGGCACGGACCGCCGTGCCCCGTCGGCGCACGGGGTCGCGCTGTGATTCTGCCCACCCAAGGATAAGCGGAACGTGATCTTCCGCTCTTGTGCGCCGCTCCGCGCGCCGGGGGTGCTCGTCTGCCTCCCGCGCCCCGACGGGCGCTCCCGCCCCGCGGCGGGGCGCGCGGGGGCGGCTTCGGACGGGCCGGCGGCGGGGCGGTCGGGACAAGGCAGGCGGGGCAGGGCGGTCGCGGCGTGGCGGTGCCGGAGGTCAGGCGGCCGGGCCGGCGCCGTCCCTCGGCAGCACCCCACCGCGCACGTAGCGGGTGAACAGGAACCCCTCGTGCTCCAGCACCGACCGGGGCGCGAACTCCGTCGGGGCGGGCAGCGCGGACCCGCTCGCGATGCGGCCCGCCTCCCCCAGGGCCAGCCGCGGCGCGAGCGTGAGGCACAGCTCGTCCAGCACGTCCGCGGCCGCCAGGTCCCCGAGGAGCCGCGGCCCGCCCTCGCACAGCACCCTGCGGTGGCCGAGGTGCGCGAGCTCCCCCTTGATCCGTTCGGCGTCCGCACCGGCGCCCTCCCCCGCGATGACCACCACGGCGCCCGCCTCGCGCGCCCGGCGCAGCCGGTCGGCGGGCGCGCCCGCACCGGTCAGTACCAGCGTCGGGGTGTGCGGCGCGGCGAAGAGCGGGGCGTCGAAGTCCAGGTCGAGCGAACCGCTCACGATCGCCACCGCCGGCGCGAGCGTCTGCCCCGCCGCCTCCCGGGCGGCGGTGAACTCCTCGCGGCGGCGGGCCGGTCGGTACCCCTCGGCCCGCACGGTCTGCGCCCCCACCAGCACCACGTCCGCCAGCTGGCGCAGGACGCCGAAGATCCGCATGTCGGCCTCGCCGGAGAGCGGCTGCGACCTCCCCCCGTGGTGCACCGCCCCGTCGAGCGAGGAGACCATGTTGGCGCGCAGCCACCCCCCGTCCGGCGCGGGGTGGCGGTAGGCGCGAGCGAGCTCGGACAGCTCCCAGAGGCCCTCCCGGGGCTCGGCCGCGGGCTCGGGGGCGGGGATGAGGCGTCTCATGGCGCGCAGTGTGGCACAGCGCACCGGTCCGGCCGGGCTCCGCCGCCGGGCCGCCGCCTAGACTGGACGACCGTGTCCTCCAGCGCTGCGTCCCAGCCCCCGTCCGCCACTCCGGCCGGCACCGTTCCGCCCGCCGACGGGAAGGCCGCTGCCGCCACCGGCCCCGCGGACGGCGAACGCGGGACACCGGTCGCGCTCTGCGACCGCTCGCCGCGGGTCCCCGCCGAGCAGCTGGTGGCCGAGATGGTGCCGCCCCCGAGGTTCGACGCGGTCCGGTTCGAGACGTACGTCCCCGATCCCTCGCAGCCCAGCCAGACCGAGGCCGTCGAGCTGCTGCGCTCCTTCGCCTCCGGCCTGGGCGGTACGGGAGAGGGCGCCGGCCCCAAGGGCGGCGGCATCTTCCGCCGCCGTCGCAGGCGCGCCCCGGCCGCGGGACCGCGCGGGGTGTACCTCGACGGCGGGTACGGGGTGGGCAAGACCCACCTGCTGGCCTCGTTGTGGCACGCCACGGCGGCGCCCCCGGAGCGCAAGGCGTTCGGCACCTTCGTGGAGCTGACCCACCTCGTGGGGGCGCTCGGCTTCCAGCAGGCGGTGACGGCCCTCTCCGGGCACGTGCTGCTCTGCATCGACGAGTTCGAACTGGACGACCCGGGCGACACCGTGCTGGTCTCCAGTCTGCTCGCCCGGCTGGTGGAGGCCGGGGTGGCACTGGCGGCGACCTCCAACACCCTGCCCGGCAGGCTCGGCGAGGGGCGGTTCGCCGCTGCCGACTTCATGCGGGAGATCCAGGGCCTCTCCGCCCACTTCCGTGCGGCGCGCATCGACGGCCAGGACTACCGGCACCGCGGGCTTCCCGAGGCACCGCCACCGCACGGGGACGACACCGTCGTCCGGGTCGCGCACCGCACACCCGACGCGTCGCTCGACGCCTTCCCCGACCTGCTGGCCCATCTCGCCACCGTGCACCCGAGCCGGTACGGCGCGATGGCCGAGGGCCTGTCCGCCGTCTGCCTCACCGGGGTGAAGCCCGTTCCCGACCAGTCGACCGCGCTGCGCCTGGTGGTCCTGGCCGACCGGCTGTACGACCGCGAGGTCCCGGTCCTCGCCTCCGGCGAACCGTTCGACCGGCTGTTCTCCGAGGAGATGCTGAACGGCGGGTACCGGAAGAAGTACTTCCGGGCGATCTCCCGACTGACTGCCCTGGCGCGGGACGCGGACCGGCTGGCACAGGGCTGAACACTCCCCGCCTGCGATGGCGGACCGGCTCGCCTGCCGCCATGCTCGGGGGAACGGTCGGGCGCCGCGCCCGGGCGCGTGCGGTTCCACGGGGAGGCACGATGGCAGGATCCCGGCGCCCCGGGCCCGGCGGGGCCCCCACCTCCCCCGGCCCGGTGTCGGCTCTGCTGCGGGTCGATGGCGGCTCCCCCGTCGACCTCGGCTCCCTGCCGGCCGACGCCACGACCGGGTTCCCGCCCGAGCCGACCGGCGAGCGCCGTCCCCGGGGCGGGAAACACGACAAGCGCGCCGCCCGCCACGCGGCGGAACGGACCGCGGCCGAACTCGCGGCGCTCCAGGAGCGGCTCTACGCGGCGGCGACCGCCGGCGACCGACGCCGGGTGCTGCTGGTGCTCCAGGGCATGGACACCTCCGGCAAGGGCGGCACCGTCAAGCACGTGGCGGGCGCGTTCGACCCGGCGGGCTGCCGGGTGCACGCCTTCAAGGCACCGACCGCCGAGGAGCGGGCGCACCACTTCCTGTGGCGGATCGACGCGGCACTGCCGCCGGCGGGCGCGATCGGCATCTTCGACCGCTCGCACTACGAGGACGTCCTGATCGCTCGCGTCCGCGGGCTGGTCCCACCCGCGGTCTGGGCCCGCCGCTACGACGAGATCAACGCCTGGGAGGCCGGCCTCGCCGCCGACGGGGTCACCCTGGTCAAGGTCTTCCTGCACATCTCCCGCGACCGGCAGCGCAGGCGGCTGCTGCGACGGCTCGACGACCCCGACAAGCAGTGGAAGTTCAGTCCCGGCGACGTGGCGGAGCGGGCGCTGTGGCCCGCCTACCGGGAGGCGTACGAGGCGGTGCTCGAGCACTGCTCGACGGCGGTGGCTCCCTGGTACGTCGTCCCGGCCGACCGCAAGTGGTACCGCAACTGGGCGGTGGGCCGGCTGCTCGCGGAGCACCTCGCCGCCCTCGACCCCCGCTTCCCCCGCGGGGAGCTCGACACCGAGCGGTACCGCGCCCGGCTGCTCGCCTCCTGACCCCGCCCCGGCGGGCCGCGCCCCGGGCGGTCGGCAGCGCGCGGAACCGCCCCGGCACGCCCCGGCGTCCGTGACCGCGCAAGCTCAAATTCTGCTCTGAACTCGCCGCCGCGCCGGTTCGTCCCCGTACCGCAGGAGATGACAAGGGCACCGGCGCCGGAGCACCGGCCTTTCCGGGAGAAGGGGGACCAGCTCATGGTCGCACTGGGCACGGGAATCGGTTGGCGGCCCGAACTCGCTTCGGGGATCGCGGGGATGACAGGTCTCGACTGGGTCGAGGTGGTCGCGGAGAACATCTGCCCCGGACATCTGCCCGAGCCGCTGCGGGCGTTGCGGGAGCGCGGCGTGACAGTGGTGCCGCACGGGGTGGGTCTGGGCCTGGGTGGGGCGGACCGGCCCTCGCCCGCGCGGCTGGTCCGGCTCGCCCACGTGGCGGCCGAGCTCGACGCCCCGCTGGTGTCCGAGCACATCGCGTTCGTGCGGTCCGGCGGCCCGTCGACGGGGGACGGCCGGGTGGAGGCCGGCCATCTGCTGCCCGTTCCCCGCACCCGCGAGGCGCTGGACGTGCTGTGCGAGAACGTCCGCATCGCACAGGACTCCCTGCCGGTGCCGCTGGCGCTGGAGAACATCGCCACGCTGGTCGCCTGGCCCGACGAGGAGCTGACCGAGGCCCAGTTCCTCGGAGAGCTGGTGGAACGCACCGGCGTGCGTCTGCTGATCGACGTGGCCAACCTGCACACCGACCGGGTGAACCACGGGCGGGACCCCGCGGCGGTCCTGGCGGCGCTCCCTCTGGAGGCGCTGGCGTACGTCCACGTCGCGGGCGGCGTGGAGCGCGACGGCCTCTGGCACGACACCCACGCGCACCCGGTCCCGCAGGCGGTCCTGGCGCTGCTCGGGGACCTGTGCGCGCTCCGGCGGCCGCCCGGGGTGCTGCTGGAGCGGGACGACGCGTTCCCGGAGCCGTCCGAGCTGGCGGCGGAGCTCGCGGTGATCCGCGCGGTCGTCGCCGCCACCGGCGGATCGGCGCGGCCCGCCCCCGTGCGGGGGACGGCCGCGCCCGCGCCGCCCACGCCGAACGCCACGCGGCGCCCCGGGCCGTCGCTGCCGCGCCCGGCGGAC
>NZ_JAAVJC010000006.1:0-48638 GCF_012033785.1 Streptomyces bohaiensis
CCCCCCCCCCCCCCCCCCGGCCCGTCCCCCCTTCGCCCGGAACCGCGCCGTCAGCCCGGTACCCGCTGGGTCGGCCGCGGGGCGGGCCGGTCCGTCGGCGCGGCGGCCGCGACGGGGCGGGGGCCGTCGGTGGCCCCGGTCGGCTCGGCCGCCACCATCATGAGCTGCGCGAACGTCGGGTCCGCCCCGCCCGGGTCGCCGCCCGCCTGCCGCCACCGGCGGTACTTGGCGGCGTAGCTGATGACGGTCTCCTTGTCCCGGCGCGAGCGGGGGCGGGTGAACGCGCCGGCCCACAGCCCGTCCCAGGCGGCGTAGCCGGGGTCGCGCAGCATCACCCGGTGGGCCCGGCCGAGGTTCCAGTGCGGTATCCCGGTGTTCAGGTGGTGGACCAGGTGGTACCGGTCATTGTGGCGGCTGATCAGGAACCGCTCCAGGAACCGTCCGTGGCGGTTGCGCGTCAGCAGCAGCTGCTGCTTCTCGCTCTCCGGCATCGGGTAGTGCTCCGAGAGTTCGGCGAGCCAGCCGATGGCGGCGTTGGCGGTGAGCAGCGGGACGAACCAGAAGAGCAGCAGTTCCGGCAGCCAGCCGCCCCAGGCGCAGACCCCGACGACGAGGCTCCACTGGGCCAGCAGGACGAGCCGCTCCACGCGCAGCGGGATCGGCACCGACACGGTGACCTGGGAGGCGTCGAAGAAGAGGCGTTCGCGGGCCACGTACCGGAGGTAGCTGACGGTGCGCAGGCCGAGCGCCGACATCACCAGGTTCTTGTGGAAGAAGTACCGGTCGGAGCGTTCGGCGTCGTACAGGCCGCAGTCGATGTGGAAGGCGTAGTCGGGGTCGTCGTCGGCGTCGCCGAGGTTCCGGTGGTGGTTGCCCACGTGGGAGCTGCGGTAGGGCCCGAGCAGGTGCCACACCAGGTAGCCGGAGAGGACGGTGCCGGCCAGGAGGTTGAGCGTCGGGTTCCGGGCGAGCACCTTGTGGGCCGACTCGTGCAGGAAGTGCGCGAGGAATCGCTGGCTCGACCCGATGACGACCAGGGCCACCGGATAGAACCAGTACGAGCCGGCCACGCAGAGGAGCACGGATCCGGCGATCAGTGCGTATTCGAAGAGAATGGCCAACGGCCCGTGGTGGTTGTCGAGTCGGCAGAGCGCCCGAAGGTCCTTTCTGACTCCGGGCGCCAGCCGGTCGAAGGTCAGTTGCTCTCGTGCTGCCATGCCCGTCCTTCGGTCTGCACGCACTGCGCAATGCGTCTTCGCGGATGGGGAGGGCACCGGTCGGCGCCCTCCGACGGACGGTAGGCGCGGCGGGGCGGGAGCACGTCGGCACGAGGTCTATCCCCGCGGGTGTGTGGCATTTACGGAAGCGGCGCTCGGTTAGTCCTCGCGTTTACTCACAGCTCCTCCCGGGCGCAGCAGACTTGACGCGCGCGGACCAGGTACCGCCGTTCCGCCGTTCGCCGTTCTGCCGTTCTGCCGTTCTGCCGTTCTCCGGAGGTCACGACATGAAATCCGTGCTGGTCCTGTCATGGATATCCATCGGCAACGTGCCGGCCGCGGTGGCGGAGGTGCGCCGTCGCGGGCTGCGCCCCGTGCTGGTCTCCGAGCGGCCCGACGATCCCCACGCCGCGTCCTGCGAGGACCACGTGGTGTTCGACTGGGACGCCGAGGAGTTCCCCGTGCTCGCCGACCGCCTGCGGGCCCGGGACGTCGAGCCGGTCGCCGTCGTCTGCATGGTCGAGAAGCTCACCGAGTGGAGCCTCGCCCTCACCGCCCACTACGGGCTGCCGGGCGGCGACGGCGGTCGCCGCGTGCTGGCGAGCAAGACACTGGTCCGGGAGCACATGCGGGCGCTGGGGCTGTCGGAGATCCGGTTCACCGGCGACCCGCGCTCGGTGGACTTCTTCCCCGCCATCGTCAAGCCGGCACGGGCTTCGTCGGCGTCCTACCTGGTGAAGCGGGTCGACGACCGGGAGGAGCTGCTGAGCCACCTGAAGCAGCTCGCCGACGCCGGCCTGGGCGGCGTCGAACTGATCGCGGAGGAGTACCTGCCGGGCACCGAGTTCTCCGTGGACGGCCCCGTCCTCGACGGGCGCTTCCACCCGCTGCTCGCCGTCGAGAAGCCCGACCACGACGACGTGCGCCACCACGACGCGGGGCTGGAGTTCCACCCGCCCCAGCAGGACCACGTCCGGGAGGGGGTGCGGGTGCTGAGCGAGGCGGTCGGCGCGCTGTGCGCGGACCGAGGGCTGGACCAGCTGTGGCTGCACTTCGAGGGCCGCAGCTCACCGGACGGCCGGACCGAACTCATCGAGATCAACCTCCGGTCCGGTGGCGGGCAGATCCCCCGGTCGCTGCGGGAGCTCTACGGGATCGACGTCATCGCGGTGATCGTCTCCATGGCGCTGGGCACGTACGCGCCGGACGAGGTGGCGGCGGTCCGCGAGCGGCCGATGATCGGCTGGATGGACGTGGAGGCCCGGGAGCTCGGCACGGTCCGGGTCGCCACCACGGAGGACGAACTGCTGGCTCTGCCGGGGATCTTCAGCGTCGCACTCGCGGACGGCTACCGGATCACGCGTCTGGAGCACGAGAACTTCTTCCTGACCTTCGCGATGACGGGCGACTCCGTCGCGGAACTGCGTGAGCACGCGGCCCGGGTGCTCGACACCCTGGAGTACACCGTCGTCCCCTGACCGGCGGACACCTCGACCAGGCCGGGCCCCGCTCGTACCGGTCGAGGTGCTCGTACCGGTCAGTCGCCGGGGCCGACCATGCCCGCGGTGAGCGTCGTGCCGTCCGTCTCGTCCACCAGGAGGAACGATCCGGTGCGCCGGTGGTCCGCGTAGTCGTCCAGTGGCAGCGGGGAGGCGGCGCGCAGCGTGATGCGGCCGATCTCGTTGGCCCGCAGCGACGTCGCGCCGGGTTCGCCGTGCAGGGTCTCCAGGTCGAGGACGGAGTCGACGGAGTCGACCCTGGCCCGGACTGCGGCGGTGCCGTGGCGCAGCAGCACCCGGTCGCCGACGCGCAGCGGCCGGTCGGCGAGGTGGCAGACGGTCGCGGTCACCTCCCGGGTGACCCGGGGCGCGCGGGCGACCGCGGCGAGGAGGTCGCCCCGTGCGATGTCGAGGTCGTCGGTGAGGCGGATGGTGACGGACTCCTCGGCGCGGGCGTCGGGGACGTCGCGCTCGCCGAGGCGGTCGATCCCCACGATGGTGGTGCGCTTCCCGGAGGGGAGGACGACCACCTCCTCGCCGGGGCGGAACGTCCCGGAGGTGACCTGGCCGGCGTAGCCGCGGTAGTCGCGGAACTCCGCGCGCTGCGGGCGCAGGACGTACTGCACCGGGAGCCGCGCGGGGGCGTGGGGCCGGTCGGCGGCGACGGTGACCGTCTCCAGGTGCTCCAGCAGGGTCGGGCCGGTGTGCCAGTCCATGCGGGCCGACGGGAGGACGACGTTGTCGCCGCGCAGCGCGCTGACGGGCACGGCGGTCACGGCGGGTGCGCCGAGGGCGCGGGTGTACTCCGCGACGGTGTCGGTGATGGCGGCGAAGGTCGCCTCCTCGTAGTCGACGAGGTCCATCTTGTTGACCGCGAGGACGACGTGCGGCACCCGGAGGAGCGCGGCGACGGCGAGGTGGCGGCGGGTCTGCTCGACCACGCCGTGGCGGGCGTCGACGAGGACGACGGCGACCTGTGCGGTCGAGGCGCCGGTGACCATGTTCCGGGTGTACTGCACGTGCCCGGGGGTGTCGGCGAGGATGAACCGGCGGCGGGCGGTGGCGAAGTAGCGGTACGCGACGTCGATGGTGATGCCCTGCTCGCGTTCGGCTCGCAGCCCGTCGGTCAGCAGGGCGAGGTCGGTGTCCGCCAACCCCTTCTCGCGGGAGACGCGTTCGACGGCTTCGAGCTGGTCGGCGAAGACCTGGCGGGTGTCGTGCAGCAGCCGGCCGACGAGGGTCGACTTGCCGTCGTCGACCGAGCCGGCCGTGGCGAGTCGGAGCAGCGACCGGGTGCGGGGGGCCCGGCTCGTTCCGTCCGGATGCGGCACGGTGGGCGTCTGCATCAGAAGTACCCCTCTCGCTTGCGGTCTTCCATGGCGGCCTCGGACAGCTTGTCGTCGGCCCGGGTGGCGCCGCGCTCCGTCAACGCGGAGGCGGCGATCTCGTCGATGATCTGCGGGACCGTGCGGGCGTCGGACTCGACGGCGCCGGTGCACGACATGTCACCGACGGTCCGGTAGCGCACCCGCCGGGTCCGTACCGTCTCGCCCTGCGCCGGGCCGCCCCAGGCGCCGGGGGTGAGCCACATCCCGTCGCGTCGGAACACCTCCCGCTCGTGGGCGAAGTAGATCGACGGCAGCTCGATCCGCTCGCGGCCGATGTACTGCCAGATGTCCAGTTCGGTGAAGTTGCTCAACGGGAAGACCCGGACGTGCTCCCCGGGGCTGTGCAGGCCGTTGTACAGCGACCAGAGTTCCGGTCGCTGCCGCCTCGGGTTCCACTGCCCGAACTCGTCGCGGAGCGAGAAGACGCGTTCCTTGGCCCGTGCCTTCTCCTCGTCGCGGCGCCCGCCGCCGAACAGGGCGTCGAAGCGGTGGGTCGCCACGGCGTCGAGCAGCGGCACTGTCTGCAGCGGGTTGCGGGTGCCGTCGGGCCGCTCGCGCAGCCGGCCGTCGTCGATGTACTCCTGGACCCGCGCGACGTCGAGGCGGGCGCCGTACCGGGCGGCGGTGCGGTCGCGGAACTCCAGCACCTCGGGGAAGTTGTGGCCGGTGTCCACGTGCAGCAGGCCGAACGGCGTCCGCGCGGGCCAGAACGCCTTGGCGGCGAGGTGCAGCATGACGATCGAGTCCTTGCCCCCGGAGAAGAGCAGCGCGGGGCGCTCGAACTGGGCGGCGGCCTCGCGGAGGACGTGCACCGCCTCGGATTCGAGCGTGTCCAGGTGGTCGGGGGGCGAGGAGCGCGGTGGGCGCAGCGCGCCGGCGGTGTCCAGAACGGTCATGCGGGTCTCCTTACGTCACAGTCCCCGTGCGGTGAGCAGTGCGCGCACCCGCCGGACCGACTCGTCGATCGGGTCGTCTCGTGTGTCCAGCCGCAGTTCGGGGCGGACCGGCTCCTCGTAGGGGTCGTCCGCGCCGGTCAGGCCGGTGATGGTGCCTGCGGCCCGGCGGGCCCAGAGCCCTTTGACGTCGCGGGCGGCGCAGGTGGTCGCCGGTGTCGCCACGTGCACCTCGACGTAGTCGACGCCGTGTGCCCGGTGCTCCTCCCGGACCGCGGCGCGGGAGGCCGCGTAGGGCGCGATGACGGGGGCCAGCACGGTGACTCCGTGGCCGGCGAGCAGTCGGGCGAGGAAGCCGACGCGCCGCACGCTGGTGTCCCGGTCGGCCGCGGAGAAGCCGAGCTCCGGGGAGAGCGAGGCGCGGATCTCATCGCCGTCGAGCACCTGCACCCGCCGCCCCTCGGCGCGGAGTCGGGCGGCGAGCGCGAGGGCGATGGTCGTCTTGCCCGCGCTCGGCAGCCCGGTCAGCCAGACGGTGCCGCCCCGGGAGGCGGCCGGCCCGGTCGCGGTGCCGGTCATACCGGTACCTCCCGGCCGGTCGGGCCGGGCGCCGCCGCGGTCTCCGCGAGGTGGACGAGGGTGCCGGCTCCGTCCAGCGCCCGGGTGACGGGGTCGGCGACACGGCCGTCGGCGACGCGCACGGTGGCGACCCCGCCCGCGAGCGCTTCGCGGGCGGCGACGAGCTTGAGCGCCATCCCGCCGGTGGCCGAGGCGTCCGGCGCGCCATGCGCGGCCACCCGGACGGTGCTCCGCAGGCTGGTCTCGTCGTCGGGGTCGCCGAGCACGCCGGGCGCGCCGGTGAGCAGCAGCAGCCGGTCGGCGCCCAGGGCCGCGGCGAGTGCGGCGGCGGCGCGGTCGGCGTCGACGTTGACGGGCCTGCCGTCCTCGTCGATGGCGGGCGGGGAGACGACGGGGAGGTGTCCGGCGGCGAGCAGGGCGCGCGGCAGCGTGGTGTCGACGGTGTCGACCCGCCCGCTGTGGTTGTCGCGGACCAGTACGGTGCGGCCGTCGACGACGGCGCGCACCACGGCTTTCCTGCGGGCGCGGAGCATCCCGCCGTCGAGGCCGGTGAGGCCGACCGCGGGGACGCCGTGCCGGGCGAGCCGCGCGACCAGCCGGGGTTTGACGGCGCCAGCCAGGGCCAGCACCACCACGTCGAGCGTGGCGGAGTCGGTGTGGCGGGTGGAGACCCCGTCGGGTGCGAGGAGGGTCCGCTGCGGGACGCCGAGCCGGCCGGCGAGCCGGCCGATCTCGCCGGAGCCGCCGTGGACGAGCACGAACGAATGGCCCGCGCGGACCAGTCGGGCGAGGTCGGCGCAGATGCCGGCGGCGTCGACCGCGGGGTTGCCGCCGCACTTGACGACGGTCAGGGGGTGGGTGGTCACGCTTCCTCCGGTTCGGCCGGGCGCTACAGCGGGTGCAGGCCGGGGAAGGTCAGGCCGAGGTTCTCGGGCAGTCCGCTGCGGATGTTGAGGCACTGCACGGCGTTGCCGGCGCCTCCCTTCACGAGGTTGTCCAGGGCGCCGATGACGGTCAGCCGGCCGGTGTCCTCGTCGAGCGCGAAGCCGACGTCGCAGAAGTTCGACCCGAGGAGGATCTTGGGGTCGGGGTAGCGGTGGGTGCCGCGCTGGTGGGCGACGACCCGGACGAAGGGTTCGGCGGTGTACTGCTCGCGGAAAGCGCGGCGTACGGTCGCGGCGTCGACTCCCGGGCGCAGCGTCGCGTGGCAGAGCGTCTGGACACCGCGGACCGCCTCGACGCCGGTGGCGGTCATGGCGGCGCGCACGCCGAGGTGTTGGGCGATCTCCGCTTCGTGGCGGTGACGGGTCGGGGCGAAGACCCGCATCGCTCCGCTGCGTTCGGCGTGGAGGTTGGCCGGTCCGGCCGTCGCCCCCGAACCGCTGGAGCCGGTCCTGGCGTCGACCTGGACGCCCTGCTCCCGGTCGAGCAGGTCGTGCGTCACCAGGGGGTGCAGCGCGAGGACCGCGGCGGTGGCCATGCAGCCGGGGACGCTGACCAGGTCGGCGTCGCGCAGGCGCTTGCGGTGGAGCTCCGGCAGTCCGGGCACGAACGCCGGCAGCAGGTGGGGGGCGGTGTGCTCCGTCCCGTAGTAGTCGCGGAAGACCTCGGGGTCCGCCAGCCGGAAGTCGCCGGTGAGGTCGACGACGAGCCCGGCCCGCCCGCGCCAGTGCTCGATCTGCTCCATCACCGCCCGGTGCGGCAGCGCCAGGAACACCGCGTCGCTCTCGGGGACGTCCTCGGCCGAGCAGAACGTCAGCTCCGTCACGGAGCGCAGGTTCGGGTGGACACCGTCGACCCGTTTGCCGGGCAGGCGCGAGGAGACCGCGCCCACCACCTCGACCTCGGGGTGCCCCAGCAGCAGCCGCAGCAGTTCCCCGCCGATGTAGCCGGCCGCGCCGACCACCGTCACACGCAGCACCGTCGCGCCTCCTTCGTCACCGCACGTCGGATCGACACCGTTCCGTCCTCCGGTCTGTTCTCGGGGCAGGGCATGCCCGGCGCCCGGCGGTCGCCGGGCGTCGGGGCGGTCAGTCGCCGTCCGCGGCGCTCAGCACGCCGAAGTTGCGGCGGGCGATCGACACGGCGAGGTCCTGCACGGCGAAGGCCGTCATGTAGTAGCCGTGCGGGGGGATCTCGGGGGACAGCGTCAGGGTGAACGTCGTCTCGCCCGTCCCGTCGGCGGCGATCCGGACCTTGCGCAGCTCCGGTTCGATGGTGCAGCCGGCGCGGCCGTAGCTGGCGAAGGTCAGGCCGAGGCGGAGGATGCCGGGCCGCGCCTCGCGGACCGCGACCCGCACCTCGTTGGCGGCGCCCTGGAGCGCGCCGTCCTCGGAGTGGATGAGCAGCGAGGGGGAGTCGAGCAGCCGGAACGCGACGTCGCCGCAGCGCGTGCAGACGACGCCCTCGGTGTCGAGCGCGGTGGGGACGAGGGCACGCCGGGTGTAGCGCTCGGCGGGCCGCCCGCACTGGCAGCGCACCGGGGTGACGCCGTCGAGGTCGATGCGGCTGCGCTCGCCGAAGTGGGCGTAGGCGTTGCTGAGTTCGTTCTCGGGGTCGTTGACGAACGCGGTGGCGACGGCCATGTCCAGGGACTGGAGGTCGTCCTTGAGGCTGCGCAGGACCGGGCCGCGCTCCTGGTGGACCGCGAGGTCGCGCCGGGAGACCTGGCCCTCGACCTTGGCGGCGAGCTTGCCGAGGCGGGGGCGGAGCGCGTGGTTGGGCGGGAGCAGCCCGCCGCCGAGGTAGGCGGTGAGGCGGGCGGAGGTCGTCAGGAAGAGCGGCTCGGGCTCGACGGCGGGCAGCTCGGGCAGGTCGCCGGTGTCGTCGCCGAGGCCGAACTGGACGTACGCCGGGAACGGTTCGGAGGTGCCGATACTGGCGTTGAGCGCCGCGACGGAGGAGCTGCCGGCGAGCGCGGCCTCGGTCCAGACGATGTTCTCCGGACGGGTGGAGGCGTGGACCGTGATCGCGCCGATGACGTCGCTCGCGGTCCCGTCGATCGCGTTGAGCATCAGCTGGTACTTCGGGTCGTAGACGGCCGCGTCCGCGAAGGGGCTGTTGTTGCAGGAGCTCAGCACCACCTCGGTGGCGCGGACGTCCCGCAGCTGGATGAGCTTGTCCACGGGCTTGTAGCAGGTGGAGGTGGCGCAGATCGGGGCGACCAGGGTCCGGTCGCGTCCGACGGTCTCGTTCAGTCCGCAGACGGTGAAGTCGGCGAGGTTGATCGAGTCGTCCTTGCCGTGTCCCTGGAGCATCAGCCGGCGCCAGCGGGTGCCCAGCATCTCGGCGCGGACGTCCGCGGTCGCCACCTCGGCCTCGTTGCGCAGGTGGATGCCGTCCCGGCTGAGGCCGCGGTCGACGCCGGTGAACAGGCCGACCTCGTGGACGTCGGCGGCGGGCGCGCGGTACTGCTTGGCGGTGAACCAGGCGAGGGAGGCCGCGTCCCGTCCGGTGAGGAAGGACAGCCGCACCTCGGGGTGGCGCGCGGCGGCGCGGACCAGCGGCCAGAGCAGGTCGACGGTGAAGTGCTCGTAGAGACCGGCCACCAGCAGGGTGCGCGGCCCGGACGTCCCGTCCGCCGTGCCGCTGAGCAGCTCCAGCGGAGCAGCGAGCGCGTCGGCGTCGAGCCAGGTGAGGGCGCAGGGGGCGATCAGGGCGGACAGCCCGTCCGGCAGGGTGTCGGGGCCCAACAGGACGCCGTGGGTGCGCGGGGCGGGGCGCCGCACCTCCCCGTAGAGGGAGGCCGCGCGCTCCGCGGCGGCGGCCAGGTCGGTGCGCTCCCCGGTCCACACGGGCACGGAGGTGGGCGCGTCGGCGGCCAGGAAGGTGTCGACGGCGGCGGCGTAGGAGCCCGCGTCGTCGAAGAGCGAGAACGGCGAGGGCGTCAGTGTCGCCGTCCCGCCGCCGGGACCGTGGGGCTCGGGCTGCATGGGGGTGGGTCTCCTTCGGTGTCGGGGATGGTGCGCGCGGCGGCCGGGGGCGGTCGGCGGGGCGGTGCCGCCCCGCGCCCCGGTGGCTGCCGGGGCTCGGGGCGGGCGTGGTACTACTCGCCCCAGTCCTCCTCGACCTCGGGGGCGAGGGCGAGCACCGGCGGGTCGAGCGCCACGATCTCCAGTTCGCCGCGGCAGCCGCCGCACTCCACGATCTCGTTCAGTCGTGCCGAGTCGCCGATGGTCACCGGCTCCTCGCACTCGGGGCAGGCCTGGGCCGTCTTGGTGATCACGCGAGGTGTTCCTTTCGGTTGGTTGCTCGGGAGCGGGCGGTGGTGTCCAGCGCGGTGCGGACCGCGGACACCGTCCGTTCCGCCGTCAGGTCGTAGTGCTCGACGAGGTCTTCCTGGTTGCCGACCCGGTCGACGAAGGTGTCGGGCACACCGAGTCGCAGCACCCGGACCGGGGCGTGCTCCGCCAGCGTCTCGGCGACCGCGCCGCCGAGTCCGCCGCCGCGCCAGTGCTCCTCCACCGTCACGACCAGGTCGGCGCGGGCGGCCGCGGCGAGAAGGGTCCCGGTGTCGAACGGACGCAGGGTGTGCATGTTGAGGACGGTCGACTCGATGCCGTGGCAGGCCAGTTCCTCGCCCGCGGCGAGGCAGGCGAGCACG
Source organism: Streptomyces bohaiensis (assembly GCF_012033785.1). GTDB lineage: Bacteria > Actinomycetota > Actinomycetes > Streptomycetales > Streptomycetaceae > Streptomyces > Streptomyces bohaiensis. The sequence goes on from NZ_JAAVJC010000006.1 coordinate 10,180, forward strand.
GGGTAGGGCCCGCAGCCGACCAGCAGGACCTCGCCGCCCTCGCGCAGGGTCTGGGCCTTCCCGATGACCGGCGGCGGGCCGTCGGGCAGCGCGGGGGTGGCCTTGCGGCCGAGGCGGACGTAGAGCGGACCGGGAACGTCCAGGCTCTGTTCCACGAAGGCGGCCGTCGCGGCGCCGTCCGCCGGTACCAGGACGGTCATGCCGGGCAGCACCCGCATCACCGCCAGGTCCTCCAGCGCCTGGTGGGTCGGGCCCAGGTGACCGGCGGCCAGGCCGCCGTGGGTGGCCATGACGCGCACCGGCAGCCGGTTGTAGGCGATGTCGATCTTGATCGCCTCCAGCGCCCGGGAGGTGGCGAACGCCGCCATCGTGTTGACGAACGGCACGCGCCCGGACGCCGCCATGCCGGCGGCGATCCCCATCAGGTTCTGCTCGGCGATGCCGAGGTTGAGGTACTGCTCCCCCGCCGCCTCGGCGTGGGCGGCGCCGAACAGTCCGGTGTCGGAGTCCAGGCACATCAGCTCGGGTCGGCGTGCCAGCAGCGGGAGCAGCGTGTCCCGGTACACCTCGCGGGTGGCGGGGCTCATCTCCGGGCCTCCGAGGCTCGCAGGGCGCCGGCGGCGCGTGCGTGGTTGCGCGGCGACAGCGTGACGTAGTGGCCGGCGGCGCGCCCCGCGAGGAACGGCACGCCGTTGCCCTTGACGGTGCGGGCGATCAGGACGCTGGGCCTACCCGGTTCCCAGGGCGCTGCCGCCAGCTGGTCCGCCAGCAGCGCGGGAGCGTGGCCCTCCACCTCGCGGACCGCCCAGCCGAAGCTGCGCCACCGGTCGGCCAGCGGCTCCATGGGGGCGATGTCGCCGGTGGCGCCGGTCAGTTGGAGTCCGTTGCAGTCGACGATCGCGACCAGCCGGTCCAGGCGCAGCGTCGCGGCGGCGATCGCCGCCTCCCAGACCGAGCCCTCCTGCAGCTCGCCGTCGCCCAGCAGGACGAAGCTGCGGGAGCTGCGTCCGGCGTAGCGGGCGGCCAGCGCGAAGCCGCAGCCCAGCGGGAGTCCGTGGCCGAGGGACCCGGTGGGCAGCTCCACCCCGGGCACGGCCCGGACCGGGTGGCCCATGAGCCGGCTGCCGGGCCGGCCGAACTGCGCCAGTTCCCCGACCGGCAGGAAACCCCGTTCGGCCAGCGTCGCGTAGAGCGCGAGGGCGGCGTGGCCCTTGCTGAGCAGGAAGCGGTCGCGCTCCGGGTCGTCGGGGCGGGCCGGGTCGACCCGCAGCACCGAGAAGTACAGCGCGGCGAGGATGTCGGCGCAGGACAGCCCCCCGCCGAGGTGGCCCCCCTCGGGGCCGGCGCACATGTCGACCACGTGGGCGCGGATGCGGGCCGCCGCCTCCTGGAGCGCCGGCGGCGCCTCGCGCTCCAGGAGCGGTGCGGCCGTCACGACGCCGCCCCGGCGAGGGTGGCGACCATGTCGCGGTGGGCCCACACCTTCTCGAACGCGTCCGCGTACCGGGCGAGGAGCGGCCCGGAGTCGGGGTTGAGGTGCCGTTTCTGGATCGTCAGCGAGTCCTCGATGACCGCGCGGGTCACCGGGTAGCCCTCGCCCCGGACGGTCCCGGGTGCGCCGGTCACCGCCCAGGGGTGCCCGGCGCCGAAGCCCAGCCGGTCGACGAACACCGTCTGGTCGGGCAGCGGGAGCAGCTGGTACTGCGACATCGGGACCCCCTCGGCGCGCAGCAGCCGGCGCAGGGCCGTGCGGAGCGCGCGCGGCGCGACGCCGTCCAGGCCGAACGCGGCCGGGTCGAAGCGGAACCGCAGGATGTGCCAGACGTGCGTGGTGTCCGGGAGCGCCGTGGGCACCTGGATGCCGGGCAGTTCGGCGAGCCGGGCGAGGAACGCGGCGACGTTCTGCTGCCGGCGCCGCTCGTAGTCGTCGAACCGGGCGAGCTGCGCGGAGGTGAACGCGGCCTGCAGCGCGTTCATCTTGTGGTTCCACCCCAGGCCGTGGGAGACGTAGTCCCGCTCCCGGCCGGGGTCCATCACCTCGCCGAACTGCCGTCCGCGGCGCATGGCGGCGGCCAGTTCGGCGTCGCCGGTCACCAGCAGTCCGCCCTCGCCGCAGGTCGGGACGTTCTTGCTGACCTGGAGGCTGAAGGCGCCGGCGTCGCCGAGACTGCCGACCGGTCGGCCGCGGTGGGTGGCGCCGGGGGCCTGGGCGGCGTCCTCGACCACGGCGAGCCCGTGGCGGCGGGCGATCTCGGCGATCCGGTCCATGTCGGCGGGGGCGCCGTGCAGGTGGACGGGGACGATGGCCCGGGTGCGGGGGGTGATCCGGCGTTCCACGTCCTCGGGATCGAGGTTGTAGGTGACGGGGTCGATGTCGGCGAAGACCGGTACCGCCATCTGGTGGACGGGGGCGAGCCCGGTGGCGATGAAGCTGAGCGCGGGCACGATCACCTCGTCGCCGGGGCCGACGCCGAGCGCGGACAGCGCCAGGGAGAGTGCAGCGGTGCCGTTGGAGACGGCGACGCAGTGCGCGAAGCCGAAGTGGTCGGCCCACTGCTGCTCCAGCTCGGACACCGGGTTGGTCCCGTCGGTGTCGGAGACCAGCCGCGCGCCGTCGAGAGCGGAGAGGACGGCCTTGCGGTCCTCGTCCTCGACCAGGGGCCACGGCGCCCGGCGCTGGTCCTTCGGCACGGCCGCCGTGCCGCCGAGCGCTGCCAGTCTGCTGATCACGAGTCACTCCGGAGGGGTGCTGGGTGCGGGGCGGGGGCGGTCACAGCCGGGCGGCGACCGAGGCGACGGCGTCGACCGCGCGGGCGTAGGCGTTGCGCAGCAGGGTGATGTGCCGCGCGATGTCGGGTACGGCGGCGCGCGGGTCGCCGAGCCCGTGGGCCCCGGTGAACCGCACCCCGGTCCAGGCGTGGGCGGCGGTCTCGACCGCGCGCCCGGCGGCGGTCAGCGCCGGATCGGCCCAGTCGCCGCCGCAGCGGCGCAGGAACTCGCCGTGGAGGGACGCCTGCGCCTGCATGGCCCAGCCGAACGGGTAGAGCTCGCGCAGCGCGTCGGCGTCACCGGCCCGGCAGCGTTCCAGGAGTTCCGCGGCGAACCGGTCGAAGCCGTCGAGACCGGTTCGCTCCGCGGCGGCCGTGGTGAAGTGCTCGACGTCACAGCGGAGGAAACCGCCGAGGAGTTCGGGCGTGAGCGGGGGCGGCGGGGTGCCGAGTCGGACGTCGAGGCAGCGGCGGCCGATCCGGGAGTCGCTGAAGAAGGCGTCCTGGACGTCGGTGGGGTTCTCCGAGCCCCAGCTGCGCAGGAACGTCTCGACGGGCACCGCGCCCCGGAAGGCCGGCGGCATCGCGTCCGAGACGTGGACGATGCCCCGCGCCTCGTCCAGACCGTGCACGACGACCTGGTGGGCGGCGTGCACGTCGCCGTAGGCGGGCCGGAAGGGCAGGTGGAAGTTGTCCACCGCGGCGATGACGAGGCGGTCCTCGGAGAGCGAGGTGCGGATCTCCCGCCACGGGTCCTGCTCGTCGGCCGGCTGCCACCAGCGGGCGCGCAGGTCGTGGTGGGGCGCCAGCGCGGCGCCGAGGTCGGGCTCCCCGTCGGGGCCGGACGGGCAGGGGAAGTAGAACTCCTCGTGCCGGACGTCGCCCGGCAGGTGCAGGAACCGCCATCCGGCGCCGAGCACGGTGAGCGGGTCCACCCCGTCGCGTGCCAGCACCGCCGCCACGGTGGACTGCAGGCAGCTGATCAGGTCGCGGCACCACAGCTCGGGCTCGGGCCCGGAGACCAGGTGGGTGCGTGCGAGGGTCTCGACGGTCATGTCAGCGCTCCGTCCGCTGGAGGGTGACGGCGAAGACGTGCACGGCGACGTTGCGCGGCAGCAGGATGCCGGTGAGGTCGGCCCGCCGTGTCACCGCCACCCGCTGCGCCCACATGACGGCGGGGACGCCGCGCTGGACGTGGTGGGGGTAGTGCATGGCGGGGCTCTCGAACGCCTTGATCTCGCCGAACCACGCCGGGGCGGCCCAGAAGTCGGAGACGCGCAGCGGCTCCGCGTCGGCGGTGCCGTCGGCGAAGTCGAGCCCGACGGTGTCCTCGCAGCGCCGCTCGGAGGCGGCCAGCAGATGGATCCAGTCGTAGCGGGCCCGGCGGACCGGAATGAACTGGCCCTCGCAGCGGACGTTGTCGGGGCCGTCGCAGACCGGCGGGAAGGTGAACGGCACCCCGCCGACCCGGACCGTGCTGCCGCCGGTCGGAAGGTATTCCGCCGCGTACGAATTCCGCCAGACGTTGAATGCGCCGTCGCGGGTCCGCGTCGCCGCGGAGATCGCCACATTGTTGCGGTGGCCGGATATGTCGACCCGATCGAACTGGAACTGCGCGGCTGAGGGCGCCACGATCCCCGTCATGTGATCCACCTCGCTGGAACGGAATGCACGTCTCGAAACGTAGGCCGCCGCCGCACGCGTTTCGTCCGTGCGGTGATTACCCCGCGTGCGGCGGGCGCGGACGGCCACCGGGCGGCGGCGCGGCCGGGGCTGCCGGGGGGGCTCACGGCCGCAGGGCGACGGCGCGCAACTTCTCGTAGTACGGCTGGTGGTGGTCGCGGAAGGCCCGCAGCACCGGGTCGGCGGCGACGGTGCGCGCGCCGTCGGTGCGGCTGCGGGCGAAGCCGGTGGTCTCGCTGGTGGACCGGTGCCACCGCCCGGTCGAGCGCCACTCGGTGCGCATGCCGGGCCGCCACTCCAGCGCCTCGGGGCGGAAGGGGATGCCCACCGCCTCGCAGTAGGCCCGCACGGTCTCCTCCGGCCGCTCCACCAGGTCCTCGGAGTCGATCACCACCGGCGGGCGGCCGGTGGCCCGCCGCACGGCGGTGAAGATCTCGTGGAGTCGGGCGAAGCCGATCTCGTCGCGGCCCAGGCGGGGGTTGAGGGCGTGGTGCGAGGCGATGGCCTCGGCCGGGTCCCGGAGGATGAAGGTGTGGGTCGCGGCGGTGAGGAACTCCGCGTCGGCCAGCACCTCCGGGTACCGGAAGTCGGTGGTGTCCTTGAAGAACACCGGACCCCGCGCCGCCATGGCGCGCAGCTGGTCCAGCACGTCCCGCTCGCCGCGGGCGACCCGGTCCCCGACCTCGACCTCGCCGAAGTCGACGACGCGGGAGAAGGGCTCGTGCACCACGGTGTGGTCGCCGCGTTCCGCCATCATCCGCGCGAACGCGGTGGAACGGCAGCGCGGCGCGCTCCACAGGGCGAGCAGCGGAATCCTCCCCGACGTGTTCCCCACGATTTCTCCTCCGTCTCACGCGGCGGCCGGCGACATCCGCTTCGGCCCCTGAATGCGGTCGACGATGGCACGGCGAAAGCCGCCGCCGGGTAATCGGCATTCGCACATCGCGGCGAGCGGCGTCCGTGCGATGCGTCGCCGCGTCTGCGCCCGGTGGGGACGCCCCGCCGGAACCCGCCCGCATACCTTTCCTCCCGCGGCGGGCCCGCCCTGCCACCCGGTCGGTCAGTGGTCACGTCATCGGAGGTCGCGTGTCAGCAACGCCCGAACCCTCAGCGGCTCGCAGGGTCGCCGTTCTCGCCGGCAGGGTCGGCGCGGACGAGAAGCGACTGTTCGACGCCTTCGAGCGGCGCAACGTCCCCTACGAGCAGGTCGACCCGCGGCGGCTGTGGTTCCCCTCCCGGCGGGAGGGCCCGCCCTGGCGGCTGGCGCTGAACCGCGAGATCGGCCAGGTGCGCGCGGTCTACGCCGCCCGCTCCCTCGCCGCCGCCGGGGTCGACGTGGTCAACAGCGCGGGCGCCACCGAGGTCTGCGGCGACAAGTGGCTCACCACGCTGGCGCTGGAGGCGGCCGGTGTGCCGACGCCGCGCACCGCGCTGGGCCTGACACCGCAGGCGGCGCTCGACGCCCTCGACGCCGTCGGCTACCCGGCGGTGATCAAACCGCTGGTCGGTTCCTGGGGCCGGCTGGTGGTCGAACTGCCCGACCGGGCCGCCGCCGAGGGCGTCCTCCAGTACGCCGGGGCGCTGCCGGGCCCGCAGTCCCACCTGGGCTACGTGCAGGAGCGGATCGACAAGCCGGACCGCGACATCCGGGTGATCGTCGTCGGCGGGCAGGTGGTCGGCGCGGTCTACCGGGTCGGGGAGGCGCTGCGGACCAACGTGGCGCTCGGCGGCCGGGCGCTGCCGTGCCCGGTGACGCCGGAGATCGAGAAGCTCTCGCTGGCGTCGGCCGCCGCGGTCGGCGCGGACATCGCCGGTGTCGACCTGGTCGAGGACCGCGACGGCCGCCTGTTCGTCCTGGAGGTCAACCACCGGGTGGAGTTCTCCGGGTTCCAGGCGGCCCTCGGCGACCGGGTGAGCGTCGCGGACCGCGTCCTGGACCACCTGCTGGAACGGGGTCGGCCGTGAAGCGGCCGGGCGCCGTCACCGAGACGTTCGCCGTCGGGCTGCTGCGGGCGATGCTGGAGACCCCCTCGCCCTCGTACCACGAGCGGGATCTGGCGGACCTCCTCGCGCGGTCGATGACCCAGCTGGGCTTCCGGGCCCACATCGACGAGGCCGGCAACGCGGTCGGTGTGGTCGAACGCGGCGCCGGCCCGACCGTGATGCTGCTGGGGCACATGGACACCGTCCCCGGCCAGGTGCCGGTACGGTCGGCCGACGGCCGGCTGTACGGGCGGGGAGCCGTGGACGCCAAGGGCCCGCTGGCCGCGATGATCTGCGCCGCCGCCGGCGCGACGGAGTTCTCCGGCCGGATCGTCGTCGTCGGCGTCGTCGAGGAGGAGACGCCGCGCTCGCGCGGGGCGATGGCGATCCGCGCCCGCGAGGAGCAGCCGGACGCCCTCGTCATCGGGGAGCCCAGCGGCTGGTCGAGCGTGGTGCTCGGCTACAAGGGGAAGCTGGACCTGCGCTACACCGTCCGGTGCCCCGCCACCCACCCGAGCAACCCGGTGCCCAAGGCGTCCGAACTGGCCGTCGCCTGCTGGAACGCGCTGCTCGACCTGCTCGGCCCGGACGCCGGCCACGCGGCGTTCGACCGCCCGGGCGCGACCCTGTCCCGCCTCGACGCCGACCTCACCGCGGCGACGATGGAGCTCAGCGTCCGCACCCCGCCCGGGCACGACGACGCGGCGCTGGTCCGGCAGCTGCGGGACCGGCTCCCGGCGGGCGAGCTCAGCGTGGTCAACGCCGTCGCCGCCTGCCGGGTGGGCCGGGCGGACCCGGTGGTGCGCGCCCTGGTCACCGGCATCCGCGACCTGCACGCCCGGCCGCGGTTGGTGGTGAAGACCGCCACCTCCGACATGAACACCCTCGCCGAGGAGTGGGACATCCCCATGGCCACCTACGGTCCGGGGGACAGCAGTCTCGACCACGCCGACGACGAGCACATCGTCCTGGCCGACTACCTCCGCGGGATCGACGTGCTCACCGCCGCCCTCACGGAGTTGGCCCGTCTCCCGGCACGGTCGCCCGAGCCCGCGGCCACCGCGCCGCCGTCCCTGAGGAGCGTCACGTGACCGACACGACGCCGCGTCCGGCGACGCTGCCCGCGGACGACCGCGCACGGTTCCTGGACCGGCTGCGACAACAGGCGCGATCCGCCGCGGAACGCGGGCCGGTACCGCGCGGCACCACCGGCCCGGCCCCGCTCTCCCCCGCGCAGGCGACGCTGCGCTTCCTGGGGCGCACCACCCCGGGCAGCTCCGCCGCACCCCTGCTGCTGCGGCTCCGCGGCGAGTTGGCCGTCGACGCCCTGCGCTCGGCCCTGGCCGCGGTGGTCGCCCGCCACGAGGCGCTGCGGTCGGTCGTCGTCGAGCACGAGGACGGGCCGGTGCAGGTGGTGGCCGCCGGGGTGCCGGTCGTGCTGCCGCTGGTCGAGGCGGCCGGTGCGGACACCGCCGAGCGGCTCCGCTCGGCACGCGAGACGGCCGCGCGGCGCCCGGCGGAACCGGCCGTGCGGGACGGGGTCCCGGCCTGGCGGGCGCTGCTGCTCCGCGTGGCCGCGGACGACCACCTGTTCCTGCTGGACGTCCACCCGGTCCTCTGCGACCCGGCCTCCCACGACCTGCTGCTCCGCGACCTCGCCGAGCACTACCGCGCGGCGTGCGCCGGAGACGCCCCGCGGCTGCCCGACGTCGAGGCGCAGTACCCGGACCACGCGCTGTGGCAGCACCGCCGGCTCGGCGGCGGCGAGGCGGACCGCCTGGCCGCGTACTGGCACGGGCGGCTGGCGGGCGCCGAGGTCACGGAGCTCCCGAGCGACCGCCCCCGCGGTGAGCGCGCCGACCCCGCCCCGGCCCGCCGCCGCTTCCCCGTGGCGCGGCAGTCGCTGGACCGGGCGGCCGAGCTGGCCGACCGGGAGGGCGCGACCTGCGCCGACGTGCTGACCGCCGCGTTCCTCGTGCTGCTCCACCGGTACAGCGGCGCGGACGACCTGGTGATCGGGGCGACCGACGCCACCCGGCCGTACCCCTCGCTGGCGGCCACGGTCGGCCCGCTCACCGACCTGCGGGTGCTGCGCGCGGATCTCACCGGCGACCCGGTCTTCCGGAACCTGGTCCGGCGGGTGGCCCGCGCCTCGGCCGAGGCCGCCGCGCACGCCGCGCTGCCGCTGGACCGCGTCCTCGAAGCGGTCGACCCGGTCTCCGGGGCCGCGGGGCCTCCGCTCTTCCGGCACGTGTTCGGCACCCGGCGCGCCGGGCCCGCCGCGGCCCTGCCCGGCCTCGCCACCTCCGTGGAGGTCGTACCCGGCGGGCCCTGGCGGGCCGACACCGGCTGGGAGCTGACGCTGCCGGCCGCCGGCAACAGCGACGGCGACGGCGACGGCGCCCTGGTGATCGACTTCGACGCCGCCCTCTTCGACGACGGCACCATCGACCGGCTGGCGCGGCACTACCGGCATCTGCTGCACACCCTGACCGCCGACACCGACACCCCGCTCTCCGCAGCCGAACTGCTCGCACCCGCCGAGCGGGCCTCCCTCGCCGCCCTGGGCAGCGGGCCGACCCGCCCCGTCCGGGAGACCACCGTGGCGCGGGAGTTCGAAGCGCGCGTCGCGGAGGCACCGGACCGGGTGGCCGTCGTCGTCGACGACGCGGAGACCACCTACGCCGAGCTCAACCGGCGGGCGAACCGGCTCGCCGCCCTGCTGCGCGGGCGGGGCGTGGGCCCGGGCGACCGGGTCGGCCTGTGCCTGCGCAGGACCGCGGAGCTGCCGACCGCCGTCCTCGCCGTGCTGAAGACCGGCGCCGCCTACCTGCCGCTCGACCCGGCGAGCCCCGCCGCGCGGGTGGCCGAGATCGCCGCCGACGCCGAGGTCCGGGTCGTGCTCGCCCACGCCGCCGCCGAGTCCGCGGTGAGCGAGGTCGCCGCCCCCGTGATGACGCTGGAGGCGGCCCGCGCCGAACTGGCGGAGCTGCCGAGCCACGACACACCGCCCGCCGCCCGGCCCGGGGATGTCGCCTACGTCATCTACACCTCCGGCAGCACCGGCAAGCCCAAGGGCGTCCTGCTGGAGCACCGGGGCGTGGTGAACTTCGTCGACTCCACCAGGGAGCTGTTCTCGCTGACGCCCGAGGACCGGGTGCTCGGGTTCGCCTCGGCCACCTTCGACGTCTCGGTCTTCGAGACCTTCGCCGCGCTGCTGACCGGTGCCCGGCTGTGCCTGGTGACCGACGAGGAGCGGCTGTCGGTCGACCGGCTCCAGTCGCTGATGGAGCGGCACGGCGTCACCGTCATCGACCTTCCGCCCACGGTCATGCCGCTCCTGACGCCCGAGCGGCTGCCCGCGCTGCGGATCGCGTTCGTGGGCGGGGAGAGCTTCGGGGCGGACCTGGTCAACCGCTGGAACCCGGGACGCCGGCTCTTCAACGGCTACGGACCGACCGAGTGCACCGTGACCATGATCGTCGAGGAGTGCGGCGGCACCTGGGAGACCTCCCCGCCGATCGGCCTGCCCATGGCCAACCACGTGGCGCACGTCCTCGACCGCGCCCTGCGCCCGGTTCCCGCCGGCGTCCCCGGCGAGCTGGTCATCGGCGGCGCCGGCCTGGCACGCGGCTACCTCGGCCGCGACGAGCTGACCGCGCGGAGCTTCGTCACCGACCCGTTCGGCACCGCGCCCGGCGGCCGGCTGTACCGCACCGGCGACCTCGTCAAGCGGCTGCCCGACGGCCGGCTGGTCTTCCTCGGCCGGATCGACCAGCAGGTCAAGATCCGCGGTCTGCGGATCGAACCGGGCGAGATCGAGGCGGCGTTGGCGGGCTTCGACGGCATGGGCCCGGTCACCGTCCGGGTCTGGACCGACGACCACGGGGTCCAGCACCTGGTCGGCTACCTCACCGGGGTCGGCGAGCCGCGGGTTCCGGCGGTGCGGCGGCACCTCGGCGCGCTGCTGCCGTCCTACATGGTCCCCTCCTACTTCGTCGTGCTCGACGAACTGCCCCTCACCGCCAGCGGCAAGGTGGACCGGCGGCGGCTGCCCGCGCCCGACACCCGCGGCCGGGCGGACGACGACGGCGCGGGGCGCCCGCCCACGCCCACCGAGCGGCGGCTGCTGCGCGAGGTGGTCGCCCCGCTGCTCGGCGAGGGCCGGATGAACCTCCACGACGACTTCTTCCTCGCCGGGGGCAACAGCCTCCAGGCGGTCCGCCTGATGTCGTCCATCCGGCGGGTGTTCGGCGTGGAGATCCCCCTCGGCGACTTCTTCGCCTCACCCACCGTGGCCCGACTGGCCGCGGTCGTCGACGCCGCCCGCTCCGCCGGTCCCGACCGGGACCGGGCGCCGGTCGAGCTGCGCGCCGCCGGCCCCGAACGGATCGTCCTGATGCACCCGTCGGGCGGCGCCCTCTTCTGCTACGTGCCGCTCGTCAGGGCGCTGCGCCCCGACATCTCGGTGAGCGGCTTCGCCGCCGACCCGCGGGACACGGCGGGACCGCCGCAGGAGGGGGTGGCGGCGTCCGCCGCCCGGATCGCGGACCGGCTGCTCGCGGACGGGCTCCCCGAGGCGTCCGCCCTGGCGGGCTGGTCCTACGGCGGTGTCCTCGCCTTCGAGGTCGCCCGCCGGATCGAGGAGCGGACCGGGCTGCGGCCGCCGGTCGTCCTGCTGGACTCCTCCTACGACGAGGACGCGGTGCCCCTGACGGAGACCGCGATCCGGCGGCGGTTCGTCCACGACCTCGCGCGGCTCACCGGCCGGGACGAGGAGCTGATCGCGCCGCGCCTCGACGACGACCCGGAACTGGCCGCCGGCCACCGCACCTTCCGCTTCTGCGCCCTGGCGCAGCAGGGCTACCGTCCGCCGGGCCCGTACGGCGGGCCGGTGACCCTGCTCACCGCCGGCCCGCGCGAGGACATGGCGGAGCTGTGGCGGGCCGTCTGCTCCGGTCCGTTCCGCGTCGAGCACGTGCCCGGCGACCACTACACCCTGTTCGCAGAGCCGGCGTTGAGCCGGGTCGTCGCCGCGCTCGACGCGACGCTCACCCGTTGAGGAGACCAGCCATGCGGTTCGGATTCACCGAGGAGGAGCAGCGGTTCCGGGCGGAGGTGCGCCGGACGCTGCGCACCCCGGACATCCGCGCGGCGGCCGAGGCCGCCACCGGTGCGGACGGCGTCGAGCCGGACGCGCGGCCCCTCTACCGGCTGCTCGGCCGAACGGGGCTGCTCGCGGTGCACTGGCCCGTCGAGTACGGCGGGGCGGGCCGCCCCGCGACCGACGCCGCCATCGTGGCCGAGGAGCTGGTGCGGGCCGGCGTCCCGGACACCTTCCACGTCAACAGCATCCAGATCGTGGGGCAGTTCCTGCTGATGGCGGGCAGCGAGGAGCAGCGGCGGCGCCACCTGCCCGCGCTGGCGCGCGGCGAGAGCTTCGCCTCGGTGCTCTACAGCGAACCGGACGCGGGCTCCGACCTCGGCGCGCTGCGGACGGCGGCCGTTCCGGACGGGACAGGGCACCGCATCTCCGGGACGAAGGTGTTCAGTCTGAAGACCCGCTTCGTCGACCTCGGGCTGTGTGCCGCGCGCACCACGCCGGACACCGGCCCCTACCGGGGCATCAGCCTGTTCCTGGTGGACATGACCGCGCCGGGCGTGACGGTCTCGCTCGTCCCCGGCATCGGGGACGAGCACTTCCACCGGGTCGACCTCGACGGCGTCCGGGTGTCGGAGGGCGACCTGCTGGGGCCGCGCGACGAGGGCTGGCCGCTGCTCAACGAGGCGCTGGCCGTCGAACGGACCGGGCTCGACTACCACCTCAAGGCCGAGCGCTGGCTCGACGCGGCGCTCGACGCGCTCACCGACACGGCTCACGACATCTCGCGCCCGGACCACCCGGACCACGGCGAGCACCTGGAGCGGATCGGCCGGCTGCACGGTGCGCTGGCGGCCGACGAGGTGCTGGTCTGGGAGGTCCTCGACGGTCTCGCCGCCGACCGGATCGACCAGCTCGCCACCGCGGTGGCCAAGTACCACGCCAGCGAACTGGCGCAGTCGGTGGCGAACTGGGCGGTGGACGTCCCGACACCGGCGCAGCGCTCCGCCCGTACCGCGGCGGCGCGTGTCCTGGACTCGGCCTACCGGGAGGCGCCGGGCCTCACGCTGTCGGCGGGGACCTCCGAGATCATGCTGCGGATCGTCGCCGCCTCGCTCGACTCCGTCAGCCAGGAAGGGTACTGAGATGCACCTCCACCCCGATCCGCTCCTGACCGAACTGCGCACGGCGCTGCGCGCGGGCCTGTCGGGCATCGGCGCCGGGACGGCGCTCCACGGCCCGCCGGTCACCGACGGCGGCCCGGGGCCGACCCGGCAGCTTCTCGACGCCCTGGGGGCGGACGCGTTCGAGCGCCCGGTCGCGGACGGCGGCCTCGGTCTCGGGGTCACCGCCGGGGTCGCGGTCAGCGAGGAACTCGGTCTCGCCGCGCAGGGGAACGCCTACCGCGCGCGGGCCTGGGCGGTGGAGCTGGGGAGCTCCCCGGACGCGGTGCCGGCCGACCCGGGCGCCGTCCCGGGCGCCGTCCCGGGCGGCGGCCGTGTCGAAGCCGTCGCGGTGCCGGGCGGCTGGGAACTCACCGGCACGGTCACCGTCGACACGGTCGACGCCCCGGCGTTCCTGGTCGCCGCGCAGACCGGCCGCGGGCCCGTCGTCCTGGAGGTGGAGCGCACCGCACCGGGGCTCGGCACCGATGACCGCTGTCTGCCGCCGGTGGTGCGCCTCGACCGGAGCTTCGTCGCCGCCGGCGCGGTGGTGGCTGAGCCCGGCGGCACCGCCGAGGGCGCGCTCGCCCGCGCCCGGTTGCGGCAGGCCGGCTACCTCCTGGGCATCGCCGCCGGTGCCCATCGGGTCGCGGTCGCGTACACCGGGCACCGCGCGCAGTTCGGCAGCCGGCTGCGCGATCTGCCGCCCGTGGCGTTCCCGTTGGCGCGTGCCCTGGTGCGGCTGCGCGCCACCCGGGCGGCGGTGTACCGCGGTGCCTGGCTGGTCGACACCGGCGCCGAGCACGAGGGCGGCACCGCACCGGCCGCGGCGCTGGCGACGGCGGCCGAGACGGCGCGCGAGGTGGTGCGGGTGGGCATGCAGAGCTGCGGGGTCCGCGCCATGACCGCGGAACTCGCCCTCCAGCGCTACCACCGGCTGGCCGCGGTCGAGGCGCACCGGTACGGCGACCCCGCGGCGCTGTGGCGGCTGGTGGGGGCGGAACGCCTCCGGGAGGCCCGCGAGGCCCGTCGGCGCAGCGGAACGGGCGCGTCCCCGGCGTGAGCCGGTGGACGCGGCCGCGGACGGATCAGCCGGCGCGCAGTGCTCCCGGTGCCAGCGGCTGCCGGTCGGCGGGCTCCTCGCCGGAACGGATCAGGCCCGTCCGGTACGCCAGGGAGACCAGCTCGGCCCGGTCCCGGACCCCGAGCTTGGTCCGCACCCGGTAGATGTGGGTGCGGACGGTGGCCTCGCCGATGATCAGTTGGCTCGCCACCTCCTCGGTGGACATGCCGCACGCCACCATCCGCGTGACCTCCCGTTCACGCGGCGTCAGTTCCGTCACCTCGGAGCAGACGACCGGCTCCTGCGGCTCCGGTTGGGCGCGGAACCAGCTGACGAGCCGCTCGGCGATGCTGGGCGCGAGGAGCGTCTGCCCCGCCGCCGCGGCCTGGACCGCCGCCACCAGCTCCCGCGGACTTGCGGACTTGTCGAGCAGGCAGCCGGCGCCGGCGTGAAGGACGTCGCTCACCGTCTTGTCGGACTGCGACGCCGTGAAGACGACGACCTCCGGAGCGTTCTCCTCGTGGGCGAGCCGGCGGATGAAATCGAGTCCGGAGATGGTCTGGAGCTCCAGATCCGTCACCACGACGTCGGGGCGCTCGGTGCGGACCAGCACCATGGCCTCCATGCCGTTGTGGGTGGTGCCGACCACGTCGATGTCCGGCGTCGCGTCGAGCAGCGTCCGGAGACCGTCCGCGATCACGGGGAGTTGGTCACAGATAAGCACCCTGATGGTCATTGCGTTCCCCCTCCTGGGCCTGGTCGCCGACGCGGCTCAGTCGTTGCCGTGGTTGTCGACGACCACGGGTTGTCCGGCCGGCATCGCGGCGGCTCGGTCGAGCGGCCCGGCGGACGGGGGGTGAGAGGATGCGGCGCCGACCGACAGGCCGCCGAGCACGAGGACCGAGGCGACGAACAGAACGAAGCGGCGCATGGTGGGGCTCCTTCTGGGAAGACGTGTGGTCCGACACGGCTGATGCTGCCGACCGGCCTTCCCCGCGCGTTCCCCTCCGGACACCCGGGCGATTCCCCGGTCCGCGGGCCGTTCACCTCCCGGCTCCGCCGCGTGCCCCTCCCTCCGGCCGAGCTCCGCACGGGCGCGCACGCGGGAGCCCCCGGTGGCCGCGGCAGGCGTCGTCGCCGACCCGCGCGGCCCCGGGGGCTCCGTCGACGCCCCAGAGCATGTGTGAGACCCCACGCCGGGCCCGCGACGGGCCCGCGACGCCGGCTACGGCCATCCGCCGCATTGTCGAAAGACGCCCGAACACCACCCGGTACGAGGGCGCCCCTCCGTCGTGCAGCTGACCGCGTCCGACGCCGCGAGCCGATCCGACGCGGGGTCTCACACCCGCTCTCACCCCACGGGCACCGCCGCTCCGTCCCCGGCGACCGCGACGTCGCCCGCCAGCTGCCGGTTCAGGTAGTCGCCGATCATCGCCAGCGCCTCACGGGCGACGGGGAGCTTGGCCGCGACGGCGAGGAACCCGTGGGGCAGCCCCTCATACCGGCGGTGCTCCACCGGTACCCCCGCCTCGGCGAGCGCGGCGGCGTAGTCGTCCCCCTCGTCGCGGACGGGGCACAGCTCGGCGGTCAGCACCAGGGCGGCGGGCAGGCCGCGGTGGTCGCCGGCCTTCAGCGGGGAGGCGTACGGGGAGTCCCCGTCGGCGGGGCGCTCCAGGTACTGGCTCCAGAACCAGGCGCTCGAATAGGCGTTGAAGAACATCGGGTCCTTGTTCTCACGCATCGACGCCGACGGGTAGTCGTTGTGCAGCGGCGGGTAGACAAGGACCTGGGCGGAGAGTTCCGGGCCTTTTCGGTCGCGCGCCATCCGCGCCATCGTCGCGGCGAGATTTCCGCCGGAGCTGTCGCCCGCCACCGCGATGGCGCTGCTGTCCGCACCGAATTCCGCCGCGTGCTCCGCCGCCCATTCCAGTGCCGCGTAACTGTCCTCGACGGCGGCCGGGAACGGATTCTCCGGCGCCAGGCGGTAGCTGACGGAGACCACGACGCAGGGGGTCAGCGTGGCGAGCGCCCGACAGATCGAGTCCGAGGTGCTCAGCGAGCCGACGACGAAACCCCCGCCGTTGAAGTAGAGCACCATCGGAAGCGGTTCCTCGCTCCGCGGCCGGTAGATCCGAACGGTCTGCGGGCCGGCGGGGCCGTCGAATTCCACGTCGTGGACCTGTGCCGGGTGCTCGTGCCAGTCCCAGCCGTCCGCCTCGGTCGCCGCGTCCGCCTCGCGGGCCTCCTCGACCGTCATCGTGTAGAGCGGGGTGAACCCGGTCGCCTCGCGGTAACGCCTGATCATTGCGTACGTCGGGTCGAGCGGCATGGGAACTCCTCATCATCGGCGCCGGAACCGGCCGTCCGGACACGGAAAGCATCCGGCCGACCGCCGAACACGACTGCGGTGTTTACCGGTGGATGGCGACCGGCGCCGCACTTCCGGCCGGCCGCACCGCAACGGAGATTAGGAGCACCTGCTTCCGCCACACGTCCGCGCAGCGCTTGCCGGGCCGGAATCGGTCCACTGAGCCCGGCCCGTTCCGGGTAATCCCCCTGTTTACCGCGCGGTCTCCCCGCCACTGACAGACTCGGTGCGTCCTCGGCATCAACCGGCCCCAGGGAGGCATCGTGTCCGACATTCTGGACGAGAAGATCGTGAAGATCGTGAAAGAGGTCGCCGAGCTGCCGGAGGAGTTTCTCGTCACCCGCGACCAGAATCTCCGCTCCGAGCTGGGAATCGACTCCCTCGGAATGATCGACCTGGTGATGCACGTCGAGAACGAACTCGGCATCGCGGTCGGCGAGGAGTCCACGGGCAGTTTCGCCACGGTCGCCGACTTCCACGACCACGTGCGCGCGCTCCAGTCCGACCCCGTCGCCTAGTCCGACCCCGTCGCCTGGGCGCCGTCCGGCGACCCCGACCGTTTCCCTGACGCAACGGAGTTCCGTGTGTTCGAGTTCAGCCTCCGCCAGGTCGCGTTGCGCGGACAGCACCCGGGGGAGGGACCAGGCGAACTGGCCGACCCTCCCGCGGACCTGACCGCGGTCGTCGGCGCCGTCGGCGACCAGTTCCGCGACTCCTTCACGCGCCTGTGCCTCTACCTCGCCCGCACCCACGACGAGGCGCCGGGACAGCGCACCGGCGACACCGTGGTGATCGGCACCGAGTACGGCAACACCGCGGCCCTGGCCGGCCTCCAGCGCCGCGCCGACTCCGACCGGATGCTGTCCGCGAAGGTGTTCCCCAACGCCACGTCGAGCTCCGCCTCCGCCTTCGTCAACATCGGCATCGGTGCCACCGGCCGCAACCTGACGCTCAACGCGGGTCTCCTCACCCCCGTGTTCGCGATCTGGCAGGCGCTGCTCGCACTCACCGGGGACCGGTCGGCGACCAGCAAGGTACTGGTGGGGGACGTCTACTCCCCCGAGGCGCTGCTGGACGCCGGCCGTGAACCCCACGGCCTGACCTGCCGCTCGGGGCTCGCCCACGCCACCTTCACCACGGGCCGGGAGTTCCGGGCGGAGTTCGACTTCGCCGCGGACCGGGACGAGGACGCTCCGCTCGGCGCCCGCGTCGACTCGGCCCGGCCGACGGACCGCAACGGCGCCTTCGCCACCGCCGCGTTCCTCCATCGCCTGGAGGAGCTGGAAGAGGGGGAGCGGGCCCAGCTCACCTGCCGCGGACCGAACGCCCGGCGCGGCGCCCTCGTCGTCACCCGCCAGGAGAACCCCATGGCACACCCCGGAGGTCGCGGTGCGTAGCTCCACTCCCGTCTTCGTCACCGGTATCGGCATCATCTCGCCGGCGGGCGCGGGCACCGCCGCCTTCTGGGACGACCTGTGCGCCGGACGCCACCGGTTCACCGAACTCGCCCCGCTCTACCCCGGGATGAAGCCGGGCGCACTCGGTGGTCGGGTCCCCGAGGACGCGCGGAAACTGGCGCTGGAACAGGTCAGCGCCCGCACCCGCGACCGCCCCCGGTCCGCGTCCGTCTTCGCCGAGTACGCCGCGCTCGAAGCGCTCCGCGACGCGGGCCTCGCCCCCGGCGAGGAGCTGCTGCGGGACGCCCTGGTGTGCATCGGCACCAGCGACGGCCAGGCCGACGCACTGGAGGACCTCGTCGCCGGCCGCCGGACCGCCGCCGAGACCGGCGGCTTCTCCAGCTACTCCATCACCGACGACGTCGCCGCGGCGGTCGGCTCACGAGGCCCCTCGTTCACCACCCAGAGCACCTGCGCCTCGGCCAACGTGGCCGTCTCCTGCGCGCTGGAGATGCTGCGCGCCGGAGTCGCCGACACCGCCGTCGTCGGCGGCTGCGACCCGTACTCCGAGAAGAACATCATCGGGTTCAGCTCGCTCCAGACCATCGGCGGGACACGGTGCATGCCGTTCGCGGCGGGACGACGCCACGTCACCCCATCCGAGGGCGCCGGCGTGCTGGTGCTGCAGACAGCGGACGCGCTGCGCCCCGGACAGCGGCCGTACGCCGAGATCGTCGCCGCGGCCGTCACCAACGACGCCCGCCACCCGACCGCGCCCGACCGCGACGGCGTCGCCGCGTGCCACCGGCGGGCGCTCGCCGAGGCCGGGATCACCGCCGACGAGATCGACGTGATCTTCGCCCACGGCACCGGCAGCCGCGCCAACGACGCCGTGGAGGGCGGGATCTTCACCGAGTCCTACCCCCGGGCGGCGATCACCGCCATCAAGGGCACGGTCGGGCACCTCATGGGGGCGGCCGGCGCGGCGGGCGCGGTGGCCTCCTGCCTGACGCTTCGCCACCGGCTGGTCCCGCCCACCGCGATCGACGCCGCCGAGGTCGAGGGCGACGTCAACCTGGTCACCGGCGCGCCGCGGCCGGTGCCGGGGCTGCGCCACGTCCAGAACAACGCGTTCGGCTTCGGCGGCAACAACGCGATCTGCGTCTTCCGGAGCGCCTCGTGACCCCGCCGCTGCGACTGGCCCACGACGGGCCGCTGGCTGTTCTGACCCTGGACAGCCCGCCGTTGAACCTGTTCGACCTCGCGATGTGGGACGCCTGGGAGAGCCGGCTGGCGCAGCTGACCGCCGCGCCGCCCCGCGCGCTGCTCATCAGGGCCGAGGGCCGGGTGGTCAGCGCCGGGGTCGACGTCCGGGTGTTCGCCGACACGGAGGCGGAGCAGGCGGCGGCCTTCTGGGCGGCGCGGCTGCGGACCACCCAGGCGCTGGAGGCGCTGCCGTGCCCGACCGTCTTCGCCGCGCACTCGCTCACGCTGACCGCAGCGTTCGAGCTGGCGCTGGCCTGTGACCTCGTCACCGCGACGGCCGCCGCCCGGTTCGGTCTGGTCGAGCGCAAGGTCGCGTTCACCCCGGCCATGGGCGGCACCCAGCGGCTCGCCGAGCGGGCCGGCCCCTCACGCGCCACCGAGCTGGTGATGACCGGTGACCTGTACCGGGGCGCGACGCTCGCCGAGTGGGGCGTGGTCAACGCCCTCTTCCCACCGGCGGAGTTCCACGCCGCCTCCCACGCCTACGCGATGCGGCTGGCCACCGGCCCGAGCAGCGCGCACGCCGCGACCAAACGCGTCGTCCGCGCCTACCGCGAGGGGGGCGTCCCGGCCGCCGACAGCGTCCTTCCGTCCACCGCCGCCACCGTGACACGGACCGACGACCACCGGGCCGCCGTCGCCGCCTTCCTGGCGGAGGGGCCGGAGCACACCACCGCCTACGTCGGCCGGTAACGCGTGAGCCGCCCCCCGTGCCGGAGGGTCCGGCCACCGGCGCCGCCCGGCGGCGGTCGGCGCGGTCGGCGGTCTGCGCCCGGCCGACGCCTGTCGCCACGGACCGCCGCGCAGCAAGCAACCCACCCGAGCGCGGGCCGCCCCGGACCGGGGCCGCGCCCGCGAGAGATGTGAGCCCCCATGTCCTCCACCCCGTCCCCGGATTCACCGAGCACCAGCGACGGCGCACCGCCGACGGCCGGAACCGACGGCACGTCGGGCCGGCGGGTCGCGAGGAACCCCATCGTCGCGGTCGCGCACGACCGGGTCATGCGCGGCCCCCTGCTGTGGAGCGTCATCGGCCGGTTGCCGCTCTACCTGATCTCCATCGCCATGGTGGTCTTCACCGTCCAGCGCGACCTCAGCTACTTCACCGCCGGACTGCTGCTGTCCGGCTACAGCCTGGGCGGCGCGATGCTCGCCCCGTTCGTCGCACGGTTCGTGGACCGCTTCGGCCAGCCGCCCGTCCTGCTGCTCACCGGCACCGTCTACCCGCTGGCCCTCATCGGCTTCGTCATGGTCGATCCGCAGGCGGTCGCGACGCAGCTGGTCTGCGCCGTGCTGGCCGGTGCCGCGATGCCGCCGATCAGCGGCTGCATCCGCTCGCTGTGGAGCGCCCCGGGGAACACCGAGCGGGTGGGGCTGTCGCTGGAGGCGGTGCTCGGCGAGGTCTTCGTGATCGGCGGTCCGCTGCTGTTCAGCCTGGTGCTGATCTGGGGCAGCCCGGGAGCGGCCCTCGTCGTCGGCGCCGTGCTCACCGGCGCCGGCGCCGTCGGGTTCGCGCTGACGCAGGCGTCGCGCGACCGTCGGGTCGCCACGCCCGACGGCAAGCGGGACCCGATGGGGGCGCTTCGCTCCCCCGCGCTGGTGCGGCTGATGCTGCTGCTGTTCGTCGCCGGCCTCGCGACCGGCGCCTACAACATCGCCGTGCCGGGATTCATCGAGACCCACGGCTCCGCCGGGCACATCGGGCTGATCTTCGGGGTGTGGGGCGTGGGCGGCATCCTCGGCGGGCTCTGGTACGGCAGCCGTACCTTCGCCCGACCCGTCGAGACGGTGTTCGCCTGGGGCCTGCTCGCGCTGGCCACCGCCTCCGCGCTGGTGCTGGCGGCCTGGGACAACTGGTCGCTGAGCGTGGCACTCCTCGTCCTCGGCCTGGTCCAGGCGCCGGTGATCGCCCTCTCCTACCAGCTGGTCTCCCGCACCGCCCGCGAGGGCTACGTCACGGAGGCGTTCACCTGGGCCATCACGGTCAGCATCGGCGGATCGGCGATCGGTTCGCAGCTCGGCGGCCTGACCCTGGAGGCGTACGGCACCTGGGCGCCGTTCCTCGGCGTGGTCGTCGTCATGCTCGTGGCCGCCGTCCTGGCGTTCGGCGCACGCGAGCTCTTCGCCGCCCCGCCCGGGGCGGCGTCGCCCGAGGACAAGACCGCCACCGAGCCCGCGGACGGCGGCGGCACGGCCGCCGGCGGTCCGGACAGCGGCGGTCCGGACGGCGGCGGTCCGGACGGCGGCGGTCCGGACGAGGTGGCGGCGAACGCCGGTGCCGCGGCGGAGGACGCCCCGGCCAGTGGCAGCCCGCTCGACGCAGCCGGGACCACCACCGCGCGGAGCTGACCGGCGGCCGGCCTCGGCTGCGTCGCCCAGCCCCGCACCACCGGCGCGCCCCACCCCCACCCCGGGCGGCGGGGCACGCCGGTGGTGCGGCACGCCTTTGGTGCGGCGGGGCGGCGGAGCGGCCCCCTCCCTCACGGCCGGGGAACCGGAGGGGAAGCCGGAAGGAAGCCCGCCCGGCACGCTGAGCCCATGACAGCGTGCTCCGCGAGAAATGCCCAGTTCAGGCTGCTGCTGGTGATGCCGGGGCATCAACTGGCCCGCAAAGCAGGCGAGATGGGCTTTCGCAGCTGGTCGCTGGTCGACGGCTCGCGGACCGAGCCCGAGTCGCTCGCCCGCCTGGAGGAAGTCTCCGAGGAGGTGCTGCGGGCCGACTTCACCGACGAGCAGGCCCTGCGGGAGGCGGTCGGCGGAGCCGCGCGCGCCCACGACCTCGACGTCGTCATCCACTGCGGCCACGGCGACTCGGTCCTGCCGGTGGTCCGGGAGGCCTGGCGGCTGGGGCTCACCCGCAACCCGCCCCGGGTCCACGAACAGCTCCGCACGGGCGCCCACGGGACCCCGGTGCCCGTCGGCACGCCCCGGGTGAGCGTGGAGACCCTGACCGTCGACGGCACCCACCACCTCGTCGGCATCACGGCACAACGCACCACCGGCCCACCCGACTTCCATGTGACCGGACACCTCCACCCCGCGCCGCTGGACGAGGCGGCGCAACGAGCCGTCGCCGCGGAGGTGGTGGGGCTGCTGACGGCCAGCGGCTACCGTTCCGGGCCGGCCCACACCCAGGTCGCGCTGCTCCCGCTGGGGCCGCGCGTCGTCTCCTGCCGCACGCGGCTCGGCGGCGACCGCATCCCGCTGCTGATCGAGGTCGCGCGCGGCTTCGACCCGGAGCGCGCGGTACTCGCCGGCCTGCTCGGGACCCGACCCGAGGTCGGGCCCGCCGCCCGGTACGCCGAGGTCGGGTTCTTCCTGCTTCCCGAGGGCGAGTTGGAGACCTACACCGGCACCGAGGAGATCGCGGTGACACCCTGGGTGCGCGGCGCCCGCTTCCCGTACAGCGCGGGCGACTGGGTCGCCCCCGTGGGCGACCGCCGCAACCGCCGCGCCTACGTGGTGGTCGAGGGGGACACGCCGCAACTCACCCGGGAGCGGATCGAGGACGCACGGCGCGACCTGGTCACCGCCATCCGCCCCACGGAGCGCTGACCCCGGGGGGCGTCGCGGCGCTGCCCCCGGGCCGGTACGACAGCGGCCCGACCGGGTACCTGGCACGACCTGACCCCGCCGCCGCGGCGCGGCCGGTTCAGCTGCGGCCCCGGCCTGCCCGGTGCCCGCCGTTTCCCGCTCACGGCAGCTGCCGTGAGCGAGCGAGGACCGATCCGCGGCTCGGCGCCGGGTACGTTCCGTCGCTCCCCACCTGGCCGTCCCCTGTGGCGTTGCGCGCCCGGCCCGGCGCCGGGGTCGGCCCGTGCCGGACGGGGTCATCGCCATGGCTCCCCCCGGGTGAGCCTGACGTGGACGCGCGCGGCACGGCGCGTCCGTAGCGTCCCCCGTACCCACCGACTCCAGCGGACCCGACATCGCGGTCGGGCCGCCGGCGGTGGTCGGCCGATTCCTCGACAGCACCTGGTGGTGGTATGTCCGAGAGCCCGCGTGGCAGCGTTGCTGCCCTGGAGAACTGGGTCGTCAGACCCGTCCGTCTGCCGCTGGTCCGGCGTCGGTGCCACGTCTGCGCCACCGACGGCTTCCGCACCTCGGGAAAGTTCCGTGTCAATGCGAACCACAAGCTGCTCGACATCTGGCTCCTCGCCCTCTGTACGGGATGCGACGAGACGACCAAGCTCACGGTGATGGAGCGGAGGCACGTGCGGTCCATCCGCCCCGACCTGCTGGACCGCATGCACCTCAACGACCCCGACCTGGCGGCCGAGGTGCTCCGGAACCCGGTGGTGCGACGCCGCAACCACATCGGCCTCGACTGGACGGGAGCATGGAGCCTGGACACCGGCGGGGCGTCGGCCGACGCGGACCGGGAGATCACCGACGTCGCGGTGCGGTTCGAGGCGCCGATACCCGTTCGCCCGTCCCGACTCATCGCAGAAGGCTGCGGTCGGTCCCGCGCAGACATCGAACGCCTGATCGAAGCGGGCCGCCTCGTCTCCCCCGCACGCCTCAGCGGCAGGATCTCCGGCGATTTCACCTTCACACTCCGAAGCTGAAGCCCCCGCGCCCGGCAGCCCTGAGCCGACCGGCGACGGCCGCGACGCTGCGTCCGGCCCGGACACCGCGAAGACCACCCTCACGACCCACGGCATACCTGGGTCTCACTCCCGTCCTGTGCTGTGTGGGCCGCCATGGCGGCCCACACAGCACAGGACGCCGCGCCGCACAGCGTGCACGCCGAGGCACCCGGCCAGACGCGGCGGCGCACCGGAGCGGCCAGCCGCCTTGCCGGGGGACGTCTGGGGGGCGCGCACTGATCGACGGCGGGATGCGGGCAGCGCAAGAGGGGGGGCACGGCCGCGTTCCGCCAACGAGGAGCCGCACACGCGAAACCCCCTCCGACCTGCGCTTTCGCGAGGTCGGAGGGGGTTTCTTCCCGCTGTGGCGGCGCCAGGATTCGAACCTGGGAAGGCTGAGCCGGCAGATTTACAGTCTGCTCCCTTTGGCCGCTCGGGCACACCGCCTGGGGTTGCTGCCTGGCGCCTGCGCGGCGTTCGGCAACGGGGTAAACCCTACCCGATGGGCGGGGGTGGTCCGCCACCCGGTTGTCGCCCCGGACCCGGGGCAACGGGTGACTAGGCTTGTCCAGCGGTACACCGTTACGTCCGAGCTACGCACGAGGAGCCCGACCATGGCCGACTCCAGTTTCGACATCGTCTCGAAGGTCGACCGGCAGGAGGTCGACAACGCACTCAACCAGGCGTCCAAGGAGATCTCGCAGCGCTACGACTTCAAGGGCGTCGGCGCCTCGATCGAGTGGTCCGGTGAGCGGATCGAGATCCGGGCCAACGCCGAGGAGCGCGTCAACGCGGTGCTCGACATCTTCCAGACCAAGCTGATCAAGCGGGGCATCTCGCTGAAGGCCCTCGACTCCGGCGAGCCGCAGGCGTCGGGCAAGGACTTCAAGCTGTTCTCCACCATCAAGGAGGGCATCTCGACCGACGACGCGAAGAAGGTCGCCAAGCTCATCCGCGACGAGGGCCCCAAGGGCGTCAAGGCGCAGGTGCAGGGTGACGAGCTCCGCGTCAGCTCCAAGAGCCGCGACGCGCTCCAGGAGGTCCAGCAGCTCGTCAAGGGCGCGGACTTCGACTTCGCCGTGCAGTTCGTCAACTACCGCTGAGCACCCGCCTCAGCAGTCCGCCGCGGAAGGGCCGGGGCGCCGCACAGCGGCGGTCCCGGCCCTTCGCCGTTCCTGCCCGGGCGGTTGTCACCGAGGCGGGGTCGGGCCGCGGTCCCCGTCGCGCGGGTCCGCGGCGCACCTGCCGCCGTCACGGCGTCGCCCAGGAGGGCCGCCGACGCCCGAACCATCGGTCGACCGTCCGGGGCCGAGCACGGGACGGTGGCGCGGCTGCCCGGCGGCCAGGGCAGGCAGCCCCGGCGTTCCGCCGCAGACACAGGCGCAGACGCAGCCGCACACAGCCGGACGCCCCGTGGCGCGGGGCGCGGCACGGGGCGTCTGCGAGGCAGTACAGCGGCGGACGGCAGGCGGCAGGCGGCGGCTCAGGGGAGCCGGGGCGCGGCAGAGCGGGGCGCGGCCGGGCGGGGCGCGGCCGGGCGGGGCGCGGCCGGGCGGGGCGCGTCCGAGCTCACCAGTGGTAGCCGGGGTTGGCGTCGGTGGGGACGATCTCGCGGCCCAGCGGCATCAGCGAGACCGGGATCATCTTGAAGTGGGCGATGCCGAACGGGATGCCGATGATGGTGAGGCAGAACGCGATGCCTGCGGTGATGTGCCCGATGGTGATCCAGATGCCCGCGACGATCAGCCAGATGACGTTGCCGATCCCGGAGAAGACGCCGGCGCTGGGGCGGTCGGTGACCCGGTAGCCGAAGGGCCAGAGCGAGTACCGGGCGATCCGGAAGCAGGCCAGACCCCAGGGGATCGTGACGATCGGGATGAAGCAGATGAGCCCGGCGACGGCGTAGCCGATGGCCATCCAGATGCCGGAGAAGACCAGCCAGATGACGTTGAGGACGGTCCTGATCACGTTGTTCTTCTCCTAGGGCGCACGCGGTGGCGGGTCCGGACGGCGACGGCCGGTCGTGGGTCGGGACGCGTGGGAGCGCCGCACGGTTGCTGTGCTGTTGTCCGGTGGCGGCGCGGCCAAACGCCGGGGTTCCATGGTGGCGTGCGGCGCGGCCGGTCGGCCGGTTCGACACCGCGTGCGCGCCGCCGGGTCAGCCGGTCTCGCCCGCCATGCGGCGGAGGCGGTCGATGCGGTCGGCCATCGGCGGGTGGGTGGCGAACATCCTGGTCAGACCCTCGCCGCGCCGGAACGGGTGCGCGATCATCATGTGACTGGCGGCTTCGATCCGGGGCTCGGGCGGCAGCGGCAGTTCCTGCGTGCCGCGCTCCAGCTTGGCCAGCGCGTCGGCGAGGGCGAGCGGGTCGCCGGTGAGCCGGGCGCCCGCGGCGTCGGCCTCGTACTCGCGGGACCGACTGACGGCCAGCCGGATGAGGGAGGCCGCGATCGGCCCGAGCAGCGCGACGAGCACCGTCCCCACGATCCCCGGGCCCCGGTCGGACCGCCCCGGCAGCAGCCAGGCGAACTGGACCAGGAACATGACGGCGGAGGCCATAGCCCCGGCCACCGAGGCGATGAGGATGTCCCGGTTGTAGACGTGGCTCAGCTCGTGCCCGATGACGCCGCGCAGCTCCCGTTCGTCGAGGACCGCGAGGATGCCCTCGGTGCAGCAGACGGCGGCGTTGCGGGGGTTCCGGCCGGTCGCGAAGGCGTTGGGGGCGTCGGTCGGGGAGATGTACAGCCGTGGCATGGGCTGGCGGGCCACGCCCGCGAGTTCGCGGACCATGCGGTAGAGCTGCGGTGCCTCGAACTCGCTGACGGGCCGCGCGCGCATCGAGCGCAGCGCCAGCTTGTCGCTGTTCCAGTAGGCGTAGCCGTTGGTGGCCAGCGCCGCGAGGAGCGCGACGACGACTCCGGTGGTGCCGAAGAAGCTGCCGACGAGAAGTATGAGGGCGGACATGCCGCCGAGGAGGACGGCGGTCTTCAGCCCGTTGGTGGAGCGGTGCACAGGTGCCTTCCGGGGTGAGCCGTCGGGCCCGCCGGGGGGCGGCGGCGGACCGGGCCGTGGTGGGGCGGGCGGCTCGTCTGGGGCGGTCGGGGACGGCGGGGGCCGTGGGCGGACGGTCGGGCTGCTGGTCGGGGTGCGGAGCGGGGCACGGGGGGGCTGCGGACGGGCAGCCGGGCGGCGGAGCGGATCGGGGCGGTCGGGCGTGGGGCGGGGGCGCCGCTGCGTTCCCTTGGCGCCGGCCGCGGGGCGGGCGGCCGGAGCGGCGACCGGGACGGGTTTCCGCCGCTATCGGCGGGACCTCCCGGATAACAGTGGACACTCCCGGTGTATGAACGCCGCGGTGCGCGGCACGGTTCCCGGTGGTCGCGGCACGGTCCGGCGACGGGAGCGGGCGCGTGACCGGGCGGGCGGCGGGGGCGCGACCCCCGCGGCGTAGGCGGCGGTCGGCGCGGGCCGCGGCAGCACTGTGGCACGGGGGCACTGCGGCACGGCGGGCATACGCGACCGTGCCGCGTCACCCCGGCGCCTCGTCGTCGAGGGGGCACCGGGGCACGCGGCATGGCTGGCAGCGGGCAGTCACGCGGCGGGGCGGCTACGCGGCGGAACGGCCCTGCGGCGGAGAGGGGTGGCGGCGAGGAAGAGCGGCGGAGGTCAGCGCCGCGCGGCGGCGACCCGTGTTCGCAGCGCGGCGAGTTCGCCGTACATCACGGCGCCCGGGCATTCGGTCGCCATCCAGTCGCAGTGGCCGCTGATGCTCTGCACTTCGCGCGTGCTGCCGTCGACCGGGTTCACGAACCGGATGCGCGCCAGCGGGTCCAGCCCGTGGAGCCGGGCGAGGGCGGCGCACAGCTCGGTCACCGCGGTTTGGGCGGCCTCGGTGGGAGGGCGTCCTGTCAGGTTGCCCAGCAGCGCGATGCCGAGGTTGCCGGAGTTGGCGCCCCCGACGTGGGCGGCGGTGACCATGTTCCCCCGGGCGTCGTGGCCGGGCATTCCGGAGCCGCCGGACCAGCGGCCCTCGTAGATCCGGCCCGCCTCGTCGACGAGGAACTGGTAGCCGATGTCGCCCCAGCCGTTGTCGACGGCGTGGAAGTCGTAGATGGCGCGGACGACGGCCGCCGGGTCGGCGGCGTTGTTGGCGGTGTCGGTGTGGTGGACGGTGATCGTCTGGAGCGGGTAGAAGGCCGGAGGCATGATCTCCGTGCCGTCCGTACGGAACCGCTTGGACTCGTCGGCGCCCCATTCGGCTCGGGACAGGTAGGAGATGCTGCGCAGCCGGGGGTGCTCCTCGGGGACACGCGCCCGGCGGCGCGGGCCACCAGTGGTGTCGAGGGCCCGGGTCCGGAGGTTCCGGGCGCCCGTGGGCGGCTGGACCCGGTAGCCCGTGGCGCCGTCGGCCGCGATGAGCCGGGCGCCGCCATTGGCCGAGGAGCAGGTGGCGGGGACCGGTGCCCAGTCGCTGTCGCCCTCCGGGGTGCTGAACCGCACGCGGCCGCCCTCGTCCGGGCCGTCCCAGCGGGCGGCGACCCACCCGGCGGGAAAGGCGAGGGCGGCGACGGTTCCGGCGGCGGGCTCGCCGCTGCGGGTCTCGGGGAAGGCGCGCTCGACGGTCCCGCGCGCGGCCTGCTCCGTGGGAGCTTCGGTCGCGGGGCTGCCGTGGTCCCGCCCCGCTGCCGCGACGACGGCGGGGGCAGCGGCAGTGGCTGCCGCGGCGGCGCCGACGGCGCCGATCAGCCCGCGGCGGCTGAGACCGGGGACGCGGCGGTGACCGCCGACGGCGGAGCCGTACGGCGGGGCGTCGGACGGAGACGCGTCGGACGGCTGGGCGGTGGTGGATTCGTGGGGCGGCTGGGCCATGGGTGGGGTTCCCTTCGAGCCGGGGTCACGGGCCGCGGTCGGCCGCGACGCGGCGCACCCGGCCGACCGTGGGCGGCAACCTAGCAGCCGGTTCACCCGAACGGGGTTACGCGGACATGGCGTCAGAATGCCTGTCCGCGCGGGTGGTTGAGCTGCCCGACGGGTAGGACTGCTGCCCCGACGGGCACCCGGTGGTGCGGGTCAGCAGCAGCCCTCGCGACTGCCGCGCGCCCGGAACACGGCTCGTCAGAACAGGGTGCCGGCCGCCGTCAGCCCGAGCATCAGCTGCGGGGCCACGGAAAGGGCGAGGGCAAGCAGGGCGGTGACGGCGATCGCGACGGCGATCGGTGCGCCGGGGCGTGGCTCCCGGTCGGCGGCAGGCGGGAACCGTTCCGCGAGCGCCACCGGGGCGTCGGTGGCGTCCGAGGCCCCGGCAGCGGCCGTGCCCGGCGCAGCCGCAGTCCCTGTCCCGGCCGCGACCCCGGCCTGGCCTGCGCCTGCGGCCGCGGGCCCGGTCTCGGCACCGACCTCGGCCGCGGCAGCGCCGCGAGGGGCCGCCGGGCGGAACAGCAGCGCGGCCCAGCGGAGGTAGTAGACGAGCGCGATGACGACGTTGACCGCCGCGACGACCGCGAGTACCGCCAACTCCGCCTCGACGGCCGCCCGGATGACGGCGATCTTCGCGAACAGGCCCGCCAGCCCGGGCGGCAGGCCGGCCAGGCACAGCAGGAAGAAGCCCAGCGCGAGCGCCGTCAGCGGGTTCCGGTCGTGCAGGCCGCGGTGGTCGGTCAGCCGGTGGCGGCCGGCACGCTCCGCGACGTGGACGGCGACGGCGAACGTCCCGAGGTTCACCACGGCGTACATGACCGCGTAGGCGACGGTCGCGCCGATCGCCGTCGACCGGCCGTCGGCGTCGCTCGCGTAGCCGGCGGCCGCCAGCGGGACCAGCAGGTAGCCGGCCTGGGCCACGGAGGACCAGGCCAGCAGCCGCACGGTGCTGCGGTCGCCGTCGGGTCGGGTGCGGAGCGCGGCGACGTTGCCCGCCGTCATGGTGAGTCCGGCCAGTACCGCGAGGACCGGCCCCCAGACGCCGCCGAGGTCGGCGAAGGCCATGGAGGTCACCAGGATCAGCCCGGCCAGACCGGCGGTCTTGCTGACCACCGAGAGGTACGCGGCGACCGGCAGCGGGGCACCGAGATAGGTGTCGGGGACCCAGAAGTGGAAGGGGACCGCGGCCGTCTTGAAGGCGAAGCCGACGAGGGTGAGGACAACGCCGGCGCGGATCAGCGCGTCGAGCGCCGGGTCCGCGCCCGCCAGCCCGTCGGCGATGCCGCCGAGGAAGAGGCTGCCGGAGCCGGCGTAGACGAAGCTGATGCCGAGCAGGGTGACGGCGGTCGCGACGACCGAGGTGAGGAAGAACTTGAGGGCCGCCTCCGGCCCGAGCCGGTCGCCGCGCCGCAGCGCGACGAGGGCGTACGCGGGGAGGGTGGTGACCTCCATGGCGAGGACCAGGGTGGCGAGGTCGCGGGCGGCGGGGAGCAGGGCGGCGCCGGAGGCGGAGGCGAGCAGCAGGAACCAGAACTCGCCGCGCGGCAGCGCGCCGGTGGTGTCGTCGCCGCGCTGCCGTGCCAGTTCCGGCAGGGTGAGGAGCGCGGCGATCAACGCACCGCCGAGGACGATGAGTTGGATGACGACGGCGAAGGTGTCGGCGCTGTAGGAGCAGACCTCGGAGCGGTCGGCCAGGCAGAAGCTGGTGCGGTCCCCGCGGTGCAGCGGCAGCAGCGTGAGCAGCGCGAGGGCGAGCCCGGCGGCGGCGATGGTCCCCAGGTGCCGCTTGCGCTCCTCGGGGAGGAAGAGGTCGGTGAGGAGCACCGCGACGGCGGTGATGGCGACGACGGTGGGCGGGGCGAGGGCGATCCAGTCGATGGTCTGGACGAGGCTCATCGGCCGACTCCTTCCAGCAGGAGCTGCACGGCGGGGTCGGTCAGCCGCAGCAGCAGCGCGGGCCAGAGGCCGATCAGCAGGGTGAGGGCGGCGAGCGGCAGGAGGAGCGCCGACTCGTCCCGGTGGAGGTCGGGCAGATCCGGCTGCCGCACGGCTTCGCCCGGGGGCGCCGCGGTTGCCGTACCGGTGGCGGTCGCCGTGGCGGCGCCGGTCGCTGCGGCAGCGCCGGTCGCCGTGCCGGTCGCCGCGGGGATCGTGCCCGCGTCGGTGGCCGGCGCGGGGGTGGCGCCGTGCGCGCCCGGGCGGGCATCGTCGGCGGTGGCCGGTGCGGGGTCGGGCGAGGTGCCCGCGCAGACCCGGCGGACCACCTGGAGCAGGTAGGCGGCCGTCAGCAGGGTGCCGAGCCCTGCCAGGGCGAGGCAGACGACGAACACCGGGCGGCTGAGGCCCTCGGCGGGGTTGAACGCCCCGAGCATCGCCAGGAGTTCGCCCCAGAACCCGGCGAGGCCCGGAAGCCCCAGCGAGGCGACGGCGGTGAAGGCGAGCAGCGCCCCGAGCCGCGGTGCCCGGCCGTAGAGCCGGGCCCCTCCGCCGTGTTCGGCGAGGCGGTCGAGGTCGGTGGTGCCGGTGCGTTCCCGGACCGCGCCGGCAAGAAGGAACAGCAGGGCGGTGATGACGCCGTGGGCGATGTTGGCGAAGAGCGCGCCGTTGACGCCGGTCGGCGTGAGGGTCGCGATGCCGAGAAGGACGAACCCCATGTGGCCCACCGAGGAGTAGGCGATGAGGCGTTTGAGGTCGCCGCCGGCGCCGGCGCGCACCAGGGCGAGGCAGGCGAGCGAGCCGTAGATGATGCCGGTGACGGCGAACGCGGCGAGGTAGGGGGCGAAGAAGTGGATGCCCTCCGGCGCGACCGGCAGCACGATCCGGACCAGGCCGTAGGTGCCGAACTTCAGCAGGACTCCCGCGAGGAGCACGGATCCGACGGTCGGTGCCGCGGTGTGGGCGTCGGGCAGCCAGCTGTGCAGCGGCCACATCGGGGTCTTCACCGCGAGCCCGATGCCGATGGCGAGGACGGCGAGGATCTGCGTGGTGCGGCTGAGTCCGTCGCCGTGGGCCTCGGCGAGCACCACCATGTCGAAGGTGCCGGCCTGGAGCCCGACCAGCAGGAACCCCAGCAGCATCACCACGGACCCCAGCAGGGTGTACAGCACGAACTTCCAGGCCGCGGCGGCTCGTTCGGCGCCGCCCCACCGGCTGATGACGAAGTACATCGGGATCAGCACGGTCTCGAACGCCAGGAAGAACAGGATGAGGTTGAGCGCGGCGAAGGTGGCGAGGGTGCCCGTCTCCAGCACCAGCAGCAGCGCGACGAGGCCACGCGGGCCCGCACCGCCCTCACCGGCGGGCGGCCGCCGCAGCACGTGCACGGCGCACAGGAGGCACAGCAGCGCGGTGAGGACCAGCAGCGGCAGCGAGATGCCGTCCACCCCGAGGTGGAGGCGGACACCGAACGCCGGGACCCACGCCACGTCCGTCACCGCCTGCGGCCGGTCGGCGGCGCCGCGGTCGAAGGCCGCCGCGAGCAGCAGTGTCCCGAGCAGTACGGCGCCGGTGACCGCGACGCCGATCCGCCCCGCGGTCCGGGTCGACTCGGGGCCGCGCGGCAGCAGGAGCAGCACCACCGCCGCGAGGAGGGGCAGGGTGACGACGGCGGCCAGCAGCGGCGCCGTCACGGAGTCGGTGAGCGTGAGCACGGGACGGTCAGCCTCCGGCGCTTGCGAGGGCGGTGGTCACGAGCAGCACGACGACGGCGGCGACCAGCACGGTCAGGTAGGTCTGGGCGTTGCCGTTCTGGGCCCGCCGCACGAGGCGGCCGAGGAGCCCCGGCAGGGCGGCCGCCCCGCGCACGTAGGTGTCGACCACGGTGCGGTCGACGAAGCGCGTGAGCCGCGCGGCGCCCTCGGTGGGGCGGGCGGCGAGGGCGGTGGTGGCGGCGTCGAGGCGGAACCCGGCGGCGGCGTCGGCGTGGAAGCGCGAGCCGAGCAGCGACAGCCCGGGGTCGGGCGGTTCGTCCATCTCGTAGCGGCGGCGCCAGGCGGCCCAGGTCGCCGCGCCGCCGATGAGGGCGGCACCGGTGGCGACGGCCGAGGTGGCGGGAGTGGGGGCGAGCGAGGTGCCGTCGAGCCAGGACGGCAGCCAGCGGTAGCCGAGCCCCATCAGCAGCGCGGGGACGGCCAGCAGCCAGAGCACGAGGGTGGTGACACCGCTGACGGCCGGGGGCTGCGGCAGCGGCTCGGGGCGCGCCGAGACCGGGTCGTGGAAGGCCATGAGCCAGAGCCGGGTCGCGTAGGCGGCGGTGAGCAGCGCCGTCAGCAGGGTGGCGGCGAGCACCAGCCAGGCGCCCGCGGCCGGTACGCCCGCGGGGGCGCCGGCAGGGTCGAGCGCCGCGGTCTCCGCCGCGTGCAGGATCGCCTCCTTGGAGAAGAACCCGGAGAACGGCGGGATGGCGGCGAGGGCGAGCAGACCGATGGTCATCGCCCAGAACGCGTCGGGGGCGCGGCGCTTTATGTCGCGGGTCCGGGCCATGACGCCGAGGGAGCCGGTGCCGGCGACGGTGATCAGGACACCGGCGGCGAGGAACAGCAGGGCCTTGAACGCGCCGTGCGTCAGCAGGTGGAAGACGGCGGCGTCGCGGCTGCCGACGGCCAGTGCGCCCGCCATGAGGCCGAGTTGGCCGATGGTGGAGTAGGCGAGGACCCGTTTGAGGTCGTCCTGGGCGAGGGC
Organism: Streptomyces bohaiensis; assembly: GCF_012033785.1. Taxonomy (GTDB): domain Bacteria; phylum Actinomycetota; class Actinomycetes; order Streptomycetales; family Streptomycetaceae; genus Streptomyces; species Streptomyces bohaiensis. The sequence continues at coordinate 43,156 of NZ_JAAVJC010000006.1, forward strand.
GGCGACCGCCGCCCCGACGGCGGTGAGGGCGGCGACGACGGCGAGGACCAGCAGCGCGGCGGTGGAGGCGGTGAAGACCGGCAGCAGCCGCGCCACGACGTAGACACCGGCGGCGACCATGGTCGCCGCGTGGATGAGGGCGGAGGCCGGGGTGGGGCCGGCCATCGCGCCGGGCAGCCAGGTGTGGAGCGGGAACTGCGCGGACTTGCCCGCGACCCCGGCGAGCAGCAGCAGCGCGACGAGGGTGGGGCGCTCCAGCTCGAAGTCGGCGAGGGAGGAGGTGAGTCCGTTGACGATGTGGCTGATGCGGAAGGTGCCCGCCTCGGAGGCGAGGACGAGGATGCCGATGAGGAACGGCACGTCGCCGAGCTTGGTCACCAGGAACGCCTTGAGGGCCGCGGCGCGGGCGGCGGGGCGCTCCCAGTAGTGGCCGACGAGGAAGTACGAGCAGATGCCCATGACTTCCCAACCGACGAGCAGCACGATCAGGTCGTCGGTGTAGACGACGAGCAGCATCGCGGCGGTGAAGAGCGAGACCAGCGCCGCGTAGGAGGGGTAGCGGGGGTCGTCGCGGAGGTAGCCGGTCGAGTAGAGCTGGACGGCCGTGGCGACGACGGCGACCAGCGCGGCGACGAGGACGGCGAACCCGTCGAGGTGGAGCGCCAGTTCGATGGGGAGGTCCGGGTCGCCGGTGGGGGTGAGGACGGTGGCCGCGGTGAGGGGGGCGTCACCGCCCTGGCGGACGGCGACCAGCACGGTGAGGGCGGCGGCCGCCAGCGTCGGCAGTACGGCCAGCGGTCGCACGAACCCGGGCGCGCTGCGGCCGGTCAGGAGTATCAGCGCGGCGGCGGCGAACGGCAGCAGCGGGACGAGGACGGCCGCGGTGGTGGTGGTCACGGGGTGGTGGTCTCCTGTCCGCGCGCGGCGTCGTTCGCGGTGGGCTGCTCCGCCCCGTCCGTTCCCCCGGTCGCCTCGGCGGCGCCGGGCCCGTCGCGCAGGGCGCGGAGCCGGTCGAGGGCGACGGTGCCGCGGCGGCGGTACACCAGCAGCACGATGGCGAGGCCGATGCCGATCTCGGCGGCGGCGAGCGCGATCAGGAAGAGCGTGAAGACCTGGCCGGAGTGGAGTTCGTCGGCCAACCACACGTCGAAGGCGACGAGGTTGAGGCTGACGGCGGCCAGCATCAGCTCCACCGACATCAGCACCAGCACGGTGTTGCGGCGGGCCAGCACCCCGTAGAGGCCGACGCAGAACAGCAGGACGGCGAGGGTGGCCGGGTGGACGAGGTGCATCAGCCTTGGCCCTCCTCGGAGTCGGCGCGGCGGGCGCGCGAGATGACGATGGCTCCGACGAGGGCGGCGAGCAGCAGCACCGACAGCGCCTCGAACGGCAGCACCCAGGTGCGGAAGAGGCTTTCGCCGAGGGCGTCGGACCGGCCGTGGGGGGTGGAGAGGTCGATCCAGGTGGTGCGGAAGGCGTCCACGACGAGCGTCACGAGGGTCGCGGCGGCGGCCAGCGCCACCACCAGCGCGAGAGGCCGGTTCCGGGAGTCGGCGTCGGGGGACGGTCCGATGGGGGCGCGGGTCAGCATCAGCCCGAACAGCAGCAGGACCACGACGGAGCCGAGGTAGATGAGGACCTGGACCCAGGCGATGAACTCGGCGGTCAGCAGCAGGTACTCGACGGCGAGGCCGCCGAGGGCGACGACGAGGTACAGCGCGGCGTGGACGAGGTGGCGGCTGGTGACGCAGAGGATCGCGGCGCCGAGCACGACCACGGCGACCAGCAGGAAGACGATCTCCACGCCGGAGGGCGAGAGGACGCTGCGACCGCTCTCCCCGGCGGCCGCCAGCAGCGGCAGCGTGACGGCGCTCACCGCGGCTCCCCCGTGCCGTCGTCGCCGGCGGGGCGGTCCTGCGCCTGGTCCTGCGCCTGCTCCTGGGCGGCGCGTTCGGCGGTGCGGCGGGCGGCTGTCAGCTCCTTGGCCTCGACGGCGGCCTCGGTGAGCGGCGGCGGTTCCGGCACCGTCCACATCCACTCGCGCAGCTTCTCGCGCTCGTGGGTGAGTTCGCGGATGTCGGTCTCGGCGTACTCGAACTCCGGCGACCAGAACAGCGCGTCGAAGGGGCAGACCTCCACGCAGATGCCGCAGTACATGCAGAGCGAGAAGTCGATGGCGAACCGGTCCAGCACGTTGCGGCTGCGCTCCCGTCCGCCGGGCGCGGCGGCCGGCACCGTCTCCTTGTGGGAGTCGATGTAGATGCACCAGTCGGGGCACTCGCGGGCGCAGAGCATGCAGACCGTGCAGTTCTCCTCGAACAGCCCGATGACGCCGCGGGTGCGCGGCGGCAGCGACGGCAGGTTCTCGGGGTACTGCTGGGTCACCGCACGCCGGGTCATCGCGCGGAACGTCACGGCCAGCCCTTTCGCCAGCCCGGAGCCGAAGCTCAAGAGATCACCACCTTGACGACGCCGGTCAGCGCGATCTGCGCCAGGGCCAGGGGAACGAGGACCGTCCAGGCGAACTTCTGGATCTGGTCGGCGCGGAGCCGGGGCCAGGCCACACGCGCCCAGATGACGAGGAAGCACAGCGCGCCGGTCTTCAGCAGCATCCAGAGCCAGCCCAGCTGGTCGGGGAACGGGCCGTGCCAGCCGCCGAAGAACAGCACGGCCGTCAGCGCGGAGATCACGACGATCCCCGCGTACTCCGCCAGCAGGAAGAGCGCGAACCGCAGCCCGGAGTACTCGGTGAACGCGCCGAACACGATCTCCTCGGGGGCGATCGGCGCGTCGAACGGCGGCCGGTGCAGCTCGGCGATGCCGGCGGTGAAGAAGACGAACGCGCCGACCAGCTGCCAGGGCACCCACCACCACTGGAACCCGTCGAGGATGCCGGTGAGGCTGAGCGTCCCGGCGGCCATCACCACCGAGGCCGCGGCGAGGATCAGCGGCAGTTCGTAGGCCATGAGCTGTGCGGCGGTACGCATGCCGCCCAGCAGCGAGTACTTGTTGTTGCTGGCCCAACCGCCCATCAGCTGGCCGAGGATACCGATGCCGAGGACCGCCAGCACGAAGAAGACACCGGCGTCGATGACCTGGCCGACGAGGCCGCCGGGGCCGAGCGGGATCGCGACGAGCACCACGCAGTAGGGCACCAGCGCGACGGCGGGAGCGAGTTGGAAGATCCGTCGGTCGGCGCCGGCCGGGACGGTGTCCTCCTTCTGCGCGAACTTCACCCCGTCGGCGACGAGTTGCGCCCATCCGTGGAAGCCGCCGGCGTGCATCGGGCCGACCCGGCCCTGCATGTGGGCCATGACCTTGTGCTCGGCCTGGCCGACGAGGAGCGGCAGGACGAGGAAGGCCACCAGTACGGCGACGACGCGCAGCGTGACGTCGAGCAGGTCCATCAGCCGTCCCCCTCGCGCCGGTCGGCAGGGCCCTCGGCGGTCTCGTCGTCGGCTGCGTCTGCGGTGTCTGCGGCGGTGTCGGCAGCGGTTCCGCCGATGGCCTCACCGGGGTCGGCCGGTCCGGGGTCGGCCGGTCGGGCCGCCGGGGCGCCGGTCGCCGTGCCGCCGCCGTCACGGTCGGCGTCCTCGGTGGTGGAGGCGCCTTCGGTCGCGGCGGCGGGGTCGGACCGCGTCACCGCGGAGTCCGGCTGATCCGCCTCGCCCCGCTTCGGGGCATCCGCCGGCTCGGGGGCGTGCCAGGGGGCGTCGGTACTGCGGCGGCCGGGCACCGCCGGCCCGTCGACGGGGGCGACCGGACCGGTGCCGGCAGCCCGTTGACTCGCCGAGCCGTCACTCGCCGACCGCGACCGGCGCGGGCGCCGGGGCTCCCCGCCGGGAGCAGCCTCCGGAGCGGTGCCCGTCGCCTCGCCCGCGTCACGCTGGCTCGCCGAACCGCCGCTCGCCGAGCGGGTGCGGCGCGGACGGCGGGGCGTCGCGGCGCGCGCCCGGGTCCCAGCCCGCGTCCACGACCTTCTTCTGCATGACGATCGCGCCGATGAGGACGGCCGCGCCCAGCAGCACCATCAGCACGATGCCGCCGACCTCCCCGGCCTCGGCCGCGTTGCCGACGAGCACGCCGAACCAGCCGAAGTCGGCGTCGCCGAAGGTGGTGTTCTCCTCACCGAAGGCGCCCAGCACCTTCAGGAGCAGCGCCGGCAGGATGGTGATCAGCACGCCGTTGAGGAAGGCGCCCAGCACCGCCCCCCGCCGGCCACCGGTGGCGTTTCCGTAGACACCGGCCGCGCCGCCGGTGAAGAAGTGCGGGACGAGCCCCGGCAGCACCAGGGCCAGCCCGAAGGCCGGGCCCAGCACCCAGGAGAGCAGGCCGAGGGTGACCAGCCCGCCGGTGAAGCTCGAGAGGAAGCCCACCAGCACCGCGTTCTGCGCGTAGGGGAAGACGATCGGCGCGTCGAGCGAGGGCACCGCGCCCGGGACCAGCCGCTCGGCGATGCCCTGGAAGGCCGGCACCAGCTCGCCGAGGATGGTCCGGACACCGAAGAGGATGACCGCGACGGCGATGCCGAACTGCAGGCCCTGCATCACCGACTGCATCAGGTAGTTGCCGAGGTTCGCGGCGGGCTCCCCGCCGTCGACGGCGAACGCCGCGAAGGCCTCCTCCTGGCCCGCGCGGCCCAGGAACAGCAGGGCCATGGCCAGGTAGATCACCAGCATCGACAGCGCGGTGGCGACCATCGAGTCGCGCAGGAAGCGCAGGCCCTCGGGGAGGTTCATGTCCTCGGTGGATCGGCTCTTCTTCCCGACCAGCTGGCCCGTCGCCCCGGCGACGACGTATCCCGCGGTGCCGAAGTGGCCGATGGCCACCGTGTTGTTGCCGGTGATCCGCTTGGTCCACGGGTGCGCGAACGCCGGCATGGCCACCAGCATGATGCCGAGCAGCACACCGCCGACGACCACCACGACCCAGGAGGTGTGGCCGGCGGTGGCGAGCACGATGGTGAGCAGCGTCGCCATGAACAGCATGTGGTGGCCGGTGAGGAACACGTACCGCAGCGGCGTGAACCGGGCCAGCAGCAGACTGACGGCGAAGCCGAGGATCATCAGCCAGGCGACACGCGCCCCGTACTGCTCCTGGGCGATGCCGACGATCGCCTCGTTGGTGGGGATGACGCCGTGCGCGCCGGTGGCGCCCTGGATCATCTCGCCGAGCGGGGCGAGCGAACCGACGACCAGCCCGGCGCCGGCGCCGATCAGCAGGAAGCCGAGGGTGGCCTTGATGGCGCCGCCGAGGATCTGACCGGTGGAGCGCCGGAGCGCGATCAGACCGGCCGCGGTGATCAGGCCGATGAGGTAAGCCGGTTCGCTGAGGATCTCGTTGACGACGAACTCGGCGAAGGACACGAGCCAGTTCATGGGGACGTCTTCCGTATCTGCCGCAGGGGTGGTGCGGGGGCGCCGACGGGGGGACCGGCGCCCGGTGGGGGCGGGGAGCGGGTGGGGCGTGGGCGGGGCCACCCC
>NZ_JAAVJC010000006.1:48648-53683 GCF_012033785.1 Streptomyces bohaiensis
GGAAGACGTCCCCATGAACTGGCTCGTGTCCTTCGCCGAGTTCGTCGTCAACGAGATCCTCAGCGAACCGGCTTACCTCATCGGCCCGGTCACCGCGGCCGGCGGTGCTCACACCTCGTAGGTCTCGCGCAGCACGCGGTCGACCTCACCGGTGTCGGTGAAGTTCTCCACGACCCGGACGGGGGTGCCCACGTCGCCGAGGGTGCGGGCGATCTCCCCCGAGGTGAGGATGGCGGCGGCCTCGGACGCCTTCCCCTTGGCGGAGATGGTGTCGGTCGCCTCGACCGTGACGAAGGAGGACCAGCCCCAGCGCTCCAGCACCTGTTCCAGGGTGTTCTTCAGGAACAGGCTGGTGCCCAGGCCGTTGCCGCAGACGGTCAGGATGGTGTGGCGGTCGCCGCCGCCCCCGGTGCGGGCGGGGGCCTCCGGCTCCGTGGCCCGGGCGCCGGTGGCCGGAGCGGCCGGACCGGCGGGTCCGGCGGGTCCGGCGGCGGTGCGGGCCGCGGCGGGCTCCTCGCCCGTCACCAGGGACCAGACCTCCTCCGGGGTCCGGGCCTCCGCGAGCGCGCGGGAGGTCTCCGGGTCGGCCAGCAGGCGGGCGAGGGTCGCCATGGCCTCGGTGTGCGAGCCGGAGTCCGTCGCCGCCAGGGCGACGACCAGCGTCACCGGGTCGTTGGTCTCGTGCCCGAACTCCACCGGCTCGGCCAGCCGCACCCACGCCATGCCGGTGCGCAGCACGGCGGGGGAGGGACGGGCATGGGCGAAGGCGAAGCCCGGCGCCAGCACGATGTAGGGGCCGTTCTCGGCCACGTTCGCGATCATCTCCGCCGTGTAGCCGTCCGTGGCCGTACCGGTCGAAACCAGCAGGTCACCGGAGGCTCGTACGGCCTTCGCCCAGTTCGGGGCGGATACGTCCAGCCGGATCGCGTCGAGCGGGAGCAGTTCTTTCAGCGCCACCATATGGCCGATCCTCGCACGTTCGTCCGGGTTGCGAGTCCGGGTACCGCCCGGTGGGCACCGATCGACCGCAGGCCCGGACTCCGGGGGCGCGTCCCCCGCATGCCGGCCGCGGGCGCGGCGACGCCCCTGCGGCCCGGCGGTTGCGGCGGTGTGCGGGCCCGCGGCTCAGTCGTCGCCGGTCAGCGCCGCCGCCGGATCCACCCCGGTGAGGGTGACGGAGGTCTCCCACAGCGCCGCCGCCGTCAGCGGATCGCGCGACGCCGCCGAGCGGCGGGCCCGCGCCGCGCCGGTGCCCCGCACCTCCAGCGGACCGTCCGGGCCGAAGTACGCGCCGCCCGCCGCCGCCGGGTCGGTGGCGGCGCGCAGCACCGGCAGCGCGCCCCGGGCGGCCGGCTGGGTGAAGAGACGGGTGGCCCGCTCCAGCCTCGCCATTCCGCGGCGCCCCTCCATCACCGGGGCGGCCTGACCCAGCTCCGTCGACGACAACCCGGGGTGTGCCGCGGTCACGGTCAGCGGGGCGCCGGCCGCGGCCGCCCGCCGGTGCAGTTCGTCGGTGAAGAGCAGGTTGGCCAGCTTGGAGGCGCCGTAGGCGCGCCACCGGTCGTAGGGCGTGTGCTCGGCGTTGGGGTCGGCGAGGTCCAGCCCGCCGATCCGGTGCGCCAGCGAGGACACGTTCACCACCCGGGCGCTCCCCGCGCGCAGCGCCCCGCCGAGCAGGCCCGTCAGCGCGAAGTGGCCGAGGTGGTTGGTGCCGAACTGCATCTCGAACCCGTCGACGGTGCGACGCAGCGGCAGCGCCATGACCCCGGCGTTGTTGACCAGCAGCTCCAACCGGCCGTCGCCCGCCGCGGCGAGCAGCGGCACCGCCCGGCGCACCGACGCGAGGTCGGCCAGGTCCAGCGGGACCAGGCGGACGTCGGCCTCCGGCGCCGCCCGGCGGACCCGCTCCGCCGCGGCCCGCCCCCGGCCCTCGTCCCGGCAGGCCAGGACCGTCCGGGCCCCGGCGCGCGCCAGCAGCAGGGCGGTCACCGCCCCGATGCCGCTGTTGGCCCCGGTCACCACCGCGGTGGTGCCGGTCAGCCGGGGCATGTCGCTCGCGGTCCAGCGCGCCATGTTCACGTCCTCCACGGGGGGCGGGGAGCGGCCGCCGCTCCCGCAGGTGTCCACACGGTGCCACGGCCACCGTTCGGGGCGGGGCCGCCGCGCCCGCCGGAACCGGCGGGTGGGCGGTCACCGGTGGGTGTGGAGTGGATTCGGATCGAACGGGCAGACGGATTGGTGAGCGACCGCCCCGGCCGTTCCCCGCGCCGCCGAGGAGACCGACCCGACCATGACCGCGCCCGCCGTACCGGCCTCTCCTGTCCCCGCGGGGTCGCCCGACGACCCCGCCCAGCGACTCCGCCGCCGGCTGGAGCGGCTCATCGGCATCGCGGCGACCGAGGGCAACGCCCTGCGGGTGCTGCGCAACGGCGACGAGATCTTCCCCGCCATGCTGTCCGCCGTCCGCGCCGCCCGGCACACCATCGACCTGATGACCTTCGTCTACTGGCAGGGCGACATCGCGCACGAGTTCGCCGCGGCGCTGGCCGAGCGCGCCCGCGCGGGCGTCCGGGTGCGGCTGCTGCTCGACGGCTTCGGCAGCCGCAACATCGAGCGGGAGCTGCTCGACGTCATGGAGGAGGCGGGGGTGTGGGTCACCTGGTTCCGCCGTCCCGTCCGGCTCTCGCCCTTCAAGCAGAACCACCGCTGCCACCGCAAGGTCCTCGTCGTCGACGAGACCGTCGCCTTCACCGGCGGGGTCGGCATCGCCCAGGAGTGGTGCGGCGACGCACGGGACGCCACCGAGTGGCGCGACACCCACGTCGAGGTGCGGGGCCCCGCCGTCGACGGCATCTGCGCGGCGTTCGCGCAGAACTGGGCGGAGTGCCACCCCGAACTCTTCGACGAGCGCGACCGGTTCGTGGAGCAGGACGCCGCCGGCACGGCCGTGGTCCAGGTGGTCCGCGGCTCCGCGAGCATCGGCTGGCAGGACATGCAGACCCTGCTGCGCGTCGTCATCGAGTCGGCGGAGCACCGGCTGCGGCTGGCCACCGCCTACTTCTCGCCCGACGACTACTTCGTCGACCTGCTGTGCGGGGCGGCCGCCCGCGGGGTCGAGGTGGAGCTGCTGGTCCCCGGCCCGCACACCGACAAGCAGATCAGCCGCCACGCCGGCCGGTACCACTACGACCGGCTGCTGGGCTGCGGGGTGCGCATCCTGGAGTACCAGCGCACCATGCTGCACTGCAAGATCGTCACGGTGGACGGCGTCGCCTCGCTCGTCGGCTCCACCAACCTCAACCGGCGCTCCCTCGACCACGACGAGGAGGTCATGATGGCGGTGCTCGACCGCGACGTCACCGCCGCGCTGGACCGGGACTTCGAGCGCGACCGCCGCCACAGCTTCTTCGTGGACCCCGAGCGCTGGGAGAACCGTCCCCTCTCCCGCCGCGCCGCCGAACGGGCGACCCGGACGGTCCAGTACTTCCTCTGAACGCCGCCCCCGGCCGGACGCGGGGAGTGCCCGGCCCGCATCCCGGCCCCGAGGCGGAACGGCCGGGTCAGTGCCGGTCGGGGCGGGGGCCCGCCGCCCGCACCAGCGCCAGCCGGCGCTCGGTCAGCTCGTCCACCACCGCGACCCCGGAGCGCTGCGCCGACTGCGGACCACCGACCTCCATCAGCAGGCTCGGGATGCGGGCCCCGTCGAACCGGGAGCACACCCACCGGTGGGCCGCGTAGACCTGTTGCAGCGCGCCGTCCAGCTCCACCACCGCGGGATGGTCGAAGCCCAGTGCGCCCAGCGCCGGCCGCACCGCGCGCAACGTCCGCACCAGCAGGGCGTGGTCGCGGGTCTGGAAGCCGCTGAACCCGGGCCGCACCGCCGGCGGCAGCATCGAGGGACGGACCTCCCGTTCGTAGTCGGCGGGGCTGAGGCCGCCCGCGAACGTCATCGCCACCGCCGAGTGCCGGCACATGTCGGACGCCAGTCGCAGCGCCCGTACCGCCCCCGCGGTGTCGCCCGCCGCCGCGCCGGCGAAGCAGCGCAGCCCCGTCACCACGCCCTGGATCAGGACGAAGAACAGCTGATGGCCCACGCGCCAGTGCTCGTGCGGCCGCGGGCAGTCCACCGGATCGCCGCCGTCCTCCGAAGTCCCGGTGGTCCCGGCGGGGCAGGCGACGGCCGGTTCCGCCCCGGTGGCGCGCTCCACCAGGCACTGCCAGCCGGCGGCCGGCGCACCCGGGTCGCGGGGGTCGCCGCAGCCGCTGCGTTCCTGGTGGACCGCGACGAGGTGGTGGGTGTGCGCCCCGCCGAGCAGGAAGGCCGCGGCCGAGAGGTCGGTGGACCGGGCCACCCCGAAGAACGCGTCGTGCTCGTCCTGTTCGTTCTCCGGGTGTTCGCCGGGACGGGGGGCGGCCGCGGGGTCGGGGGGACGGCGCACCGCGGCCGCCCCGTCGAACCGCGCGGCCGCCGCCGCCAGCTCCGCCCACCGGTCCGGCAGCCCGGTCGGGTCCGCCAGCACCAGCCACGGTTCCCTGCACACCGGGCAGTTGCGTGTCTCGTGCGGTGCGGCCACGGGCCTCCTCCTCCTGTGGGCACGGGCGCCCGGCGCGGCCGAGCCGCGTCGGTCAGCAGCACCCTAGGTGCGCGCCCGGCGCGAGAGCCGCGGACGAGGGGCAACGAGCAGGCCGCTGCAATGCCGGGCGCACGGCGGCACCGGGCCGTTGACCGCGATGGGCTTTCCCGCCGGTGAGGGTGGACAGCGGAGGGCCGACGCGCTGCCATGGCCGTGCAGGGCACGAGCCCGGGCAGCCCTCCACCGGGCACGCCCGGCGGCCGCCTGTCGGAGGGAGGACCGCATGATCCACCCCGTCGTCCAGGGATTCGCCCCGCTGGCCGGGCAGCAGTGCACGGTCACCGGCACCGGCACCGTCGCCCGGGTGGCCGCCGACCACCTGCGGCGGCTCGGCGCCGCGGTCCGTGCCGACCGTGCCGACCGGGCGGCCGTGGGCGGTGCGGCGGCCGAGGGCACCGGTC
>NZ_JAAVJC010000070.1 GCF_012033785.1 Streptomyces bohaiensis
CCCCCCCCCCCCCCCCCCCGCGGCCCCCCTCCGCACCTCGCCCGCACCCCACCCGCTTCCTTACCGGCCGCGGCGCCCCTCCGCGCCCCGCCGGCCCCGGGCGACCCCGCAACCGGCCCGCCGCACCCCGGCCCGCGCCGCGCACGCCGCGCCTTCCGGGTCCCGCACGGCACCGCACGACACCGCACCGCACGCACCTCGCACGCACCCCGACTCCCGCACCGTCCGACCGCACCCGGAGGTACCGCCATGACCGCCGCAACCACCCCGACGCCCGGCACCGACCGGCCCGCGGCCGCCGACATCCACCGCGGCCTGGCCGGGGTCGTCGTGGACACCACCGGCATCTCCACCGTCATCGAGGCCAGCAACTCCCTGACGTACCGCGGTTACCCGGTGCAGGAACTCGCCGCCTCCCGTTCCTTCGAGGAGGTCGCGTACCTGCTGTGGAACGGCGAACTCCCCGACGCCGGCCAGCTCCGCGAGTTCGAGGCCCGCGAGCGGGCGATGCGCCCGCTGGACCGCACCACCGCCGAGATCGTCGCCCGGCTGCCCGAGACCTGCCACCCGATGGACGTGCTGCGGACCGCCGTCAGCTTCCTCGGCGCCGAGGACCCCACCGAGGACGACGGCTCCCCGGCGGCCAACCGCACCAAGGCGCTGGCGCTGCTGGCGAAGCTGCCGACCGTGGTCGCCGCCGACCAGCGGCGCCGCCGCGGCCTGGACCCGATCCAGCCCGATCCGTCGCTCGGCCTGGCGGAGAACTTCTTCCACATGTGCTTCGGCGAGGTGCCGACGCCCGAGGTGGTGCGCTGCTTCGAGATCTCGCTGATCCTCTACGCCGAGCACAGCTTCAACGCCTCGACGTTCACCGCCCGCGTCGTCACCTCGACCCTCTCCGACCTGCACAGCGCCGTCACCGCCGCCGTCGGCGCGCTGAAGGGCCCGCTGCACGGCGGCGCCAACGAGGCGGTGATGCACATGCTCAACGAGATCGGCGACCCCGCCGCCGCCGATGCCTGGCTCACCGACGCCCTCGCCGCCAAGCGGAAGATCATGGGCTTCGGGCACCGCGTCTACAAGCACGGCGACTCCCGGGTGCCGCTGATGCAGGAGGCGCTGGACCGGCTCATCGCCGCCGACGGCTCCCCGGAGACCACCCGGCTCGCCGCCCTCCACACCGCGCTGCGGACGGCGATGGTCGAGCGGAAGGGCATCCACCCCAACCTGGACTACCCCGCCGGGCTGGCGTACCACCTGATGGGGTTCGACATCCCCGTCTTCACCCCGATCTTCGTGATGAGCCGCATCACCGGCTGGACGGCGCACATCGTCGAGCAGTCCGAGGGCAACACCCTCATCCGCCCGCTCGGCGCCTACACCGGACCGGCCGAACGCCACGTCCCGGCGGCCTGACGCGGGAGCCACGTCCCGGCGGCCCGAGGCGGGCCGCGCGGGGACGGCTGGTCGGGCCGCACCGGTGAGCGGCCCGGTCGGCCGGCTCGTCCGCGCGGGTCACGGAGGGACGGCCGATCGGGGCCCAGGTGGGCGGAGCGCGCGGGGCGTTGCTATGGTCGGCGCATTCACGGCAGGTGGGGGCCCGTGTCCGCTCCGGGACCGCTGCCGTGTGCCGCTCCGTGCCCGCCTGGATGGGGAGACCGCAATGTCCCGACGTGCTTACCCGGTGCACAACTGGTGGGCCGAGATCGCCATCGGTGTCGCCGTCAGTGTGATCGCCACCCTGATGCTGATCACCCTCTGGGCCAGCAGCGGCGGCGAGTCGGTCAACCTGCTGTTCTTCCTCGTCCCGGGCATCGCGTTCGGCGCCCGCGCCGCCAACCAGTACCGCAACCGCCACCTCGCCCGCGCCGCCGCCTGACCCGTGCGCGGCCGAACTCCGGCCGTTCGCTGCCTGGTTGCACGTCACCCGAAGGGCCCCGGCACGCCCCGATAGTCTCGTTGGCGGTGAAAATGCCTACGTACAAAGCACGTTGGGTCGCGGTCAACGCGGCGATGCTGTTCGTCATCTTCTCCACGAGGCCCATGCTGGCGGACATGACCGGTGAGGTCTCGCTGCCGTTGGCGTTGGCCGAAGGCGCCGTATGGGCAGCAGCAGTGGTCGCCGCCTCGTGGTTCTTCCACAGACTCTTCGCCCACCGTCGCAGCCCCGGGGAAGCCGAGGGGGCGGCGCATCGGCCGACGGGGGCGTCCGAGGTCCGGGTGCCCCGGCATCTCGCGCTGGTCACCGTCGTGGTCGACTCCTACGACCCGGCGATCGACTTCTACGTACGGCGGCTCGGGTTCGACCTGCGCGAGGACACCCCGCTCGGGGACGGCAAGCGCTGGGTGGTCGTCGCGCCGCCCGGCGCGGCGACCGGCCTGCTGCTGGCGGCGGCGGCCGACAGCCGCCAGCGGGAACGGGTCGGCGACCAGACGGGCGGCCGGGTCGCGCTGTTCCTCCACACCGACGACTTCGCACGCGACCACGCGCGGCTGCTGGCAGCCGGCGTGACCTTCGAGGAGGAGCCCCGGCCCGAGCCGTACGGCACCGTCGCCGTCTTCCGTGACCTGTACGGCAACCGTTGGGACCTGCTGGAGCCCGCACCCCGCCGCTGAGGCCCCGGCGTCGTGCGGTCCGGCGAGCGACCCGGAGCGCTCAGCCTGCCGTGTCCGCTCAGCCCGCCGTGTCCGGTCCGGGCGGCTCGGGGGAGTGCGGGCGGCGGGAGCGGGTGGCGCGCCGGATGTGGTCGGCCAGCGCCGTGATCTCCGCCGAGTCCGCCACCGGACCGGCGCCCCACGCCAGCAGGTGCTCGCGCGACGCCCACGGCTCCAGCAGTTCGCAGACGTCCAACGGCTGGTCCGGGTCGAACGTGCGGCGCGGCACGATCGCCAGCCCCACCCCGGCCGCGGCCAGCTCCACCACCACCCCCGGCCCGGCGACCGTCGTGCGGTAGCGCACCGCCGGGGCGTGCTCCCCGAGGCGCGCCTCGATCCACAGCCGCAGCGACGACTCGGCGTTCAGCCCCACCAGCGGATGTTCCGCCACCTCCTCGTAGGAGACGGCGGTGCGCCCCGAGAGCGTGCCGCCGCGCTGCCCGATGACCACCAGCGAGTCGTCGCCCAGCGATTCCGTCCGCAACTCGTCGTCGTGCGCGCCGTCGTTGAGGATCACGCCCAGGTCCGCCTCCCCGGCGGCCAGCCGGCGCACCGTGAGCGGGGTCCGGCACTCCGAGACCGCCACGTCGATGTGCGGATGGACGCTGAGGAACGAGGCCAGGGCGCGCGGCACCAGGTGGTGCATGGCGGAGCCGCCCGCCAGCAGCCGCAGCGGCGCGGTGTCCGGCCGCACGTAGCTGCCCACGGCGCTCTCCAGCAGCGCGGCGCGGTCCAGCACCTCGCGGGCGTGACGCGCCAACGTCGCACCCGCCGGGGTCGGCCGCACGCCCCGGCGCCCCCGCACCAGCAGCGTCACCCCCGCGTGGTGCTCCAACGCGCGGATGCGGGCGCTGGCCGAGGGCAGACTCAGCCGCAGCCGGGCCGCACCGGCGGTGATCGACCCCTCCGTCACGGTGTGCAGGAAGAGCCGCAGATCGTCCAGGTCGTAGCGCACGGAGCCCACAGTACGCCGCTCAGCCTCTGTTGCTGCCTAAGTCTGGCTTCGGAGATTACGCATTGTGCTGCCCGACGCTGCCAGTAATGATCGGTATGTGTACGACATCGTGGTGATCGTTCTCGTCGGTGTGGCTTCCGGCACACTGAACGCCATCGGGGGCGGCGGCACCTTTGTCGCACTGCCCGCGCTGGTGGCGTTCGGCGTGCCACCGGTCGCCGCGAACGCGGTCTCCCGCATCGCCCTCGCGCCCGGCGCGGTCGCCTCCGCCTGGGTCGCCCGCCGCGACGCCGCCCCGCTCGGCGGTACCTCCACCCGGGCGCTGACCGCCGTCAGCGTCGTCGGCGGCGCACTCGGCGCGGTGCTGCTGCTGGCGCTGCCGTCCGAGTCGTTCGACGCGGCCCTGCCGTGGCTGCTGCTCTTTGCCACGCTGCTGCTCGCCTTCGGCGGCCGGCTCTCCCTGCTGATCGCGCGGGCAGCGGGCGAGGACGCCGTGCTCGGGCCGCGCGCCGTGCTCGCCGGACAGTTCGTCCTCGCCCTGTACGGCGGGTACTTCGGCGGAGCCGTCGGCATCCTGATGATGGCGCTGTGGAGCGTCGGCCTCCGCCTCGACGCGGCGGCGGGCAACCCGATGCGACTGGTCCAGCTCGCTGCCATCTACCTCGGCGCGGGGGCCCTGTTCCTCTTCGTGCCCGACGTCCGCGGCAACCTGCCGCTGCTCCTCGGCATGCTCGCCGGCGCCGTTGCCGGCGGCTGGGCGGGCGCCCACCTCGCCCGCCGGCTCTCGGCGCGCCTGCTGAAGGGCTCGATCCTCACCGTCGCCGCCACCACCACGACCCTCTACTTCCTCGCCGCCTGACCACCACCGACCCCTGCCCCCGAGCCCCCAGCCCCCGAGCCCCCAGCCCGCGACCGCCGGACCGCTGCCGCCCTCCGCAGAAAGGTGACGACCATGCAGACCGCCCCCACCCCCGCCGCCGACACCACACCCCGCCTCGCCCGCGCCGTCGCCCTGCGCCTGTTCGCCGCCGCGGGGCTCTTCGCCCTCGCCGGGGCCGACATCCCGCTGCTCCTCCTCGGCCTCACCGGCACCTGGCTCTTCCTCGTCACCGCCAACCGCCGCACGGCGTGACCGGGACGGGCCCTCCGGCGCGACCTGCCAGGGCCGTCGCGCGGCCTACGATGCCGCAATGGAACCAGCCCCGCTGGCAGTACGCCCCGACACCACCTGGTCGGCGGCCTTCCCCACCCGGCTGACCGGTGACGTGGCGCGGGTGCTGGAGGCGGTACCGCCGGACCGGTACCCGGCGAACCAGTCGTTCACCGTCGACGTACGAGGCGAAGTCCTCGTCGTCCCGCAACGCTTCAACGCAGACGAACCGGGGCCCGCTGCCCTCCAGGCGCTGACGCCCTCGGAACGGCTGGTGTTGCACTGCCTGTACACCCGGCACGGCGACGGCCACGTGCGCCAGCAGCACGTGGAGCAGATCCTGACCTCTGACGAACCGTGCGTCGTCCCGTTCGTGATCCGACTCGTCGGTGAGTACGTCCTGGAGATCGTCGAGGCGATCGACCGGGGTCTTCCCGCCCTCGCCACCCCCGACTCGCCGCAGCGCCGCCTCTACGGCGAGTTCATCGCGAGCAACCCGGCCTTCTTCGCCCGGACCGAACGGCGAGTGGTCAGCTACTGGTCGTGCTACTACCGACGGCGCCATCCGTCGTTCGACACCTACCCCGGGGGTCTCCTTCTCGCGACGCTTCGCGCCTGCGCGGAAGAGCAGACAGGCAGGCGCTGGCCGCACCACACGCCCCTGACCCGCAGCTCACGGGCCGGCTGAGCAGAGAGAAGATCCTTCACCCATGGACCACGTGCTCGACCTCGATGAGGTGGCCGCCCTGCTGGCCCAACGGGCCGACGCCTGGACATCGGCCGGGCTGGAGGTGGGCCTTCTCACCTGGCGCGACGGGGCGGCCCCGTGGCCTCAGCCGCACCACACCGACAGGGAGCGAGTCCACGACCCCGACTCGCTCGGCATCGTCGTCACCGGACCGGCCGACACGGTGCTGTCGATCGTGCTGTTCCGGGGCGGCTGGGCCGACGTGGACTTCATCGCCGACCTCGACGACTCCGGAAGGCTCCCGGCTGCGGGCATCACCTCGACGTCCGATGTCGAGACCCGGCTCGATCACTGGGTTGCTCGGGTCTTCGGGGCTGGCGACGGTGCGTCGTGACTGCGCCGCAGCGCAGGACCGTCGCCGCGCGGTTCGAACGCCGGTCAGCGAACGCTGGACTTGTCCGTTGGCGGTGCGGCCCCGGACCGGCCCAGGTGCTCGACGCCCCCCGGGCCAGTTGGCGCCGTAGGCGTTGTCCTGGGCTTCGGCCCGTCTCCGATCGGTCGGGTGCCCACCAGGACGAGACCTGGTGGGAGCGTCGGCGCGCTGACCGTGGGGGACGCCGACCCAGTCGACCGGGCCTCCGATTCGAGGCAGGCTTGGCTGTCGAACCGGAGGAACTCCGTCACCGCCCCGAGTGGTCGATGACGTTTCCGTTCGAGCAGTTGTTGACGTGGTCACTCACGTAGTCCCCCAGAACGGGGACGACTGCTACTTCCTGCAGACAGACAGCCGCCGCAGTGAAGTTCCAGTTGTTGGCGGCGTTGACGCCCTCGCCGAAGTTGGAGTTGTTGTCCGCGTGGGCCGGTGCCGCAAGGGCAAGGCTTCCCACGGCGAGCGCGGCAGTGGCGATGATCTTCTTCATGATCGGTGAACGAGCCAGGCGCCTCCGGGGCAACGCAGTTCACCCATCTGCTGAGAAGGACCGGGAGTCGTGCCCCCGGTACGGCCACCGGCTGAGTCTGCCTCGCTTGCAACAGCAGAGCTCGGGCAAGGCCCGAGCCCAACTCCTCTCCCTGGCGGCGTAGCGCTTGTGCCCTCGTAGGGGCGATGAGGACCGTACACGGTCATTGCGCACCCCCGAGCGGCCACAGTTGCTACCCCTCGTAGGGGCGATGAGGACGTGCTGCGCGGCGCGGTCGGCGCGATCGTGCATCCAGTGTTGCTACCCCTCGTAGGGGCGATGAGGACCCCGGGACTTCGACCAGCTCGCCGGCGTGCTGTTCGGGTTGCTACCCCTCGTAGGGGCGATGAGGACCGGCAATCGTCCAACCCGGGCGCGCGGTCGCTCCGCTGTTGCTACCCCTCGTAGGGGCGATGAGGACTCCGAGCTCAGCCCCTCGTTCGTCTCTCGCGTCGAAGTTGCTACCCCTCGTAGGGGCGATGAGGACCCGCGCCACGCCGTCCGTGCCGCGGTCGCCCCGGCGGGTTGCTACCCCTCGTAGGGGCGATGAGGACACCAGTGGCCGTTCTCGGGGGCCATGCCCGGCGGGTGAGGTTGCTACCCCTCGTAGGGGCGATGAGGACACCTCCGGCGCGCACTCCAAGTTCCGGATGGCGATGGCCGGTTGCTACCCCTCGTAGGGGCGATGAGGACACCGCAAGCCGTACACCCAAAGTTGCTCCGATCACTGTTGCTACCCCTCGTAGGGGCGATGAGGACACCCCATGGTGAAGGTCCAGGTCGGAGGTGGCTTCGGGGGGCGGCTGCGGGGCGGTTTTTCAGCGAACCTCCGGTAGTGCTCGGAACCCCGGCGTGTCGCTGAAATCCGGGGCAGGGGCCTGGCCCGAGCGTAGCGGGTTTCCGGGGGCCGAAGGAGGTGATCGGCCGGGGTGTGAGCCGGGCCGTGGCGTGTGGGGGTGGTGGGCGGCAGGATGCGGAGATGACGAACGCACCTGCCACCGCACGCCCGCCGCGCCTGCTCTGGGAGCAGCACTGCTGCCTTCCGCTCGAACACAACGCGCCAATCGGTGAGTTGGCGCGCTACCGGCGGCGCGGTGGGAGCTACACGTCGGTGAACGTGGGCTACGCGCCGCACAGTGGCGAGTTCGTCGACGAGCTGCTCGCCGCTTGGCGGGAGCGGATCGCGGCGGACGGGCGGTTCCGGTTGGTGGCGGGTCTCGCGGATGTGGACGCCGCGGTGGCGGCCGACGAGATCGCCGTCGCGTTCGACCTGGAGGACTCCGGTCCGTTGGAGGGGCGGCTGGACCGTGTGCGTCACTTCTACGACCTCGGAGTCCGCACCCTGCTGCCGAGCTACAACAACCGCAACGCCGCCGGCGGCGGTTGCATGGACGAGGTGGACGAGGGGCTGACCGCCTACGGCCGTGAGCTGGTGCGGGAGATGAACGCCGTCGGTATGGTCGTGGACGGGTCGCACTGCGGCGGACGGACCGGCCTCGACCTCAGCGAGGCGACCGAGCGGCCCATGGTCTACTCCCACTCCTGCATGCGCGGGTTGTGGGACCACCCCCGCAACATCACCGACGACCAGGCCCGCGCCTGCGCCGCGACCGGCGGCGTCGTCGGCATCACCGGTGTGGGGATCTTCCTCGGCGAGAACGACGCGAGCCTCGACGCACTGGTGCGGCACATTGACTACGCGGTCGAGCTGGTCGGCCCGGAACACGTCGGCGTCTCCACCGACTACCCCTTCGACCACGACGACTTCAACGCGCTGCTCGCCGAGACGCCGGAGCTGTTCCCCGAGTGCTACACGCGCTGGGGGCCCATCGCGTTCATGCCGCCCGAGGAGTTGCTGACCCTGGAGGACGCCCTGTTGGCCCGTGGTTACCCGGACGAGGCGGTCACCGGCATCATGGGCGGCAACTTCTACCGGGTCGCCGAGCAGGTGTGGGAGTAGGTCACGGCCGACAGCCCCCACAGCACGGCGGGCCTGCGTTGCTGCTGCGGCTGGACCGGGCATACGCCGCCGAGGACTACGTCACGGTGCCCTCCCGGACAGCGGGTGGTGCGGGACGGGTCGGTCACGGCTCCTCGCGCAGCTGGCGGGGCAGCGTCGCCTCCGCTTGTTCGCGAAGTTCGCGGGCGGCGGGGTGACGCGAGTGCGGGGACAACGACCGGTACATCGTCTGCATCTGCCGGTCGACGCGCCCCGACTTCACCGTGGAATAGCTGTCGAGTGCGCGCTTCCAGCTCGCGCAGGCGCGGTCGAGGTGGCCGACCCGCAGTTGACGCTCGGCAAGCATCGCGGTGAAGCGAATTCCGCTGCGGTGACTGTCGTTGGAGCCATCACGCAGCCGGAAATGCAGCTTCAATGCGCCGATGCTTCCGGCCGTGTCGGCGAGTTCGTTCTTCACCTGCGCTTCGTGATAAGCGAGGGTGGATGGTGCGTAGCCGCCGAACGTGGCGGTTCGGCTCTCCGCTCGTTCCAGGCACCGATGTGCCTCGTGAAGCAACCGGCGGGCCTCGCGTGCGTCCCCGTGGACCGCGCGTGCGTGAGCCTGCTGGCCGGCGAAGAACGCCCGCAGCCGGGGCTCGGAGGTCGAGGCCGCGTCGCTCGCCGCCGCGTCCGCATACTGCACGGCAGCCGCGCCGAGTCCGAGATCCGCTGCCTGTACGGACATGCCGCGCAGCACGTGGCGGTAGGTGGAGTGGTCGTCGGCCGCGCCGGCCAGCTCCAGCCCCTTGACGTAGTAGCGCTGCGCCAGACCGTGCAGCCCCTCGTCCACGGCCATCCATCCGGTGAGGTAGCAGAGGAACGCCGCAGCACCCATCATCTGTCGCCGGACCTCCGGGCTCGCGTCGGCGCGAAGGTAGGGGCTGACCGTGTTGACGAGGAACGCAGCCGCCATCGGGCGGGCGTGGCGCCCGCCGAACTCGTCGTCCAGCTCCGAGAGCCGTTCGGTCATCGCCACCACGGCATCGACCTCACCCCGGCCGATGCGGGGGGCGGAACCGGCGTGCACGGCGTCCATGCGGCCGACGACGTCCTGCCAGCCTGGCACCGTCACCGCCACGGAGAACAGACCGGCGCCGAGTGCGGATCTCCTGGAGGGGCTCATGTCGTCGCTCCCGAGGTCGACCAACTCTTCCGCTGTGCTCCCACCGCGCGGCTGCTCCGGAACGGGGAACCCCACCTCGGCGTGGGAGACCGTGCGCCCGAGCCGTCGGGTGAGCGCCTCGACCACTGCCGCGCGGGCGCGTGGCCTCGGCATCCGGCCGCTCAACCACTGGTGCACCGAGGGTTCGCGGTAGCGCAGCGGTGTGCCGTGGTCGGTACCTACCCGGTTCACCGCTTGGGCGAACTGGCGTAAGGTCCAGCCGCTCTCTCGGAAACACCGCTCCAGGCCGTCATTCCTCGCAGACGGTTCCACGGTTGCCGGTCTCCAATTCTTAAAGGTTTTAAGGACGGTGGCGGCTCAGACGCTATCCGTCATCCCTGCTGTCGAGTTGAGTCTCCGTATGCGCTTCCGGGGGTCGGTGGGACCTTCAGGCGACGTGGAGGGAGTTCACGACGATGCAGTCCAAAGGAGGTGCGGGATTGGGGCAGCGCTACGCGGTCGGTTGTCCGCCGGGGCTGAGATGCATTCGCCCGGACCGTGTCGCTGAATGCCGTCATGTCGTCCGCCTCGACGTGAGCGTCCGGTATCGGATCTTCGTGCGAGGAGTGTTCAGCCGGTCCACGCGGTGCCGTTCCTGCGGCTGTGCGCGCAGGGCCCCGGAGTGAGCGACGGCCCGGCGAAGCAGCCGGAGCCCGAGACCGGTCCGGAGCAGGCGACTGAGACAAACCAGCCGGTCACGCTCGCCGACCTCCTGCGGCTGTCCGAGCAGCTGAGGCGGCGGGTCGACGCCCACCTGCGCGAACTGAGGAAGCGGTGACGGCGCCGGGAGTTCACACGGGCCGGTGCGGCGCCGTAGGCGGCTACTGGGCGGAGAGCGTCGCGCGGTCGCCGGAGGCGGGTGGTGAGTGGTACCTCGCGGGGGTCTGGACGGCGACGCCAGGGGAGGCGCTGCGGTGGCTGCACGAGCAGGCCGACCGGCTCGCCGTGCTGCTGGAGGGGAGCGAGCTCCAGGACGGCGCGCGGCAGGCCGGCTATGCGGCGCCGGTGGCTGCCGTGCTGCGGGAGTGGACGCGGGACCGCGACTTCCGGCGCGTCCAGTGCGCCGCCCTCGCGGCGGGGCACCCGGTCAGCGCCAACGCGCGCGGCCCCGACCGTATCCACGACGGCCGGCGCGTCGAGGTCCTGTACTCCCTGTCCGCGCGGCCCGTCCCCAGGCCGCTGTGCGCTTCCGGACCTCAGCCGGGTCGGTAGCGCCACCCGAGCCCGCCCCGGTCGGGACGACCCACGCGGACCCGCCGCCGCGCCGGGCCCCGACCGGGGTGGCAGCGCGGCTCCGGCGCGCGCGACTCCTCTGCGGTCAGCGACCGCCCCCGGTGTGGTGTGTGCTGTTCGAGGCCTCGCTTCGAGCGCAGGTTGGTGGGAAGAGAGTCATGGCCGAGCAGTTGAGCGCGTTGCTGTCTTGGGCCGACGGGCCCTCTGTCGACCTGCAGGTGCTGCCGTTCTCGCTGGGGGCGGTCGCCGTCCACTCCGACCCGTTCACCCTCCTCACCTTCCGCGACTCGCAGCCGGTCATGTACGCCAACGATCCCGGCGGCGGTCGGCTGTTCCGCGAGCCGGAGACAGTGGGAGCCGCTGTCGACAACTACGACCGCTTGCGTGCGAACGCGCTTGGCCCGGATGATTCGCGTGACTTCATCCGGGCTGTTCGTGAGGAGTGCGAGGCATGACCAACCAGACCAACACGCAGTACGAGTGGGTCAGGTCGTCGTACAGCACATCCAACGGCGGCGAGTGTCTGGAGTTCCAGCGTGGTGCCGCCGTCGTCGGCTCGGTGCCCGTCCGTGACTCGAAGATCACTGACGGACCTGTTCTCACGTTTTCGCCCGCACCCTGGGCAGCGTTCGTGGCTGCGACTCGCATCGGCTCCATCGGGCCGGACCGCGCGATCAGCGGATGAGGCACCTCGACAAGAGCTGACGCTGGCTGTCCGGCGCGAGAAAGACGAGGTTCTCCTACCGACGGGCGGCGCTGTTGTGGGTTCACGCGCCGCTGACGGCGGTCGGAAGCGGTCGACGCGAGCCGTTGCAAGCGGGTGCAGAGCCGGAGGAGTTGCCGCGGTGGGCTGCGGCGCTGCGACGAGAGATTGATCTTCATCTGCGTGAACTCAAGCGAGGCTCATTAGTGGGCCCAGTGAACTCTGCCAACCAGCCGTTGTAACTGGGTGGGCCGGTGCTGCGCCGTCGGCGGCTACTGGGCGGAGACTGTCCGGTCCGCTGGTGGATCTCCAGGTGCTGCCGTACTCCGCCGGTGCCGTCGCGGTGCATTCGGAGCCCTTCACCCAGCTGGCCTTCGCAGCTGCGCAGCCGGTGATGTACGCAGACGATCCGCAGGGCGGACGCCTGTACCGCTCGGCGGACACCGTGACGGCGGCCATGGACAACTACGACTGCTTGCGCGCCAACGCGCTGTCCCCGGATGATTCCACCGAGTTCATCCGAGCCGTCCGCAAGGAGCACGCAACGTGACCAGCCGAGGCGCCGAGCACATCGAGTGGGTCAGGTCGTCACACAGCAGCTCATCCGGCGGTGAGTGCCTGGAGTTCCAGCGTGGTGCCGCCGTCGTCGGCTCGGTGCCGGTCCGTGACTCGAAGATCACCGACGGGCCTGTTCTCACGTTTTCGCCCGCACCCTGGACGGCGTTCGTGACTGCGACTCGCATCGGCTCCATCGGGCCGGACCGCGTGATCAACAGATGAGGCACCTCGACAAGAGCTGACCCCGGCTGCCCGGCGCGAGGAGCGCGGGGTTCGCGGGACGACCCACGCGGCTCCGCCGCCGGGCCGGGCCCCGACCGGGGCGGTGGTCCCGAGAGTTCAGGGGCGCGGCCGTCCGCCGTGGAAGAACGCCTCAGGTCACCGGCGCCGCGGGTAGCCGATGGTGGAGGCGTGCGGCGCGAAGTCCGCCGGCGAGGACCCCGGGCGCAGTGCCGCGACGAGCCCCTGGTCCAGGGGCCGCAGAGCAAACAAGGCGGCGACCGCGTCGGAGTCGACCGGCACCTCGTAGTAGTCCTCCGCTTCCCTGCGCCAGGCGTCGGAACAATCCGCCAGCAGCAGGTGGAACAGGGCGTCGGCCCCGTCCGCGTCCGTCCTCTCGGTCGGGAACGCGATCTCGCCGTGATGCCAGCGCTTGTCCCCGATGCCCCGCCACAGGCAGACCGTCACGTTCGGTACGCCCTCCTCGTCGGCGAACGCCGGGTCGGCGACCACGGCGGCGAAGGGCTCGGGAACGTGCTCGACGACGCCCGGCCACGGCTCACCGTCGTTGGCGTACGGACTCATCGGCGACTCGTGGTCGAAGCCGATCAGGACCGCGCCGTCGGTCGAGAAGACCACGGCGAACTCATCCCCGGAACCGTTCGCCATGGACGCCCGCTCCTGCCCGGGCGTTCCGGAACTGCCGAAGAAGTGGCGGCGGTCCTCCGGGGACGGGCTCAGGACGGCATCGAGCATCGCCAGCGCGCGGCAGCGGTCGCGCAGCACGGAGAGGGAGGGCAGTCGGCGGGCCACGTCATGGACGGTCATGGGCTCCATCCAACCGGGGGCCACCGACAGCGGCCGGTGCGCCGTCCGCTGCGTGCGCGCGGCCCAGGCGCCGGCGATGCCCCACGCACCCGGCCACGGGCCGGGTGCGTGTCGGTGGCGTCCTCCGCCCGTCCCCAGGCGCGCGAGAGGGCCGGAGGACCGGCTCAGTCGCCCGGGGGGTCGGTCCGTCCGGGGCGGGACGGGTCGGGGGCCGGGGTGGCTGCGGTGCGGCGTTCGGTGGCCGTGGCGGTGGTTGTGGCGGTGGCCGGTTCGGTCGCCGGTTCGGCGTCGAGGGCGGGCTCGGGGGCGGGCTCGACGACCGGCGGCATCTTCATGACGGTGGTGCGTGCCTGGGCGCGCGCCTGGCGGCTGCGGCGCACCGCGTCCCAGGTGAGGATGGTCAGCGCCAGCCACACCAGGCCGAAGCCGACCCAGCGCTCGGTGGGCATCTCCTCGCCGAAGACGAACAGGCCGAGCAGGAACATCGCCGAGGGCGCCAGGTACTGGAGGAGGCCCAGCGTGGAGAGCGGGATGCGGACGGCGGCGGCGCCGAAGAGGATCAGCGGCAGCGCGGTCGCGGCGCCGGTCCCGGCGAGCAGCAGGGTGTGGCCGATGCCCTCGCTGACAAAGGTCGACTCGCCGCGCCCCATCAGCACGATGACGAAGATCGCGGCGGGGAGGAACTGCAGCGCGCAGTCGGCGCTGAACCCCTCGACGCCGTCGAGGCCGGTGGTCTTCTTGACCAGGCCGTAGATCGCGAACGACACGGACAGCGTGAGCGACAGCCACGGCACCTGGCCGTAGGCGAACGTCATGACGAGGACCGCGACGGCGCCGATGCCGACGGCGGCCCACTGCGCGGTGCGCAGCCGCTCCCGCAGCAGGACGACGCCGATGGCGATGGTGAGCAGCGGGTTGATGAAGTAGCCGAGCGACGCCTCGATGACCTTGCCGTTGGCGACGGCCCAGATGAAGAGGAACCAGTTGACGCTGATCAGCGATGCCGACAGCAGGACGAGCCCGAGGCGGCGCGGATCGCGCAGCAGCGGCATCACCCAGGACCAGCGGCCGGCAATCGCGAGGACGACGGCGGCGGTCGGCAGCGACCAGGCCATCCGGTGCGCGAGGACCTCGGCCGGCGCCGTGGTGCTCAGCAGATCCCAGTAGAGGGGCAGCAGCCCCCAGATGCCGAACGCCGCGAAACCGTAGACCAGTCCCGTGCGGCTGGTGGTCGCCCCTGCCACGTGTGTCTCCTCGCGCTCTCCCGGAATCCGCTGCGTCGCGCTGTCCGGCTGTGACGATAAGCAACCCGCGGCGAGCTGTCATTCCCTATTTCGCATTATGAACCTGACAGAGTGCCGGGTCGTACCGGGAGAGCGACCGCTCACGGGTCACCTTGGTCACACCAGCCTCAGCGGACCCCGGCGGGCGCCGCTGCGAAGCCGGGGCGGACCGCCGGAGATCGCGCGGCCGGGCACGGCAGAACGGCGGGCCGGTACCGGGGACTCCCCGGTACCGGCCCGCCGCTCTGCCGTGCTCCGCGCCGCAGCGCCGGCCGACATCTCGGCCGTCGCCTCGGTGCGATGTCAGCCGACGACCGTCCAGGTGTCGTTGCCGGCGAGCAGCGAGGACAGGTCGCCCTTGCCCTTCTGCTCCACCGCCGCCTCCAACTGGTCGGCCATCAGGTCGTCGTAGACCGGCCGCTGAACCTGCCGCAGCAGGCCGATGGGGGTGTGGTGCAGCGTGTCGTTGTCCGCGAGGCGGGACAGCGCGAACGCCGTCGTCGGGGAGGCGGCGTGCGCGTCGTGGGTCAGCACGGCGTCGGTGCCGTCCACCGAGACGTCCACGACCGTCAGGTCGCCGGTGGCGCGGTCGCGGACCACGCCCTTGCGGCCCTGGCCGTCGCCGCCCTCGGCCTCGGTCCACGGAGCGCCGAACCGGATCGGCTCGCCGTGCTCCAGCCGGATCACGGCCTCCTGCGCCAGCTGCTTGTCCTTCAGCGCCTCGAAGGCGCCGTCGTTGAAGATGTTGCAGTTCTGGTAGATCTCGATCAGCGCCGAGCCCTTGTGCTGGGCGGCGGCCCGCAGCACCGAGGTGAGGTGCTGGCGGTCGGAGTCCACCGTCCGCGCCACGAAGCTCGCCTCCGCGCCCAGTGCCAGCGACAGCGGGTTGAACGGCGCGTCCAGCGACCCCATCGGCGTCGACTTGGTGATCTTGCCGACCTCGGAGGTGGGCGAGTACTGGCCCTTGGTGAGGCCGTAGATCCGGTTGTTGAACAGCAGGATCTTCAGGTTCACGTTGCGGCGCAGCGCGTGGATCAGGTGGTTGCCGCCGATGGACAGCGCGTCGCCGTCACCCGTGACCACCCAGACCGACAGGTCGCGGCGCGCGGTCGCCAGACCGGTCGCGATCGCCGGGGCCCGGCCGTGGATGGAGTGCATCCCGTAGGTGTTCATGTAGTACGGGAAGCGGCTGGAGCAGCCGATGCCGGAGATGAAGGTGATGTTCTCCCGCGCCAGGCCCAGCTCCGGCAGGAAGCCCTGCACGGCGGCGAGGATCGCGTAGTCACCGCACCCCGGGCACCAGCGGACCTCCTGGTCGGACTTGAAGTCCTTCATCGTCTGCTTGGCGTCGGTCTTGGGGACCAGGGAGAGTGCCTCAGTGGGCATCGACGGCCTCCTTCAGGACGGTTGCGAGCTGCTCGGCCTTGAACGGCAGGCCGGTGACCTGCGTGACCGACTCGACATCGGTGAGGAACCGGGCGCGCAGCAGGGTGGCGAGCTGCCCCAGGTTCATCTCCGGGACGATCACCTTGTCGTAGGCGGCCAGCACCTCCCCGAGGTTGGCCGGGAACGGGTTGAGGTGCCGGACGTGGGCCTGGGCGATGTGGCCGCCGGTGCGCCGGATGCGGCGGACCGCCGCCGTGATCGGCCCGTAGGTCGAACCCCAGCCCAGGACCAGGACCTTGGAGTCGCCGTCCGGGTCGTCGACCTCCAGCGGCGGGACCTCGATCCCGTCGACCTTGGCCTGCCGGGTGCGGACCATGTGGTCGTGGTTGGCCGGGTCGTACGAGATGTTGCCGGTGCCGTCCTGCTTCTCGATGCCGCCGACGCGGTGTTCGAGGCCGGGGGTGCCGGGCACCGCCCAGGGGCGCGCCAGGGTCTCGGGGTCGCGCTTGTACGGCCAGAAGACCTCGGTGCCGTCGTCCAGCGTGTGGTTGGGGCCGGTGGCGAACTGGGTCCGCAGGTCGGGCAGTTCGTCCGCCTCCGGGATGCGCCACGGCTCGGAGCCGTTGGCGAGGTAGCCGTCGGAGAGCAGGAAGACCGGGGTGCGGTAGGTCAGCGCGATCCGCGCCGCGTCCAGGGCGGCGGTGAAGCAGTCGCCCGGCGTCATCGGCGCCACGATCGGCACCGGCGCCTCGCCGTTGCGGCCGTACATCGCCTGGAGCAGGTCGGCCTGCTCGGTCTTGGTCGGCAGCCCCGTCGAGGGGCCGCCGCGCTGGATGTCCACGATCAGCAGCGGCAGTTCCAGCGAGACCGCCAGGCCGATCGTCTCCGACTTCAGCGCGACCCCGGGACCGGAGGTGGTGGTGACCGCCAGCGAACCGCCGAACGCGGCACCGAGGGCGGCGCCGATGCCGGCGATCTCGTCCTCGGCCTGGAAGGTGCGGACACCGAAGTTCTTGTGCTTGGACAGCTCGTGGAGGATGTCCGACGCCGGGGTGATCGGGTAGGACCCCAGGTACAGCGGCAGGTCCGCCTGCTGCCCCGCGGCCACCAGGCCGTAGGAGAGCGCCAGGTTGCCCGACATGTTGCGGTAGGTGCCCGCGGGGAACGCCTTCGTCGCCGGCGCCACCTCGTAGGAGGTCGCGAAGTCCTCGGTGGTCTCACCGAAGTTCCAACCGGCGCGGAACGCCACGATGTTGGCCTCGGCGATCTCCGGCTTCTTCGCGAACTTCTTCCGCAGGAACGCCTCGGTGCCCTCGGTCGGGCGGTGGTACATCCACGACAGCAGGCCCAGCGCGAACATGTTCTTCGACCGGCCCGCCTCCTTGCGGGTCAGGTCGTAGCCCTTGAGGGCCTCCACCGTCAGCGTCGTCAGCGGCACCGGGTGGACGTTGAACGCCGACAGCGAGCCGTCCTCCAGCGGGTTGCCCGCGTAGCCGACCTTCGCCATGGCGCGCTTGGAGAACTCGTCGGTGTTGACGATGATCTCGGCGCCGCGCGGCACGTCGGCGATGTTCGCCTTCAGCGCCGCCGGGTTCATCGCGACCAGCACGTTCGGCGCGTCGCCCGGGGTGAGGATGTCGTGGTCCGCGAAGTGCAGCTGGAACGACGACACCCCCGGCAGCGTGCCCGCGGGGGCGCGGATCTCGGCGGGGAAGTTCGGCAGGGTGGAGAGGTCGTTGCCGAAGGACGCCGTCTCGGACGTGAAACGGTCACCGGTCAGCTGCATACCGTCACCGGAGTCGCCCGCGAACCGGATGATCACCCGGTCCAGGCGGCGGACCTCCTTGGCGCCCCCCGGCACCGCGGTGTCCGCCGGGCCGGCGTCCTTACTGGCTTGTTCGACCTGGCTGGTCACTGCTTGTGCCCTCCCTAGAGGCGGCGGTGCCGCCATCGTACGCGGGTAAGGTCTGCCTTCCCTGGGCCTGGTCACATGATGGACCCGGGAACGAGACGATCGACACCCCCGTGCGCCCCGGGCGCGCAGCGTTCGAGCCACCTTCCGGAGCGCGCCCCGAAGGCCGTGCGCCCCACCGCGGCCACCCCCGTCGGCCGGGGGCCCCGACGAACACCGCCGGTCGGCGCGGGCGTCGGCGTCCCGAGCGGACCGCACGCCCTCCGCGACCGCCTCGTCGCCGCCCGGGGCCGCAGCGCCGGGCGGCCGGCGTCAGGAGTTCAGGTACCGCAGCACCGCGAGCACCCGACGGTGATCAGCGTCACTCTGCGCCAGCCCGAGCTTCTGGAAGATGTTGCTGATGTGCTTCTCCACGGCACCGCCGGTCACCACCAGCTGCGCGGCGATCGCCGAGTTGGTGCGGCCCTCCGCCATCAACCCCAGCACCTCCCGCTCGCGCGGTGTCAGCCCCGCCAGCGAGTCCTGCCGACGGCTGCGGCCGAGCAGCTGCGCCACCACCTCCGGGTCGAGCGCGGTGCCGCCGGCCGCGACCCGCGCCACCGCGTCCACGAACTCGCGCACGTCCGCGACCCGGTCCTTCAGCAGGTAGCCCACGCCGTGCCCCGAACCGGCCAGCAGTTCGGTGGCGTACTGCTCCTCGACGTACTGCGACAGCACCAGCACGCTCAGCCGGGGGAACTCCTTCCGCAGCCGGACGCAGGCCCGCAGCCCCTCGTCGGTGTGGCTCGGCGGCATCCGCACGTCCGCCACCACCACGTCCGGCAGCCCCTCCGGCGCCGCGGCCAGCCGCCGCACCTCGGCGACCAGCCCGTCGCCGTCGCCGACCCCCGCGACCACCTCGTGGCCGCGGTCCGTCAGCAGCCGCGTCAGCCCCTCCCGCAGCAGCACCGAGTCCTCGGCGATGACCACCCGCACGCCGGCCCCTCCGTCCCCGCATCACACACGCTCACGACCGGCCCAGCTTCTCACCCCGGGCCCCGGAGGGCGGCCGGCGGTAGGCCCCGGCCGGAGTCAGCCCGCGCTCCGCTCCCGCCACGGCAGCACCGCCGACACCGTGGTCGGCCCGCCCACGGGCGAGGAGACCGTCAGCCGGCCGTCGACCGCGCTCAGCCGCTCCGACAGGCCCGCCAGCCCCGAGCCGCGGTCGGTCCCCGCGCCGCCGACCCCGTCGTCCTCCACGCGCAGCAGCAGCCGGTCCTCCACCCGCCACACGTCCAGCACCGCGCCCGAGGCCCGGCTGTGCTTGGAGACGTTCTGCAGCAGCTCCGAGACCGTGTAGTAGGCGATGCCCTCGATGGCGGGCGCCGGACGCTCGGTGAGGTCCACCTCCACCCGCACCGGCACCGTGCACCGCGACGCCACCGCCGACAGCGCCGGGCCCAGGCCGCGGTCGGTCAGGATCGCCGGGTGGATGCCGCGCGCCAGCTCCCGCAGCTCCCGCAGCGCCAACTTCACCTCGCCGTGCGCCGCGTCGACCATCCGTGCCGCCTCCTCCGGGTCCTCCGACAGCTTCTCCTTCGCCAACCCCAGGTCCATCGCCAGCGCCACCAGCCGCGCCTGCGCGCCGTCGTGCAGGTCCCGCTCGATCCGCCGCAGGTCGGCCGCCGAGGAGTCCGCCACCGTCGACCGGCCGGTCTCCAGCTGCCGCACCCGCTGCTCGTCCGACGACGGCCCCAGCAGGCCGGACACCAGCAGCCGGTCGACCACCGCCATCCCCCGGATCAGCCACCCCGCCAGCCAGAGCGTCACCGCCCCGGCGACCACCACCAGCACCACCTCGCCCGGGCTGTCCCACACCCATCCGCCGCCCTGGCCGTCCACGTTGATCCCCGGCCGGTTGCCCTCCGGCAGCGTCCAGAACCACAGCGGGTAGGCCACCGCGGAGAACCCGGCGCTCCAGAGCACCACCACCGCCGAGAAGGTGATCAGCGCCCACGGCAGGTGCATCACCGCGTACACGGTCGACCGCCAGCACTGCCCGCTGCGCAGCACCGAGCCCATCCACGGAAAGAGCCCGCGCCGGTCGTCGCGGCGCCGCAGCGGCGCCGGATCGGCCACCGCCGACCCCAGCAGCCCCCGCGCCCGGGCGCGCTCCACGAAGCCGAACCCGCGCGCCGCCACCAGCGTGAGGCACAGCAGCGGCAGCCCCACGAACGTGACCAGCAGTCCGGCGCTCAGCGACAGCATCGTCACCGCCGCCACGAACGCCGCCAGCGCCACCGGGAAGTTCAGCAGCAGATGCGCGCCCTCGCGCAGCGTGCGGGGGCCGACCGCCACCAGGGCCGCCGACCGCCAGAGCGGGCGCCCGGAGGCCACCTCCTGCCGCGAGCCGTCCGCGACCGTGTTCATTGTCCGACCTCTCCGCCGTCCCGAAGCGGGCGGCGCCGTGGGTGACCTTCCCCGCGGCACCGCCCCGCCGGCCGCGGCGCCCCAGTGGCTGCGCGACCCGCGAACAGCCTCCCGCACAGCGGTGAGCAGCCGCCATGGGGCGCGTCGGCGGGCCGCAGGTGGGGGTAACCCCACCCCCGGTGGCCCCCGGCCGGGCCGCGGCCCGCCGGTACCGCGCCCCGGCGGCCGCACGACCGGCGCACCGCCCCGCGCCGCGCCGGTCACAACCGTGCCCGCACCGCCTAGACTCCCGTGCGTACGGATCACCGACCCGGCCGGACGGGGGCCACGGCGGGACGGTGCGCCCGGCGGCGGACGAGGACATCACCACAGAGGGGCCCAGGTGCCGGACTACTTCCACGGCTACGCGGTCGTCGGGCTGGTGGCCGTCGTCGCCGCCGCCTTCACGGCCGTGGCCTTCACCGCGGGCCGACTGCTCCGCCCGGTGGTGCCGACCCAGGAGAAGCTGCTCGTCTACGAGTGCGGCGTCGACCCCGTCGGGGAGGGCTGGGCGCACACCCAGGTCCGCTACTACATCTACGCGTTCCTGTACGTGATCTTCGCGGTGGACGCGATCTTCCTCTTCCCCTGGGCCGCGGTCTTCGCCGGCGAGGGGTACGGCGGCATCACCCTCGTCGAGATGTTCGTCTTCCTCGGCTTCCTCTCCACCGGACTGCTCTACGCCTGGAAGAAGGGTGTGCTCACATGGACCTGACCCCGGTCGCCCGTCCGGGCCGGGAGGCGCCGCGGCTCGGCCCGCTCGCCCGGCTCGCCCCGGAGCCGATGAAGGTCGTCCTCAACTGGGGCCGCCGCTACAGCCTCTGGGTCTTCAACTTCGGACTCGCCTGCTGCGCCATCGAGTTCATCGCCGCCTCGATGTCCCGGCACGACTTCATCCGACTCGGGGTCATCCCCTTCGCGCCCGGGCCCCGGCAGGCCGACCTCATGGTCGTCTCCGGCACCGTCACCGACAAGATGGCGCCCGCGGTCCGCCGCCTCTACGAGCAGATGCCGGAACCCAAGTACGTCATCTCCTTCGGCGCCTGCTCCAACTGCGGCGGACCGTACTGGGACTCGTACTCCGTCACCAAGGGCGTCGACCAGATCATCCCGGTCGACGTGTACGTGCCCGGCTGCCCGCCGCGGCCCGAAGCGCTCCTCCAGGGCATCCTCAAGCTCCAGGAGAAGATCGCGGAGGAGTCCACCGCCGACCGCTACGCCGGGCGGGTGGCCGGCGCCCCCGGCCCCGCCGCCCTCACCGCGCCCCTCGTCGCCGGGCCGAGCGCCGACGCCCCGAGCGCCGACGCGCCGGGGTCCGACC
>NZ_JAAVJC010000071.1 GCF_012033785.1 Streptomyces bohaiensis
CCGGTGACGAGCCCGCCGCCGGCGGCCCGGCGCCCGGCCCCGCCGACGGGGCGCACCGCGACCTCGTCCCACCGACCGCCCCCGCGCCGCCCCGCCTCCTGGCAGCGGCGGACCGCTGGCGACTCGTCCTCGGCCGACGCCACGACGCCCTCGACACGGCCGCCACCGGCTACGCGACCGCCCTCGACGAGCTCTACGGCCGAGGGAGCGGTGAGGGGAGCCGCGGCGACCTCGGCGGCGGCACCGGAGGAGGCGGCGGCCGCGAGGCCCCCTATCCGGGCGTGCGGGCCTGGTCCGAGGAACTCGCCGCGCTCTTCGGCCCCGGCATCCGCGAGGAGGTGATGGCCGCCGCCGCGGCGCAGGGCCGCACCGACGTCCTGACCGAACTGCACCCGGACACCGTCCGCCCCTCCGTGGACCTGCTCCGCACCGTGCTCAGCCACGCCGGCGGCCTCCCCGAGGCCCGACTCGCCGCGCTCCGGCCCCTGGTGCGCCGACTCGTCGACGAACTCACCAAAGCGCTCGCCACCCGCGTCCGCCCCGCGCTGCACGGCGCGATCCAACCGCGTCCGTCGCACCGTCCCGGCGGTCCGCTCGATCTCCCGCGCACCATCCGCGCCAACCTCGCCGGCGCGCGCCGCAGGCCGGACGGAACCGTCCAACTGCTCCCCGAACACCCCGTCTTCCACAGCCGCGGCCGCCGCTCCGCCGACTGGCGGCTCATCCTCGTCACCGACGTGTCGGGGTCGATGGAGTCCTCCACCATCTGGGCCGCCCTCACCGCGTCCGTGCTCGCCGGGGTGCCGACCCTCTCCACCCACTTCCTGGCGTTCTCCACCGAGGTCGTCGACCTCACCGGCCAGGTGGACGACCCGCTGTCCCTCCTGCTGGAGGTCAGCATCGGCGGCGGCACCCACATCGCCGCCGGGCTGCGCGCCGCCAGGGAACTGGTCAGCGTCCCCTCCCGCACGCTGGTCGTGGTCATCAGCGACTTCGAGGAGGGCCACCCCCTCGGCGGCCTGCTCGCCGAGGTCCGGGCCCTTGTCGCCGCGGGCTGCCACGTCCTGGGCTGCGCCGGTCTCGACGACCTCGGCCGCCCGCGCTACTCCACCGGCGTGGCCGCCCAACTCGTCGCGGCGGGCATGCCGGTCGCCGCGCTCAGCCCGCTGGAACTCGCCCGCTGGGTGGGGGAGAAGGTCTCATGAGCACGCAGCTGCCTCCCGTGGCTCCCGAGGTGACCGCCGAGATCGTCGGCGCCCTCTCCCCCCGGCTCCGCAAACGGCTCGACGCCGCCGTCGCCAAGCTGGCCGACCTCCCCGCCACCCGCGACGGCGGGACCGTGCGGATCGCGCTCGACGAGGAGACCGCTCTCGAACTCGACGCCCCGGACGGCACGGTCGCCACCGTCGAAGCGGTGCGCTGCGGCTGCCTGCTGGCGCCCGCCTGCGTGCACCGCGCGGCCGTCGTCTCCGCGGCGCCCATCGCCGAACCTCCGGAGCCGGACAACGCCTCGCTCGATGCCGCGCCGCCGTCCAGCGGTGCCGGTCCCGACCTGGAGCCGCCTTCCGCACCGACCTCGCCCGCGAACCCGGCGCCCGGGGCCACCACCGCCCCGGACGGGGCACGCACCGCTGCCGTGGCGGCCGACCGGACGTCCGCGTCCGCGGTCAGCGACCGCTCGCCGCACGCCGGGCCGCCGCCCGCCGGGTCGTCGCACGCCGAGCGGCCGCATGCCGCCCTCCCGGGCCCGACCGCCGAACAACGTGCCGCCTGCGCAGCCCTCTTCACCGCTGCGGCCGGCGCCCTCGACGCCGGCCGGGACGGTGCAGGCGCCGTGCACCAGGCGGAGCTGCTGCGAGCCGCCCACACCGCCCGCCTCGCCGGGCTCCACCGGCCCGGCGCCGCTGCCGTCTCCACCGTCACCCAACTCCGCGCCGCGCGCGCGGGTTCGCCCGAGCACCGGCTGGCCGACCTCGCCCGCCATCTGCGGGACCTGCTCCACACCTCCCACCGTCTGCCGGAGGCCACCGGCCCGGAACTGGCCGAACTGCGCGGCACCGCCCGGCGCACCTACACGCCAGAAGGCTCGCTGCGACTCCACGGCCTGTTCACCGAGCCGGTCCTCACCGCCGGGGGCTACGCGGGCGCCGTCACCTGGACCGTGGACGCCACAGGTCGCCGCTACACCGTCTCCGACGTCGCTCCCGGCGGCGCGGCCCGAGCAGCCGCCGCGGGGGACCGCACGGTCCGGATGGGCGACACCTCGCTGACGCACCGGGAACTCTCCCGCTCCGGGCTAGCCGTCGCCGGGGCGACCCTCTCGCCGTCCGGCCGCCTCGGAGCCGGAGCCGGGGTCCGAGCGGTCCGGGCGGGCGGCTCCTCCTGGAACGACGCCCCGTCGGCGGACCTCTGGGAGGAACCGCTCGCCGCACAGATCGCCCGCGCGCTCGCCGCCCGGGACACCACCGCACCCGGCCGGGACGACCTGCTCTTCCTCACCGTGACCCTCGCGGGCACGGTGCGGGAGTCCGCAGGGGACTGCCTCCTCGCGGACTGCGGGGGAGTGGCAGTCCGGCTGACCGTGGCCCACGACCACCCCGGCCTGCCGTACCGCGACAACCTCCGCCTGCTCGCCGCCCGCCCCGGCCTCCGGCTCCGTGCCGTCGCCCGGCTGGAACCCGCCTCCCATCCCCGCGCCCGCCTGCTGGCCGTCAGCCACCCGACCGACGAAACAGCCCACGTCAACCTCGGCCTGGAACGCCTGCAGACCGCCGACCTTCCGCCCGTCACCCCGGCCGACGCGCCCTCCGCCGCCGCCCGCGCAGCGACCCACCGACCGCCCACCGCCCCGCTTCACCTCCTGCGGCGGCGCCTGCACCACGCCGTCGCCGGTGGTCGCGCCCTCCTCATACCGCCACCCGGCACCGATCCCGGGACCCTCCGCGACCACGCGCTGCCGACAGCCGCCGCCCTCCTGGAGAACCTGCACCGGACCGCCGCCGACCGCACCCGCGACACCTTCGGACGACTGCGCGCCACCGACCCCGAACTCTTCGCCCGCGCCTGGCTCGCCGTCGCCGCCTACACGGACGAACTCGACCGGGCCCTGTGCGCGGAAGCCTGGGCCGACGCCTCCGCCTCACCGCCCGGTCACCCCACGGCCGCCCCAGGCGACGGCACGAGCCGAACCACCCCCCGAGTCGGCCCGAACAGCCCCGCCGCGCCGTATCGTTGCTCCGACGCCGACCACGCGGCCTGGGATGGGTGAAATGCCGGAGTTTAGTAAAGTAAGCAAAATCCAGTTACTCGCCAGTTAACGCCCCAGGTCACGCACTCTGCTCCCCGCACACGCGGGGGTGTTCCCTGCTCCTGGACCTGGGCCAGGGTGACCTGATCCTGCTCCCCGCACACGCGGGGGTGTTCCCGCATCATGGCCGGACGGGTAGCACGGGTCACGCTGCTCCCCGCACACGCGGGGGTGTTCCCATACCGCAACGTTCACTTTGCAAACCACGCTTCTGCTCCCCGCGCACGCGGGGGTGTTCCTCGGCTGCGTGGGGCTGGATCGTCGACGCGACGCTGCTCCCCGCACACGCGGGGGTGTTCCCTCGCCCGCGACCTCGTCGAAGCCCTCGAAGCTCTGCTCCCCGCACACGCGGGGGTGTTCCCCTCGGGCTCGACGCCAACGGTCAGCGCCAGATCTGCTCCCCGCACACGCGGGGGTGTTCCCAGTGACAACGCCAGGGCCTGGTACGGGCACGGCTGCTCCCCGCACACGCGGGGGTGTTCCCTGGCGCTTGCGCAGCTCCTTCACCGCGGCCCGCTGCTCCCCGCACACGCGGGGGTGTTCCCCTCATGAACTTCCTCACCGTTACCCCCGAGCTCTGCTCCCCGCACACGCAGGGGTGTTCCCGACAGCGTGGCCGTGCTGGCGGGCAGGCACGGCTGCTCCCCGCACACGCGGGGGTGTTCCCCAGACCACCCGCCCCGCCTCACTGCAAGACGCCTGCTCCCCGTACACGCGGGGGTGTTCCCCGGACGTAGGCGCCGCCCGCTCTGCTGTCGGTCTGCTCCCCGCACACGCGGGGGTGTTCCCGCGCAGGACCGGAGCAACAGCAGATTGCAGAGCTGCTCCCCGCACACGCGGGGGTGTTCCCCCCACCCCGCTTCAGCAACCCCGAAGGGCACCCTGCTCCCCGCACACGCGGGGGTGTTCCTGAGAGGAGCGCGGCGGCCGGCGGCACCCCGGCCTGCTCCCCGCACACGCTGGGGTGTTCCCATCGCCGACGCGTCGAGCGGGTACCGCTGCGATCTGCTCCCCGCACACGCGGGGGTGTTCCACCCTGCCGCCCCGCACTGCGAACCGGTGCGGGCTGCTCCCCGCTCGTGTGGGGGAGGCTCAGACGTATGTGAGGCGAAGCACCGTGACGGTGACGATGCGGTTGGAGACGAGGTACATGATCTGACCGGTCCTGCCGAAATCCTGGTACCACACTTCGTCGGAGCCCTTCTTGCCCTTCTGAAAGGGTTGGTCCGGATCTCTTTGAGTGCTTCTTCCAGCTCCCTGCGTGGTCCTGCCGGGAGAGAGTCTCGCTGGCGCGCCGCTTCTGTCACAAACCGGACTTCGTAGGTGCCCGTGCCTACGACTGTTCCCCGCCGTCGGTGAAGACAGACTCGTCGCCGGCCTCGATGCGCCGGATCACTTCAAGGTCGATCTGCTGGTGTTCCGGGTTGGCGTTTCGGCACGCAGGGGTCCACCACTCGGCCACGACCTCGACCAGGCGCCGGTGGTCGTAGGACTGCGCCGCA
The DNA here is from genome assembly GCF_012033785.1 of Streptomyces bohaiensis. GTDB lineage: Bacteria > Actinomycetota > Actinomycetes > Streptomycetales > Streptomycetaceae > Streptomyces > Streptomyces bohaiensis. Next base: position 4,810 of record NZ_JAAVJC010000071.1, read on the forward strand.
AAGTCAGCCGCACCGGCGAAGTCCAGCTCGAAGCTAACGCGGTCGTCCGGCGAGAGGGCTGCGAAGACGGCGGGTCCGGTGCGGTCGACCCACCGGGTGGGGTCCTGCTGAGGAAGCTGAGGTCGACGGGTGATCGTCGCGTCCTGGTGGGAACGGTAGCCGTCTGCGTCCGCGGCGTCCCGGTCTCCTCCGGCGCGGACCCACCACTCCCGAACGACGTCGGCCAGCGGCTCGATCTCGTACGTCAGTCGTGCTCCGGCGAGCGCAAAGGCGTACTGAGACTCGAAGTTGCTGCGGTCGCTCTCGGAGAGGGCACGATGAACCCAAGCTCCGTTCACACTCCCCACGGTGCTGCCCTTCCACATTCTTGGCCGCGTAGCGCGTAGCCGAGCCTAGTCGCTCTCTGCGTGCCGGTCCGGCGGGCAGAGCAACCCATGGACCCATGGCTCAGCCAGAAGCGGGACACGAGCAGCTCGCGAACTCTTCATCGGCCCCGCGGGGCCCAGGTCGCACGGGATTGTGCTCACGGAGAGGTTCCGGATCCTGCGACCACGCGTTGACCCTTCCCCCCTCCGGGTACGAGACGAGGGAGAGCAGCTTCAGACCTGATCCCCCTCGCACGCGGGGGCGTGCCCACCCCGTGGCGGAGCACTGGGCGGGACGATCCGCTGACCTCCGCCCGCGCGTGGGCGGCAGCTCAGCCGCAGTGCGGGCCCCACTCGTTCCCGGAGCCCCGTCGTGCGGGATGCGTACGGCGGGGCTCCGGGTGACGTGAGCGCTCAGGCGAGGATCGAACCCGCTTTGAGTCTGTCCACGAACGCGGCGAAAGCGTCGGTAGGGATCGCCAGGCTGGGTCCGGCGAGGTTCTTGGAGTCGCGGACGGGGACCCGGCCGTGCGAGGTTGCGACGTTGGTGGCGACCTCAATGCACTGGCCGCCGTTGGAACCGCTGTAGGACGACGTGAGCCACACTGGGGCGCCGTCGAGGCCGTTACTCATGCGTGTACTCCTTGTGCAGCCGTTGGATCAGGGCAACCGAATCATCAGGGGCCATCGCGTGCGCCCTCAGCCGCTCATAGGCCTGGAGGGCAGCTGCGACGCTGGCCGCTCTGTCATAGAGCCTGCCGCCTTCCGGATCGTCTGAGTAGAGGACGGTCGGCGAAGCCTCGAAGGTGAGCAGGGTGAACGGGAGTATATGAGCCGCCGCCGCGCCGGCGGAGAAGGGGACTACCTGCAGATCGACGTGAGGGGTCTCGGCGGCCTGTAGTAGATGTGCGAGCTGCCCCTCCATGACGGAGGGCCCGCCGACCTGGGTGCGGAGGCAGCCTTCGTGGAGCACCACCCACAGCGCCGGGGGGCTGACGCGCTTCATGATCTCGGACCGGCCGAGTCTCGCATCGACCTTGGTCTTGATGACGTTGTTGGACTCGTGAGGGTAGCCCGCACGGAAGATCGCGTGGGCGTAGTCCGCTGTCTGCAGCATCCCCATGATGCTGGTTGCTGAGTAGTCGAGGATCATGGACGCTCGCCGCTCGAAGTTGACGTACGGCATGAACCAACTGGGGTGGTGATCCCCCTTGCTCAGCTGCTCCAGCATGTCCACGAAGAGGCCGTAGGTTCCGAAGACCAGGTCGCACCCCCGAGCGAACTTGTCGCTCGGAAGGACAGGGAGCTTTCCTGCTTCCACCTTGCTGACGTACGCCTCGCTGTAGCCCGTCGCCTTGCCCAGTTGCTTCTGCGTCAGCTTCCGGCCGACCCGGACCCGTTTCACGCGCTGTCCGAACCGCTGAGCAGGATTCAAGTCGAGATCTGCCGGTGACTCATCCAATGCTGTGACCTCGCGTTCTGGTGCGCTGACCTGCTATTTGGTGGAGCGCTGCTCTTTCTGTCCATGTTTCAAGTCGCCACATTCTATTGGTTCTGGCGTTGCTCTGGTCACCAATGGAGGACACACGGTGCTCGACGGCCGGGGAGCTGCAGAGCTGACGGGAGCGGTCATGGACATTGAGCGGGATGAGCTGGCGCGGACGGAGTCACTGCCCGAGGCCACCACTGAGCATGCGGTCGGCGAACTGGCGTCGTCACTGGCGGAACTCGTAGCTCGATCATCGGAGTTGCGTCGCTTGGTCGATGCCCACTTGAAGGAGTTGAGGCACCGGTGAGCGGTGGGTATCGGTTCGCGCGGCTGGTTCTGGTGCGGTCTCGTGGCCCGCTGGTCTTCCGGGTGCAGTGCGAGGTCTGTGCGGAGATGGGGCCGCAGGCGGCGACGGGGGATGCGGCCATGATGTGGGCCGTCCTCCACCTGGACGACCATCCGGGCCATGACCTGTTCCGCGAACTCAGCTCCACGCCGTACCGGGCGGAGTCCCGCTCGTGAGCGCCGGACGCTCCGTGGACGGCTACCACTGCGAGGTGGTCGCGAGGTCGCCGGACGCGGCGGGGGAGTGGTACCTGGCAACGACGTGTGCGGACACCCCTGACGACGCGCTCGACTGGCTTCACCGCCAGGCCGTCCGGCTCGCGGACGTGCTCGACGCCGCCCCGGACGACCAGGCGGAGGAGCAGCGTCAGTACGCCGCACCGGTCCCCACGGTCTTCCGCGAATGGACGACGGACACCGAGTTCCGCGCGGTGCAGTGCGCCGCCCTGGCGGACGGACACCCGATCAGCGCCAACGCGCGCGGCCCGGACCGTGTCTGCGGGGCCGGGGCCGGGGATGTCGAAGTCCTCTACTCGCTGGCCGCGCGCCCGATCCTCCGTCCCGTCCTCGCACCCTTCGGGAGCAGCAGTGTCGATCACCGATGATCCTCGCGCCGAGGCCGTGCGCTGCCCCGCCGCCGCGATACGCGCCGGTGACTTCCTGACCCTGGCCGGCTCGTGCCTGCCCGTCACCGCCATCGCCCACCGGGGCGGCACGACGTGGCTTGAGCTCGGCCCCGAGGTCCGGGCGCAGCTGCGTTCGGACCTCGATGTGACGGTGATCCGGCCCGTCCGCCCGGCCCGACGCGCGCTCCCGGTGCGGCCGGTGCGCACCGCTCGGACGCGCTGACCCCTCAGATCCCGCCCCTGCCGGGAAGACCAGCGGCCCTCCCCTCCCCGCAATGGCCCCGGCAGGGGCGGTGCGCCTACCTGTCGTAGACATGACGCCGAGTGCCGGTCGCACCGCGTGCGGCTGGCCAGCCCCGGGGTTTCCGAACGCCCGTACCGCCGACGTCAGGTCGGACAGCAACGTGACGATGCCGGCTGGCGGCCCCGCCAAGTACCTCACATCGCGCGGAGGCCGCGGTCGGTGAAGTCGATGAGCCATTCGAAGCTCTCGTCGACGTCCGCGCTCCAGCGGAAGCCGTGCGCCGACTCCAGGGTGGCGAAACCGTGGCACAGGCTGCGGAGCATGCGCAGCGCGTGGTCGGTGTCGGGCTCCGGCACCTCGTAGCCGTGCAGCACCGACCGGAAGGCGTCCAGCATCCGGCCCGCGCCCACGGCCAGTGGGTCGTCCGGTCCGGTCGGCTCCTGCCCGACGGTGGAGGCGTAGCGGCCCGGGTGTGCCAGCACGAAGGCGCGGAAGGCGTGGGCCGCCGCGGCGAGCGCGTCCCGGCCGGCCCGTCCGCGGACGGCGAGCCCGACGGCGTCGCCGGCCTCCGCCAGCGCCAGCGCCGCTATCCGGCGCAGCAGGTCGTCGAGGCCGTCGACATGCTTGTAGAGCGACGGGGTGCGCACGCCGAGCCGCTGCGCCAGCAGCCCCATCGTCAGTCCCGGCAGGCCGGCCTCGTCGGCGAGTGCGGCGCCCGCGGCGACCACGGTCGCGCGGTCCAGTCCCGCCCTAGGCACGGGCGGCGTCCGAGCGGAGGAAGTCGAGCACCAGGGAGAGCACCTGGTCCGGGTACTGGTCGTGCGGGTAGTGCCCGGCGCCTTCGATCATCTCCAGTCGTCCGAGCCCCGCCGGCAGCGCCTCGACCACGGCCGAGCCTTCGGCGTGCGGGTCCGCCCAGTCGGGATCCCGCGTGCCCATCACCACCAGCACCGGGCGGCGCACCTGGGCGAGCTGCGCGCCCGCGTCGGTCGGCGCGCTGCGCCCCATGCCCTGGAGGGCCTTCATCCGGCCCGGCTCGCGCAGCTTCGCCTCGATGGCCGCCAACCGCTGCGACCAGTCGCGGGGCTTGGTGCCGGGGTACGCGACGTCGAGGTAGGAGAGCCACCACCGGGTACTGCCGAACACGCCCGCACCGAGCAGGCGCAGCATGCCCTGCCGGAAACGCTTCACCCGCAGGTCGCCCGGAGCGATCGACTGCTTGCGGGTGAAGGGCGCGAGTTCGACAACTGCCGTCACCAGTTCCGGCTCCCGGGCGGCGGCGATGGTGGCGGCGCCGCCGGCGAGGGAGTGGCCGACCAGGACGGCCGGGCCGCCGAGGTGACGGATCAGGGCGAGCAGGTCGCCCGCGACGGCGGTGCGCGACCAGTCCGACCATGCGGTGCTGGACTCACCGCAGCCGCGCAGGTCCACCGAGGCCACTCGGTGGCCGGCCGCGACGAGCGCCGGGGCGAGCAGACGGTAGGCGGCGCGGCTGTCGCCCATGCCGTGCGCCAGCACGATCAGGGGGCCGGAGCCGCTGACCTCGTAGGCGATGGTTCCGCCGTCGACGCCGAGGTGCTCGGTCGAACCGGTCATGGCAACTCCTGTGGCTAAGGCTGTTAGCCACAAGCTAATGCTATTAGCTGCCAGGGTCAAGGCAGTGCCGGGCGGCCGACCCCGGGGAGCGCGCGGACCGCCGTCGCGACGACCGGACGCCATACCCCTCGGGGCCGGGGTGCGCCCCCGACTCCGTGTCGGCGGACCGGCCGTGCCGCCGGGCGTCGGCCGGGCGCGGCGTGCTCATGGCCTTCCTCGGCCCGTTCCCCGTGTGCGGCGATCACCGGCCAGCGACATACCCACGAGCAACGAACCAGGGGGACCGGCTGTGACCGGCTTCGAGATCGTGGCGGTGATCCTGGCCTCCGGCTTCGTCGCCGGTGGCGCCTGGGACGGATCAAGAAGATGAAGGACGAACGGCGGCAGAGCCGCGAGTGTGAGCTGCGCGGTCCCGACCCGGTCTGCGGGTGCACGCATCACCTCGCCTGCCACGACCCGAAGGAGGGCCGGTGCTACGCGATGGTGAAGACCAAGCAGACCGAGCAGCCCAAGCAGCCCAAGCTGGGCGCCCGGCCGCAGGCTGAGGGGAAGGGCGAAGCCGCGTCGTCCATCGCCGAGCCGCGGCAGTGCCCGTGCCGTCGCTACGCCGGACCCGAACCGCTCGCCACGCTGTACGCGCCCGAGATCACCGGGGAGACCGGCTCCGCGCTGCCGCGCGGCGGCGAGTAGCGACGGCCCCGCCCGGCCCGCCCAGCCTCACCCCCGACCCGGCAGCGGCGGCCAGTCGCCCCACATGCCGATGAAGTCGCCGCCCAGCGGCGGCGTCCCCGGGCGCGCCCAACCGGGTTCGTCCGCGGCCAGGACGGCGCCCGCGTACTCCTCGGCGTCGTCCGCGGGCCGGTACCCCAGGCGGCGCGCGCCGGTCAGATCGAGGACGCCCCGGGTGTTGGCCGAGACCCCGTTGACCACGGTGTGCCCGACGTGCGGAGCGGTGAGCGCCGCGTGCACCAACCGCACCAGGTCGCCGTGGCTGAGCCAGATCGACAGCTCCCGGGCGTTGCGCGGCTGCTGGTAGCAGGCGCCGATGCGCAGCGACACCGTCTCGATGCCGGTGCGCGCCCAGTACAGCTCGGCGAGGTCCTCGCCGACGCACTTCGTCAGCCCGTAGAAGGTGTCCGGCCGGTGCGGTCCGTCCACCGGAATCGGCGGTTGGCCGCTGTCGGGACAGCGCGCGAACCCGACGGCGTGGTTGCTGGAGGCTGCCACCACCCGCGGCACCCCCTCGCGCCGCACGGCCTCGTACAGGTGGTACGACCCGAGGATGTTGTTCCGCACCAGCTCCGGGAAGTCCCGTTCGCCCGGGTGACCGGCCAGGTGGACGACGGCGTCGACGCCCCGGACGGCGGCGCGCAGCGCCGCCTCGTCGCCCAGCTCGGCGACCACGGCGTCCGGCTCGCCGGGCACGGCGACGCGGTCGAGACAGCGCAGCTCCCAGCCCGATGCCGGCAGCCCCGCCCGCAGCGCCGTGCCCAGCCGCCCCGCCGCCCCGGTCAGCAGAACGGTGCCGGCCCGCGCTCCGCCCTGCTGACCGGCCGCCGCCGGCGCCGGGGCTCCGTCACCGGGGCGCACCTCGGGGGCACGGGGCGAGGCGGCGGTGCGCTGGGACTCCGGCCGGGCGGCGCGCTGCTCGGACATGGCTGCTCCTCAAGGCGATCGGCGGTACGGGGACGGACGGCGGGGGACGGACGGCGGGGGACAGACGGCGGAGGACGGACAGCGGGGCGACGACGGTGACACCGGGCGAAGGGGGAACGGCGGGGCATCCGGGAGAGCGGCTACGGTGCGGACCGAGGCCGCACCGCCCCACCGCCGGCAGGCGGCCGCACCCACGGACGGCGTGCAGGCCCGGCGCCGAGGTGTGCTGCGCCACGGCTGCCGGGGTCGCGTGCGTGGTGTCGGTCGCCCCGCGGGACCACGGCACCGTTTCCGTACCCGCGGTCCTGGCGGCGGGCACGGCCGGGCCGCACCGCGGCCCGGTGGGCCCAACCTCCCCTGCCCTCCGTTCCGTTGCGGAGACGCACGCCGACCGCGGGGGAGCCGGCCGGGCCCGCCGCGGTCCCCGCCGGTGACTGATGCCCCCGCCGTGCGGCTCCCGAAACCGCGCCGCGCCGCGTTACGGCGCGGTTTCCGTTCCGGACCTGGCTGGGACGGAGGTGTCCCTGTCAGGCACAATCGCTGCGTTCCCGCCGTCCCGGCGCCGACGCGACCCTCCGTGAGGACCAGCCATGAGCACCACCCCGACCGACGAAGCCGCCCCGGGCGCGAAGACGCCCGCCGGGCGCCTGGACGCCTTCTTCCAGATAGGCGAACGGGGTTCCACCGTCGGCCGGGAGGTCCGCGGCGGGCTGGTCACCTTCTTCACGATGGCCTACATCCTGGTGCTGAACCCCGTCATCCTCGGCGGGAGCACCGACGTCAACGGCGACCAGCTGGACATCGGCCAGCTCGTCACCGTCACCGCGCTCGTCGCCGCGGTCATGACGGTCCTCATGGGCGTCACCGCCAACCTGCCGATCGCGCTCGCCGCCGGACTCGGCCTCAACGCGATGGTCGCCTACGGCCTGGCGCCGCTGATGACCTGGCCGGAGGCGATGGGCCTGGTCGTCCTGGAGGGGCTGCTGATCATCGCGCTGGCGCTGACCGGGCTGCGGGAGAAGGTCATGCAGGCCATCCCGATGCCGATCAAGCAGGCGATCGGCGTCGGCATCGGTCTCTTCATCGCCTTCATCGGCGTGATCAACGCCGGGTTCGCCGGGCCCGGTGACGGTACGCCCGTCACACTGGGCGACGGCGGTGTGCTGCGCGGCTGGCCCGTGCTCGTCTTCTGCGTCGGTGTGCTGCTGACCTTCGTGCTGATGGCGCGCAAGGTCAAGGGCGCCATCCTGATCAGCATCGTCGCCACCACCGCGCTCGCCGTCGCCATCAACACCATCGCGGACGACGTCGCCTGGGGGCTCACCACCCCGGAGCTGCCGCGCGGTCTGGACGACATCGTGGCCATGCCGGACTTCGGCCTCGTCGGCGAGTTCAGCCTCTTCGGCGCGTTCGGCCAGATCAGCGTCATCACCGTGCTGCTGCTGATCTTCACCCTCTTCCTCACCGACTTCTTCGACACCATGGGCACCGCCGTCGCCGTGACCAACGAGGCCGGCCTGCTGAAGGACGGCCGCCCGCCGCGGCTGGGCCGACTGCTGCTGGTCGACGGCCTGGCCACCGTCGGCGGCGGCGCCTGCTCCGCCTCCTCCAACACCGCCTACATCGAGTCGGCCTCCGGCGTGGGGGAGGGCGCGCGCACGGGGCTGGCCAACCTGGTCACCGGCGGACTGTTCGCCCTCGCGTTGTTCTTCGCGCCGCTCGCCGCCACGGTTCCCGCCCAGGCCGCCTCCCCGGCGCTGGTCGTGGTCGGCTTCCTGATGATGACGCAGGTCGTCGGGGTGGACTGGAAGGCGTACGACATCGCCATCCCCGCGTTCGTCATCATCGCGGTCATGCCGTTCACCTACTCGATCACCCACGGCATCGGTGCCGGCTTCATCACCTACGTCGTGGTCAAGACGGCGCTGGGCCGCATCCGCGAGGTGCACTGGCTGATGTGGGCGACGGCGGCCGCCTTCGTGGTCTTCTTCGCGATCGACCCCATCGAGCAGATCCTCGGGGTCCGCTGACCGGAGCGCAGCGGAACGGCCTCGGCCCCCTCCCGAGGGGGCCGAGGCCGTTCCGGCTTTCGGGCCGTTCCGGCGTCCGGGACGCTTCCGTTTCTGCTTCCGCTCAGAGCGCGATGCCCAGGGCCAGCGCTCCCACGGTGTACACGGAGAGGGTGCACAGCACCAGTGCCAGGACGTTCAGGAGGACACCGCCGCGGAGCATCTGTGCGATGGTGACCTGCCCGGAGCCGAACACGATGGCGTTGGGCGGAGTCGCCACGGGCAGCATGAAGGCGCAGGTGGCGGCCAGCGCCACCGGCACGGCCAGCAGCATCGGGTCCAGACCGAGACCGATGGCGACGCCTCCCATGATGGGAAGGAAGGTCGCGGCCGTCGCGGTGTTGCTCGTCAGCTCGGTCAGCAGGAGCACGAGGGCGGCGACGGAGAGGACGAGCAGGACGACCGGGATGGCGTCGAGCCCGGTGACCTGATCGCCGACCCACGCGCTGAGTCCGCTCTCACCGAACTGGGCGGACAGGCTGAGGCCGCCCCCGAACAGCAGCAGGATGCCCCACGGGATCTCCTTGGTGTCCTCCCAGACCAGGACACGTCTGCCACCGGAACGGTCGGCGGGCAGCAGGAAGAGCAGCACCGCGGCCGCCACCGCCACCCCGGAGTCGCCGAACCGCTCGGGCCAGTCCCACATTCCGTCCAACTGGGGGACGACCACCCAGGCCACCGCCGCCAGACCGAACACAGCGAGCACGGTCCGCTCGGCGTGGCTCATCGGGCCCAGCTCCCGCTTCCGCTCGGCGATCATCTCCCGGCCACCGGGGATCTCCGTCAGCGTGGCGCGGAACACCACCTTGGTCAGCACGAGCCACGCGAGCGCCAGGAACACCGCTGCCAGCGGCACACCGAAGAGCATCCACTGGAAGAAGCCGATGGATATGTCGTGGGCGCTCTGGAGGTACTCGCGCAGGAACGCGTTCGGCGGTGTACCGATGAGGGTGCCGAGCGAACCGATGGAGGCGGCATAGGCGATGCCGAGCATCAGCGCCGTCGCGAAGTTGGGGTCCCTCTTGCCGTCACCGAGTTGGGCGACCAGCCCCAGCACCGCGATACCGATGGGCAGCATCATCACCGCGGTGGCGGTGTTCGATATCCACATGGACAGCAGGCCGGTGGCGATCATGAAGCCCGCCACCATGCGGCCCGGGCTGGTTCCCACCAGCAGCACGGTGGACAGCGCGAACCGTGTGTGCAGGTTCCAGCGCTGCATGGCGACCGCGAGGACGAAGCCGCCCATGAAGAGGAAGATCGTGTCGCTGGCGTAGGGCGGCGCGACATCCGAGAACGGGGCGTTGCCCAGCAGCGGGAACAGGACCAGGGGGACCAGGGCGGTCGCCGGCAGGGGGAGCGCTTCGGTCATCCACCACACCGCCATCAGCGTGGCCACCGCTGCGACGTTCCTGGCGTCGGCGGACAGCGAGTCCGGGGCGGCCAGCCGGACCACCACGGCCAACACGACCCCGATGCCCAGGCCGAGCCACTGTCGGGGACGCACGGTCCGCTCGTCGGGTCTCGCTGCCCCGGATGACACCGCTTCCTCGGTGCCGCTGTTGTCACTGGCGGACATCCTCACCCCCGGGGAGAGTTGGTTCTGAGCCGTGCCAACTTCCCACCGAGGACACCCGGTTACAAGCACCTTCGGTTGCCGGACGCCGCGTTGCCGTCGCGGGGACGCTCTCGGGGATCGTGCCCCGGGACGTCGGACGCGGCGTCCGGCCCCCGGGTCAGCGCACCGGGGTGAAGTCGCGTGCGCCGATGTACTCGGGCCGCGGCACCGGCGCCGCGAACGGCTCCACCGCGGTGTTCTCCACGCTGTTGAAGACGATGAAGACGTTGGACCGCGGGTACGGCGTGATGTTGTCCCCCGAGCCGTGCATCGCGTTGCAGTCGAACCAGGTCGCCGAGCCCGGCGCGCCGGTGAACAGCTTGATCCCGTGGGCGTCCGCCAGGCGCGTCAGCTGCTCGTCGGACGGGGTGCCCGCGTCCTGCATCTGCAGCGACTTCTTGTAGTTGTCCTCCGGCGTGGCGCCCGCGCAGCCCAGGAAGGTGCGGTGGGAGCCGGGCATGATCATCAGCCCGCCGTTGGTGTCGTGGTTCCGGGTGAGCGCGATCGAGACGGAGACCGCCCGCATGCGGGGCATGCCGTCCTCGGCGTGCCAGGTCTCGAAGTCGGAGTGCCAGTAGAAGCCGGTCGCACCGAAGCCGGGCTTCACGTTGATGCGGCTCTGGTGGACGTACACGTCCGAGCCGAGGATCTGCCGGGCGCGGTCCGCCAGGCGCGGGTCGCGCACCAGGGAGGCGAAGACCTCGCTGATGCGGTGGACCTCGAAGACCGTGCGGATCTTGTCCGACTGGGGCTCCACGATGGAGCGCGGGTCGGCCTTGATCACGGGGTCGGTGGTGAGCCGCTCCAGCTCGCCGTGGTACAGCGCCACCTCGTCCGGGGTGATGAGTTCGTCGATCGCGAGAAAGCCGTCGTGGTCGAAGGACGCCAGGTCGGACGCGTCGATCGGACCCGGCGTACCGGGCTCCGACCAGACAACCGGGTCCTGGCGGTCGGTGATCACTTCACTCTCACCGCGCGTGGGGTAGAGGTCGGCGATCTGCGCGGGTGCGGTCGTCATGGTGTGCCATCCTCTCGATTGATCTGTTGCGTTGAACCGGGCCTGTGCCGCCCCCGAAGGGCCGAACCGGCGCCGCCGGCGCGTTCCGAGGGGGTGGCGGTAGCCCGGAGCCGGGGGGAGGCCCCAGGGGGGTGTCAGTCCTCCGCGGGCTCGGTGAGCAGCGGGTAGACACCGTTCTCGTCGTGGTCCTCCCGGCCGGTGACCGGCGGGTTGAAGACGCAGACCACGCGGAAGTCGGTCTTGGGTCGCAGGGTGTGCTTCTCGTGTCCGTCGAGCAGGTACATGGTTCCCGGACGGATCCAGTGCACCTCGCCCGTGTCGTCGTTGGTCAGCTCGGCCTCGCCCTCGACGCAGAGCACGGCCTCGATGTGGTTGGCGTACCACATCGACGTCTCGGTGCCCGCGTAGAGCACCGTCTCGTGCAGCGAGAACCCGACCCGCTCCTTGGCGAGCACCAGCCGCTTGCTGCGCCAGGTGCCGGACGCGGACTTCACGTCCCGGTCGGTGCCTTCGATGTCGCTGAGGGAACGGACGATCACTTCTTCACGGTGCCTTCCTGCGGACGGTCCGGCAAGCCGCAGCGCGAAACCTCTCACGCGAACCTTCACCGGACGGTGCCGCCGTCGTTACAACGGGTTCACCGGGACGCGCGGGCGCGCGCCCCGGCAGGGGGTCGGACGGCGGTGTGCCGTCCGACCCCGGGGTCCAACTCGGGAGGGTCAGCCGGCCTCGCGCACCGCGCGCGCCAGGATGCGCAGCCCCTCGTCCAGCTCCTCGGGCGAGATGGTCAGCGCCGGCAGCAGCTTGACGACCTCGCTCTCCGGACCGGAGGTCTCCACCAGCAGGCCGAGCTCGAAGGCGCGGCGGCAGATGCGGCCCGCGCGCTCCTTGTCCGGGAACTCCATGCCCCACACCAGGCCGCGGCCGCGGAAGTGGCCACCGGCGTCCGGGTTCTCCCGGACGATGCCCGCCAGGGCGGCCTCGACCTGCTCGCCGCGCGCCGTGGTCTGCTTCTCCATCTGCCCGTCGTGCCAGTAGGCGTCCAGCGCGGCGGCGGCGGTCACGAACGCGGGGTTGTTGCCGCGGAAGGTGCCGTTGTGCTCGCCGGGCTCCCAGACGTCCAGCTCCGGCTTGAAGAGCGTGAGTGCCAGCGGGAGCCCGTAGCCGCTGATCGACTTCGAGACGGTGATGATGTCGGGCTGGATCCCCGCCTCCTCGAAGGAGAAGAAGGCCCCCGTGCGACCGCAGCCCATCTGGATGTCGTCCACGATCAGGAGCATGTCGTACCGGCGGCACAGGTCCGCCAGGGCACGCAGCCACTCGGCGCGGGCCACGTTGATGCCGCCCTCGCCCTGGACCGTCTCCACGATCACGGCGGCCGGCTGGTTGAGGCCGGAGCCCGAGTCCTCCAGCAGGCGCTCGAACCAGATGAAGTCAGGGGTGCGGCCGTCGAGGTAGTCGTCGAACGGCATCGGGGTGCCGTGGACCAGCGGGATGCCCGCGCCGGCGCGCTTGAACGCGTTGCCGGTGACCGCCAGCGACCCCAGGGACATGCCGTGGAAGGCGTTGGTGAAGGAGACGACGGACTCGCGGCCCTTGACCTTGCGCGCCAGCTTCAGCGCCGACTCCACGGCGTTGGTGCCGGTCGGACCCGGGAACATCACCTTGTGGTCCATGTCGCGCGGCCGCAGGATCACGTCCCGGAACGTCTCCAGGAATGCCCGCTTGGCCGTGGTGGACATGTCCAGGCCGTGGGTGATGCCGTCGCGCTCCAGGTAGTCCAGCAGGGCGCGTTTGAGGACCGGGTTGTTGTGCCCGTAGTTCAGCGACCCCGCACCGGCGAAGAAGTCCAGGTAGCGGTGGCCGTCCTCGTCGAAGAGGTAGCTGCCCTGGGCCCGGTCGAAGATGGCGGGCCAGGCACGGCAGTAGCTGCGGACCTCCGACTCGACGGTCTCGAAGACGCTGAGGTCGGGCTGGGTGATGGTCACGGCGTTCTCTCCTGGGGTTCGGGTGCGTGCGGGATGCGGGCCGGTGGGCGTCCCGTCGCGGTGCGTCGTCGGTCGGCGCGTCGTCCTCCTGCGGGCGTCGCGCGGCGCGTCGGGGCGCTGGGTTACGACTGGCTCCCGGGGGTGGGGGAGCGGTCGCGGCGCGGTCCGGTACGTCGTTGTCCGGTGCGCGGCGCGGTGCTGGCTGCGGAGGCGGTCCGGGGCGGTGCGGTGGTTCCGTCAGGCGGTCAGGGGCCCGATGCGGTGGAGCACCTCCGGCTCGTGGCCGTCGTCGGGGAACACGTCGGCGTCGAGCAGGACGTCGCTGCGCATCGGTGCGCTGTGCCGTTCGGCGAAGGAGGTGAACAACCGGTTGGAGGGCGCGTTGTCCGGGGTGACCGTGGTCTCCACGAACTCGACGCCCAGTTCCTCCGCCACGCGGCCGACCAGCGTGCCGAGCATTGCCGCCGCCAGACCGCGTCCGCGCTGGCTGTGGTCCACGGCGACCTGCCAGACGAAGAGGGTGCGCTGGTCCTGGGGGCGCAGGTACCCGGTGATGAAGCCGACCGGGTCGCCGTCCGCGTCACGCGCCACGATGGAGGTGGCACTGTGGTCGCGGCACCACAGCAGGTAGCTGTAGGAGGAGTTCAGGTCGAGAACCCGCGAGTCCCGCGCGATACGCCAGAGCGCCGCGCCGTCCTCGAGGCGTGGATAGTCGAGCTTCAATCCCTCGGGCATTTCTGCGCTTTTAACGGGGGCACGTGCATGGTCTGCTTGTGCGGAGGTCATGTCTATCGAATTTACCCAGCAAATGCGAAGATTGCATCGCCAGGCGCGGTTCCCAGCAGGGCGGAACTGTGGTATGGGCCGAGCGTGAAAGTAGCGCATATCGGGGCATGGTTCGGCAGGGTTCATACTGATATTTCCGTACGAACCGGACAGGGTGTTGGCTTGGTCACAGATCCGTAACATCGATGACTTCTGCGGGGGCCAATCGTTGATCCAGTGAAACTCAATGCGTTTTGTTTAGGCATCGGGGGTCTGGGCAGCAGCAGATGGGACCCTAGGTGCCGTAAGCGCTCCGCATTCACACGGCTGCGTTCCCGTGGATTCCATCCGTGCACAATGTCACAGGAATCCCCGGAAGCACCGCTGCGTCACAGCCGCACAACTCGTAGCCTTTCGCCATGACTTCACCCCATGAGGCGCCGGTCCTGCGGATCACCGGCCGGGTGCTCACCGGCCCCGGGCCCGAGGACGTGCGCGACGAGATCTGGGCCGTGGGCGGCCGCGTGAGCCTCACCCCGCCGGCGGGCGGCGGCGACGCCCTCACCGTCTCCGGCTGGGCGCTGCCCGGCCTGATCGACGCCCACTGCCACATCGGACTCGACGGCCACGGCGCCATCGACGCCGCCGCCGCCGAGAAGCAGGCGGTCACCGAGCGCGACGCCGGCGTGCTGCTGCTGCGGGACGCCGGCTCGCCCTCCGACACCCGCTGGGTCGACGACCGCGAGGACCTGCCGCGCATCATCCGCGCCGGACGCCACATCGCCCGCCCGCGCCGCTACATCCGCAACTACGGCCACGAGGTCGAGCCGGCCGAGCTCGCCGCCCACGTGCGGCAGGAGGCCCGCGCGGGCGACGGATGGGTCAAGCTGGTCGGGGACTGGATCGACCGCGACCGCGGCGACCTCGCGCCCTGCTGGCCGGCGGACGCGCTGCGCGAGGCCGTCGCCGCCGCCCACGAGGAGGGCGCTCGCGTCACGGCGCACTGCTTCGCCGCCGACTCCCTGCCGGACCTCCTCGACGCCGGTGTGGACTGCGTCGAGCACGCCACCGGGCTCACCGAGGAGACCATCCCCCGGTTCGCCGAGCGTGGTGTGGCCGTCGTCCCCACGCTGGTCAACATCGCCACCTTCCCCGACCTCGCCGCGAGCGGCGAGGCGAAGTTCCCCCGGTGGGCCGCGCACATGCGGGCGCTCCACGCCCGCCGCTACGCGACCGTGCGCGCCGCCTGGGAGGCCGGGGTGCCGGTCTACCCCGGCACGGACGCCGGCGGCACGATCCCGCACGGGCTGATCGCCCGCGAGATCGCCGAGCTGGTCCGCGCCGGTATCCCCGCCGCCGAGGTCGTCGCGGCCGCCTCCTGGGGCGGCCGGGCGTGGCTGGGGCGGCCGGGACTGACCGAGGGGGCACCCGCCGACCTCGTGGTCTACGCCTCCGACCCGCGCGAGGACGTCCGGGTGATGGCGGCTCCACGCCGGGTGGTGCTCAACGGCCGGGTCGTGGCCTGACGCCCTGACCCCCTGACGCGGGCCCGGCGGGGATTCCCCCGAACGGGGAGGCGCCCGCCGGGCGCCCGTGCCGGAGCGACGTGCGGTGCGCGCCCCGTGCGCGGCGGCGCCGCTGCCGCGCACGAGTGATCGGTTCCGCACGGACGTCCGGGCCCGAGCTGGCCGGACGTCCGGGATTCGCACGGCGTGCCGAGTGATCCCCGTACGGGTGAAGGCGTCGAGGAACCCCTCCCGTCACCCGTACGGGCGTCAAGGATGGCGACGTCCCAGCCGCTCTCCGCGCCGGTGTCCCACCGGCGTGCGACGGCGGCGTCACCGTGAATCTGTGGGGGTTCGACCCGTGTACAACTCTGCCTTCCGCCGTCCCGGCCCGCGCCGGGCGGCGACCCTGATCGCCACCGCACTCCTCCTCGGCAGCGCCGCCCCCGCGGTCGCCACCGGCGCCGGGGAGAGCGGCGAGAAGGGCAAGGCGAGCGCCGTGGTGCTCCGGTCCGGTCTGCAGGTCTCCCTGCTGAACAAGGCCGTCGAGCTGCCGCTGGACCTCACGCTCAACGAGGTCGGCGCACCCGAGGGGGCCCAGGAGTCGGCCGAGAAGACCGCGCTCACCGCGACGCTCGACGGCGTCGACCAGGGCAAGCCGTTCCACCTCCTGCGCGCCGATGTCGCCTCCGCGACCGCCTCGGTCGACGACGACACCGCGGTCGGCGAGGTGAAGCTCGTCAACGCCGCGGTCCACGTCCCCGGACTGCCCGGCACCTCGCTCATCACCGTGGAGTCGGTCACCGCCCGCGCCACCTGCACCGCCGGCGAGCGGCCCGAGGCCGTCGCCGAGCTGCCCGCCACCGTCGACGTGCTGGGGACGGAGGTCGCCGTGACCCTGAACGGCACCACCGCCGTCGATGTCCCCGGCGTCGGCGAGGTCGTGCTGGCGCTCGCTCACGAGGAGACCACCGACGACACCGCCGCCGCCACCGCGCTCCGGCTGGACGTCGCCGTCAACCCGCTCAACCTCAACGTCGCCGAGGTCGAGGGCAGCATCACCCTCGCGGCGGCCGACTGCGAGCGCCCCGAGGCCGCCCCGGAGCCCGAGCCGGAGCCGGAGAAGCCGGGCGAGACCCCGCAGACCGGGGGAGAGGAGGAGGTCGAGACCAAGACCCCCGACCTCGCCGAGACCGGTGGCGACTCCCGGACGCCGATCATCGCCGCCTGCGCCGCCGCGCTGGTGGCGGCCGGCGGCGGGTTGATGTTCCTGCGCCGCCGCGGCGCGGGCCGCGGCTGACCGGCCGGTCCGGGGCCGGGAGCACCGCTCCCGGCCCC
>NZ_JAAVJC010000072.1 GCF_012033785.1 Streptomyces bohaiensis
GTCGGGGCAGTCCGGGCCGGGCGCACCCCGACCGGCCGGCCGCGCCGCCGGTCGACCTGACCGACCGCGGGGCGTCGACCTCGGCCGGCCCGGGCGCCCGTCTTCTCGCTGCCGCATGCCCGCTCCGGTTCGTGCCATGCCCGCCGTCGCGGGGGAGCACTGCGCGCCGAGGCCGCCGGGGCACCCCGCCGCTGCGGGCGGGTGGCGTCCGCCACCGGCCGGTCGGGTGCGGCACGGCCCGGCGCTCCTGCCGGTGCTGCTGCGGCGCCCGATGCCGGGGGCCCGGCCGGATGCCGGGGTGGTCAGCCGGTGAGCAGCCGCAGCCGTTCGACCGCCTCGGACAGGACCTCGGGGCGTTTGCAGAACGCGAAGCGGACCTGGGTGCGGCCGGCCGCCTCGTCGTCGTGGAAGACCGCGTTGGGGACGGCGACCACCCCGCAGCGTTCCGGCAGCGCCAGGCAGAACGCGACGCCGTCCTTCTCGCCCAGCGCGGCGATGTCGGTGGTGACGAAGTAGGTGCCCGCGGACGGGTGCACGGTGAAGCCCGCGTCGCGCAGCCCGGCGGAGAGCAGGTCCCGCTTGGCCCGCAGCTCCTCCCGCAGCCCGGTGAAGTAGGCGTCCGGCAGCCGCAGCGCCTCGGCCACCGCGTACTGGAACGGGCCCGCGCTGACGTAGGTCAGGAACTGCTTGGTGGTACGGACCGCCGCGATGAGGTGGGGGGCGGCCGTCACCCAGCCGACCTTCCAGCCGGTGAACGAGAAGGTCTTGCCGGCGGAGGAGATGGAGACCGTGCGGTCGCGCATGCCCGGCAGCGAGACGAACGGCACGTGCTCGCCGTCGAAGACGAGGTGCTCGTACACCTCGTCCGTGACGACCAGCAGGTCCCGTTCGACGGCCAACTCGGCGATGGCCTCGGCCTCGGCGCGGCTCAGCACCATACCGGTGGGGTTGTGCGGGCTGTTGAGCAGCAGCATCCGCGTCCGGTCGGTGACCTTGGCCCGCAGGGCGTCGAGGTCGGGTCGGAAGTCGGGGGCCCGCAGCGTGAGCGGCACCCGGACCGCGCCGGCCATCGCGATGCCCGCCGTGTAGGAGTCGTAGTAGGGCTCGAAGGCGATCACCTCGTCCCCCGGTTCCAGCAGCGCGAGCAGCGCCGCCGCCAGCGCCTCGGTCGCGCCGGCGGTCACCAGCACCTCCGAGTCCGGGTCCCAGTGCAGTCCGTGGAACCGCGACTGGTGCTCGGCGACCGCCTGACGCAGCTCCGGGATGCCGGGCCCGGGCGGGTACTGGTTGCCGTGCCCCGAGCGGAGGGCCCGGACGGCCGCCTCGCGGACCGCCTCGGGGCCGTCGGTGTCCGGGAAACCCTGGCCGAGGTTGATGGCCCCCGTCTCGGCGGCGAGTGCCGTCATCCGGGCGAAGATCGTCGTGCCCAGCCCGTCGAGCCTGCGGTTCAGCAACGGACGGTCGCTCATCTCTCACCGGTCCTCGTGGTCGGCCTGCTGTGCGGGTGCGGTGCGGCGGCGGTCCCGCCGGGCATCGGCTCATCCTCGCCCATGGCGTCGGCCGGGGACAGCGCCCGCCGCGCCGCCCGCCGTGCCCCGTGCCCGCGCGGTCGACCACACCCCCCCCGCGCGGGACGGTCGGGCGGGGACGGCCGGGCGGGGCGCGACGGATCAGGCGTCGAAGTCGATCGCCACCTCGGCGGTCCTCGGCCGGGACTGGCAGGCCAGCACGTAGCCGCCCGCGATCTCCTCCGGCTCCAGCGCGTAGTTGCGGTCCATGCCCACCTCACCGCTGACCAGCTGCACGCGGCAGGTACCGCAGACACCGCCCTTGCAGGCGTAGGGCGCGTCCGCACGGTTGCGCAGCACCGTCTCCAACAGCGTCTCGCCCTGCTCCATCGGCCAGGTCCCCGACCGGCCGTCGAGCGTCGCGGTGACCCGGGACCCGGCCGGCGCTGCCGCATCGGCCCGCGGTTCCCCCACGGGAGCGGCGTCGGCGTGGAACAGCTCGGTGTGGACGCGGCGGCGGTCCACCCCCACCGCACGGAGCGCCTCATGGGCCGCCTCGACCAGCCCCAGTGGGCCGCAGAGATACCACCCGGCGACGTCGGACGTCCCCGGGCCCAGCAGCGCCGGCAGCAGTGCGCCGAGTCGGTCGGCGTCCATGCGGCCGGTGGCAAGACCCGCCTGCTGCTCCTCCCGGGAGAAGGCGTGCGCCAGCTGGAGCCGATCCGGGTAGCGGTCCTTCAGCTCCGCGAACTCCTCGAGGAACATCGTGCTGGCCGAGGAGCGGTCGCAGCGGAGCACGGTGAAGCGGGCTTCCGGCGCCCGCGCCAGCAGGGTCGCGACCATGCTGAGCACCGGGGTGACACCGCTGCCGCCGACCACCGCGGCGTAGCGGCCCGGTACCGGCGGCAGCGTGAAACGTCCGGCCGGGGGGAGGACGTCCAGGGTGTCCCCGGCTTTCAGCTCCTTGACGACATGGGCCGAGAAGACGCCGCCGTCGATGTGGCGCACCCCGACGGTGAGGCGTTCCGGGCCCGGTTCGTCGGGGGACGACGCCGGCGAGCAGATGGAGTAGGTCCGCCGCAGCTCTGCGCCGTCCGCCGGGGTGTGACGGAAGGTGAGGTGCTGGCCGGGGACGTGCCGGAAGGTCTCCCGCAGGGAGGACGGCACGTCGAGGGTCACCGCGACCGAGTCCTCGGTCAGGTGGTCGAGCCGGCTCACGGTGAGCGGGTGGAAGATCACCGCCGCACCTCCTTGACGTGGTCGAACGGCTCGCGGCAGGTGTCGCAGCGGCGCAGGGCCTTGCACGCCGTGGAGGAGAAGCGGCTGAGCAGCGTGGTGTCGGTCGAGCCGCAGCGCGGGCAGCGGATGGTGAGCGCCAGGCCCACGGGGCCGGCGGCGGGTCCGGTGGGCCGCGGCGGTGCGATGCCGGCGGCGGCGAGCTTGCGTCGCCCTTCGTCGGTGATGTCGTCGGTCGACCAGGCCGGGCTGAGGACGGTGCGGACCGTCACCTCGGCTGCTCCCGCGTGTCGCAGCGCCGTTTCGAGGTCCGCGGCCATCGTCTCCAGCGCCGGGCACCCGGTGTAGGTGGGGGTGATGTCGACCTCGACCCGTACGGGGTGCGCGGCCGTCGCCGGTGCCGCCTCGGGGACCGGGGCGCGGTCGAACCGCAGCGCGCGGAGGACACCGAGCTCGGCGAGGGAGAGGACCGGCAGCTCCGGGTCGGGCACGGAGGCGGCCGCGGCGCGCAGGGTCGCCTCGTCGGGGGCGGCCGGGCCGTCCGTCGCCTTACCGGAGGCCGTCTCGGGGGCGGTGGCTGCTCGCCCTGCGGGGGGCCGGGTCACCACGTCGCCCCCGGGTGACTGCGGTGCAGGTGCTGCATCTCGGCGAGCAGGAAGCCGAAGGGCTCCGTGTGCACGCCCTCGCGGCCGCCGCCCGCGGCCCAGGCGTCGGCGTCCGGGCCCTCGGGGAGGTCGAGGGTCGCTTCGGCGAGCACGGCCCGCAGCGCGGTGAGCCACTGCTCCCGCAGGGCGGCATCGTCCAGGGGCAGCCCGGGGACCGGCGCGAACAACTCGCCGGTGTGACGCCACATCACCGCCATGCCGCGTCGCATCCGTGCGTGCGACTCCTCGGTGCCGTCACCGAGCCGCAGCGTCCACTCGGTGGCGTGGTCGCGGTGGTAGGCGGTCTCCTTGACCGCCTTGGCGGCGAGTTCCCGGATCGGGGTGGGACAGTCGGCGGAGTCGAGGATCGCCGTCCAGCGGAGTTCCTGGGCGAGCGAGAAGCAGAGCTGGCGGGCGATGGTCTGCGCGAAGTCACCGTTGGGCTGCTCCACCAGCTGGATGTTGCGGAAGGCCCGCTCCTCCCGCAGGTAGGCCAGTTCGTCCTCGTCACCGACGAAGGAGAACAGGGTGCGGGCCTGACCGAGCAGGTCGAGCGAGATGTTGGCCAGGGCGACGTCCTCCTCGAGGGCCGGAGCGTGGCCGGTCCACTCGGCGAGGCGGTGGGAGAGGATCAGGGCGTCGTCGCCGAGCATCAGCGCGGCGGCCGCCCCCTCGCCGGTGAGCCGCGGCGCCGTCGCCGCGTCGGTGCTGCGCGCGGTGTCGGCCGGGGTCACAGGTGCTTCACCCCGTCGGGTATCGCGTAGAAGGTCGGGTGCCGGTAGGCCTTGTCACCGGCCGGTTCGAAGAACGGGTCCTTCTCGTCGGGGGAGGAGGCGGTGACCGCCGCGGCGGGGACGACCCAGAGGGAGACGCCCTCGCCGCGCCGGGTGTAGAGGTCGCGGGCGTTGCGGAGCGCCATCTCGGCGTCCGGGGCGTGGAGGCTGCCGGCGTGGGTGTGGGAGAGCCCACGGCGGCTGCGCACGAACACCTCCCACAGCGGCCAGTGCGTGGTCATGAGGCGGGGGCTCCCTTCGGGGCGGCGGTGCGGTCGGCAGGTCGACCGGTGGTGCTCCCGGGAAGGCGCCCGGTGGGCGCGGTCTCCCGGGCACGGCGCTTCGCCGCGTGGGCGGAGGCCGCCTCCCGGACCCAGGCGCCCTCCTCGTGGGCGCGGCGGCGCTGGGAGATGCGCTGCTCGTTGCAGGGGCCGTTGCCCTTGAGGACCTGGGAGAACTCCTCCCAGTCGATGGCCCCGAAATCGTGCCGGCCGCGCTCCTCGTTCCACCGGAGGTCCGGGTCGGGCAGGGTGAGGCCGAGCGATGCGGCCTGCGGCACGCAGATGTCCACGAACCGCTGCCGGAGCTCGTCGTTGGAGTGCCGCTTGATCTTCCACGCCATGGACTGGGCCGAGTGGGCGGATCGGTCGTCCGGCGGCCCGAACATCATCAGCGAGGGCCACCACCACCGGTCGACGGCGTCCTGTGCCATGGCGCGCTGGGCCTCGGTGCCCCGGCTGAGCGCCAGGAGGAGCTCGTAGCCCTGGCGCTGGTGGAACGACTCCTCCTTGCAGATGCGGACCATGGCCCGCGCGTACGGACCGTACGAGCAGCGGCAGAGCGGTACCTGGTTGGTGATGGCGGCTCCGTCGACCAGCCAGCCGATGGCGCCGACGTCGGCCCAGGTCAGCGTCGGGTAGTTGAAGATCGAGGAGTAGCGCTGCGTGCCCGCGTGCAGCTTGTCCAGGAGTTCGTCGCGACTGACGCCGAGGGTCTCGGCCGCGCTGTAGAGGTAGAGCCCGTGGCCCGCCTCGTCCTGCACCTTGGCGATGAGGATCGCCTTGCGCCGCAGGGACGGGGCCCGGGTGATCCAGTTGGCCTCCGGCTGCATGCCGATGATTTCCGAGTGCGCGTGCTGGGCTATCTGGCGGACGAGGGTGGCGCGGTACGCGTCGGGCATCCAGTCGCGGGGCTCGATGCGCTCCTCGGCGGCGACGGCCGCGTCGAAGGCCGACTGCCACTCGGAGGGGCCGGGGCTCCGGTCTGCCGCGGGCGGGGCGGTGGTCATCGGCTGGCCCTCTCGTCGGTGGTCGGTGGGGTGGTGACGGTGACGGTGCGTCGGTCTCGGACCGCTCCGGCCGGCGGGGCGGGGTCCGCGGCGGGGGCGCGGGAGGGCGGTCGCCGCGCGTGCCGACCGCCGGAGCGGCCGCGGTGGGCGTCGTGAGGGCCGCCGGGAGGAGCGGCCCGCCGCTGTGAAGGTGTCCGGCCGACGCGGTGTCGGACGATCGCGCGCCACCGGCGCCGCCGACCGACCGATCGTTCGGTTCAATGGTGGGCGGGGTCCGGGGCGGTGTCAAGAGACTCACTCGTTCGGCGGTACGCAGCCCGGGGTGGCGATGCCCAGGATGATGACTGTCACTCTCCGTGTTCGGCAGTGGCAGTGGCAGTGGCAGTGGCAGTGGTGGTGGCGGTGGCGATGGCACGGAGTGGTGCGGCGGCACGGAGGGCGGGGCCGGTGGGTGGCGGTGGCACCCCCGGCAGGGCGGGGGACGGGGCGGAGTGGGCGGTGTGGCGGGGCGGCCTCGGCAGGGCCGAAGGGCGGGGGACGCGACGGTGCCATCGGCGGTACCGTGCTGTGGTCCAGGAGGGACCTGGAACCGCAGTCGTGGGGGACCGTTCGCCAGCATGGAGCCACCGGAGAAACCCGAGGATCGCAGCGGGGAAGACGACCCCGGCACCGGGACGGGCGACGGAACGGCCGCTGCCGCTCTTCCCGCCCCCCGGGAGGCGGCGGGCGCCGCCTCACCGGCGCACCACGACGAGGGAGGGGCGGCGGCCCCGCCGGCGGCTGGAGACCCCGCGGCGGACCCGCCACCGGCCGGCCGGCCCCCCGGCGAAGGCGGTCAGCGCAGTGACGGCGGAGCGCCGGACGCCGACCCGCTGACGACAGAGGGGTTCGTCTTCGCCCGCCTGCGGTGGCCCGCGCGCATCGTCATCGCGCTGACCGTGGGGGTCGCCACGGTGCTCGGCCTCTGGCACATAGCCATGGGCTTCCTCTACGTCGCGCCGGCCAACACCCTGTCCAAGGAGTACGGGTCCGTCATCCGGGACGGCTACTCCAATCCGGAGTTCGAGCAGAACTGGAAGCTCTTCGCCCCCAACCCGCTCCAGTCCAACATCGCCGTCGAGGCCCGCGCCGAGTTCGAGGACGAGAACGGGGCCGTGCGCACCACCGACTGGATCGATCTCACGGCCATGGACATCGAGGGGATCCGGTACAACCTCCTCCCGAGTCACACGGCGCACAACACCCTCCGGCGGGCGTGGGACAGCTACAGCAACACCCTTGACGACGACGGCCGTCCCGTGGGGGAGCGCGGCGAACGCGCCACTGTCTACGTCCACCGCATCGCGCTGCTGCGGCTCAGCACGGTCATGGACACCGAGCCGGTGCAGCGGCTCCAGGTGAGGTCGGCGGTCACCCCGCTCGCCACCCCGCCCTGGGACGACCGGGTCGTCAACACCGAGACCGTCCACGCGGAGCAGGACTGGCGGACCGTCCTGCCGTCCGACCGGCCGCGCGGCGTGCTGGCCCCCTCCGGCGACGACCTGCCGCCGCCAGAGGCGGCGGTCGCCGAGGAGGGCGCGTCGGAGGAGGGCACCGAGAGCGGTGACGGCGCCCGCGTCACGGAGGAGACCGACGGCGGGGCCGGCGGGGACGCACCCGCCGCGGCGGGCCCCACGGAGGCAGCCGGCGGCGTCGAGGCCCGGGAGGGCGAGTCATGAGCGCGCAGCAACCGTCCGGACGGACGGCCGACAGGCCCCCGCCGTCGCCCTTCGCCGGTCTGGGCAAGAAGTTCGACGCCTCGCTCGCCCGCGGCCTGGGTCACCTCACCCGGCGTGCGCTCGGCCCCCACCAGACCGCCGTGGTCCGCATCGGGTTCGCCTTCACCTGGCTGTTCTACCTGATCCGCGAGTTCCCCCACCGCCACGAGCTGTACGGCCCCGACAGCCCCTGGGGTTTCGACCTCGCGGAGCAGATGATCTCGAGCTCCGGTGCCTTCACCGTGCTGCTGTGGAGCGACGGTCGCCTCTGGTTCGAACTCGTCTACCTGACGGCGATGCTGGCGTCGCTCGGGTTGTTGCTGGGGTGGCACACCCGGGCCGTGTCCGTCCTCTTCATGCTCGGCGTGCTCTCCCTCCAGAACCGCTCCATCTTCATGGGCGACGGCGGCGACAATGTCGTCAAGCTGATGGCCATCTACCTCGTGCTGCTCCGCTGCGGGCAGGTGTGGTCGCTGGACGCGCGCCGCCGGGCACGGCGCGGCGCGGGGCCCGACACGGACCGGACGGGGGTCGTCCTCTGGGCCGCCGCGGGCCTGGCCCTCGCCGTCACCACCGGTGGCGGGCTCCTTGGCGGCTGGGTCTGGCAGCTCTGCCTGTGGGGGCTGTGGTTCGTCTTCGGCGCCTGGTGGGTGGTCGAGCGGCACTGGCCCCGGGAGCCCCGCCTGGTCTGCGACGTGGTCGCCAACCTGGTGCACAACATGGGCCTGCTGATCGTCATGGCGCAGGTCTGCCTGATCTACGCCACGGCCGGCTGGTACAAGATCCAGGGGACCAGGTGGCAGGACGGCACCGCCGTCTACTACCCGATGAACCTGGACTACTTCACGCCGTTCCCCGAGCTGTCGCAGGCGCTCACCGGCAACGGTGCGCTCGTGATGATCATGACGTACGGGACGGTCTTCATCCAGGTCGCCTTCCCGTTCGCCCTGCTCAACCGCAAGGTCAAGAACGTGCTGCTCGCGGTGATGATCGCCGAGCACGTCGGCATCGCGGTGCTGATGGGCCTGCCGTTCTTCTCGCTCGCGATGATCGCCATGGACATCGTCTTCCTGCCCACCGCCTTCCTGCTCTGGCTCGGCTACCGGGCGCGGCGGGCGACGGCACCGCTCTCCCGCCTCACGGGGCGCCGCCCCCGGGCCGACGACGAATCCGACGGCCGCTCCGACGGCCGCTCCGACGACGCTGCGGCGGGTTCGCCCCCCGAGCCGCTGGTCGCCGCGCCCCGGGCAGGCACCGTGACCGGCACGGGCGACACCCCTGCGGCCGGCGGTGTCGCCGGGCGGCCCCCTACGGTGCCGGCCCCCGCACCGGAGTCGGCACCGGGCGCGGACCGCGCGGGTGCCACCGATCGACCGGCGGCGGGCGCATGACCCCCCAGGAGGCCGGCGGCGCGGCGGCCGCCTGGCAGCGTCTGACCGAGCAGCCGGGCGCCGCCGCCGTCCACCTCGACGGCTTCCACGCACTCAAGCACGCCCTGCGCTTCGGCGCCGCCGTCCGGCTCGCGGTCACCACCGACCGGGCGGCGACGCTGGCGCTCGCAGCCGAGTTGGCCCCGGACCTCACCGCCCGGCTCGACACCCTGCTGGCACCCGTCGCCCCCGAGGAACTGGCGCGGCTGGTGGCGCGCCCCCATCCGACCGGTGTCGCGGCGCTCGCCGCCCGGCCGCCGGAACCACGGCGGGACCAGCCGCGCACGGCGCCGTTGGTGGTGCTCGACAACCCCCGACATCTGGGGAACACCGGCGCGGTGATCCGGCTCGCGGCGGGCGCCGGGGCCGCCGGGGTACTGACCACCGGGACGGTCGATCCGTGGAATCCGGGCGTGGTGCGGGCGGCGGCGGGGCTGCACTACGCCCTGCCGGTGGCGCGCTGCGAGGTCGCCGACCTGCCGCCGGGGCCGCTGCTCGCGCTGGACCCCGAGGGAGACGACATCCGGGAGCTGGTCGTCCCGGACGACGCGCTGCTGGCGTTCGGCTCGGAGCGGCACGGACTCGGTTCGGCCGTCCGTGCCCGGGCCGACCAGCTGGTGTCGCTTCCGATGCGACCCCAGGTGTCGAGCTACAACCTGGCCACCAGCGTGTCGATGGCGCTGTACCACTGGCTGGCGGCACAGCCCCGCCGACGGGCCGCCCCGGAGAGCCCGTCGCCGGCGGGATGACGTGCCGCGCCGCGGGTGCGCGTCGGCCGACGCCGCGCGCCCGCAGCGCGGCTCCCCGCCGCAGGGCGCGGGGGCGCGGCAGCCGCGCCGTCCCCCGCGCGGACGTCTACGCCTGGCGCCGTACCTCGACCACCCGGAAGCGGTCCGCGACGAACGCCGCGTCGACCAGCGCGGCGTTGGCCGACGGGTTCCCGCCCGACCCGTGCAGGTCGGAGAAGGCGGACGTCTGGTTCACGTAGACGCCGCCGGTGAGGTTGAGGGAGAGCTGCGCGCACTCCTCCAGGCAGACGTCCACCAGCCCCCGCTCCACCTCGCCGGAGGTCGTGTAGCCGCCCACCGTCATGGCTCCCTGTTCGGCGATGGTGGAGCGGAGCAGGGAGAGCGCCTCCGCGGTGGAGTCGACAGCGACGGCGAAGGCGACCGGGCCGAAGCACTCCGTGCGGTACGCGGCCTCGTGCTCGGGCTTGGCGGCGTCGAGCTTGACGAGGACCGGGGTCCGCACGGTCGCGTCGGGGAACTCCGGGTGGCGGATGCTGCGGGAGCGAAGCGCGACGTCCCCGATCTCCGGGGCCGTCTGGACCCGGGCCCTCACGGCCGGACTGACGATGGCGCCCAGGATGGACACGGCGCGGCTGTCGTCGGCCAGCAGATGCTCCACGGCGGCCGCCAGGTCGCTGACCACCTGGTCGTAGGTCTTCTCGCCGTCGTCGGTGACGACGCCGTGCCGGGGGACGAGCAGGTTCTGGGGCGTGGTGCACATCTGCCCGCTGTACAGGGAGAGGGAGAACGCCAGGTTGGCGATCATGCCCTTGTAGTCGTCGGTGGAGTCGATGACGACCGTGTTGACGCCGGCCTTCTCCGTGTACACCTGGGCCTGCGGGGCGTGGGTCTCCAGCCAGTCCCCGAAGGCGGTGGAGCCGGTGTAGTCGATGATCCGCACCTCGGGCCGCCGCGCGAGGTCGGCGGCGACGGTGCCGCCGTCCTCCTCCGCCACGAGGGTGACGAGGTCGCGGGAGAACCCGGCGGCGTGCAGCACCTCCCGGGCGAAGCGGACGGCGATGGCCAGCGGCAGCACCGCGTGGGGGTGCGGCTTCACCAGCACCGGGTTGCCCGCGGCCAGCGACGCGAAGAGCCCCGGAAAGCCGTTCCATGTCGGGAAGGTGTTGCAGCCGATGAGCAGCGACACCCCCCGCGGGACGGCGGTGAACTCCTTGGTCAGCTCGATCGGCCCCCGCTTGCCCTGCGGCTTCGACCACGCGGCGCGCCGCGGCAGCCGCGTCTGCTCCGCGTACGCGTGGGCGACGGCCTCCAGCCCGCGGTCCTGGGCGTGCGGGCCGCCGGCCTGCATCGCCATCATGAACGCCTGCCCCGAGGTGTGCATCACCGCGTGGGCGAACTCCATGGTGTGGGCGTTGATCCGGGCGAGGATCTCCAGGCAGACCAGCGCCCGGGCCTCGGGACCGGCGTCGCGCCAGGCGGGGACGCCGTCGACCATCGCCGGCAGCAGCTGGTCGATGTCGGCCTTGGGGTAGCTGACGCCGAGGGCGAAGCCGTACGGCGAGTGCTCCCCGCCGACCCACCCGGTGGTGCCGGGCTGGTCGAGCTCGAACCGCGAGTCCCGCACGGCGTTGAACGCCGCCAGCCCCTGCTCGGCGTCGAGCGAGTTCAGCACCGTGGCGCCGTCACCGTAGGCCTTGGGGTGTTCCGGGTACGGGGACCAGTAGCCGCGGTCGGCGATGGTCTCCAGCGCCGTGTCCAGGGTGGCGCGGTGCCGGTCGGCCAGCTGCTCCGGGGTGAGGCATCGGGTCATGGGCGGGTGTCTCCTCGTCGAGCTGGAACGAACACGGGCCATGGACGATACTGCTACCGAACGATCGGTCGGGGCAAGAGGTGCCACGCCCTCCGCGTGAACCCGCGCTCGGCCCCGCGGACCGCCCGTGCAGACTGGTGCGGGGGCCACAGCCCCCCTCGCCGCACCCCGATACCCAGAGAACCGGTGTCTACCGATGGCCACGGAAACCCGACGCGACACGTACACCCCGCAGACGCTGCTCGAAGTGGCGGTGGGCGTATTCATCGAGCGCGGTTACGACGGCACGTCGATGGAACACCTCTCCCGCGCGGCGGGCATCTCGAAGTCGTCGATCTACCACCATGTGCGCGGCAAGGAGGAACTGCTGCGGCGCGCGGTCAGTCACGCACTGGACGGGCTGTTCGCGGTGCTGGAGGAGCCGGTCGCGGTCGACGGCCCGGCGATCGACCGCCTGGAGCACGTGGCGCGCCGGACCACCGAGGTGCTGATCGAGCGGCTGCCCTACGTGACGCTGCTGCTCCGGGTGCGCGGCAACACGGAGGCCGAGCGGTGGGCACTGGACCGGCGCCGGGAGTTCGACCACCGGGTGGCGGAACTGCTGCGGGAGGCGGTCGCCGACGGTGACCTGCGGGCGGACGTGGACGTCCGGCTCGCCACCCGCCTGCTCTTCGGCATGGTCAACTCCATCGCGGAGTGGTACCGGCCCGGCCACGACTCGGCGATCCCCGCGGGCCGGATGGCCGACGCCGTGGTCGCGACGGCCTTCGCCGGGCTGCGGACCGGAGGCGCTCCGGGCCCCGAGGGCGGCCGCTGAACGAGGGTCCACGCGTGCACCGCGCACCCGCATAGCACGCCGGGGAGGCGCAGGGACGGGAACGGCGGAAAGCCTGCGCGGTACTGCCGGCGGCTGGTTGTGTCGCTGTTCCCGCTGCTCGTGCCGCAGCGGGGCCCGGCGGGGGCGCACGCCGTGGCTTCCGAGCCGCTGTGCGCGCCCGGTCGGCCGGGACCGACCGAGACCGCGCCCGCATGCGCCGGTCTCCGCGCGCCGTGCGAACCACGTGCGGGCCGGTCCGCTCCCGACCGGGCGCGGGTGCCCCGCCGCCCCGGCCGCGCCGGTCCGCCGAAGCACGCGCCGGTATCCGCCGCCCGAACGCCGTGACGACCGTTGCGAGGAGCCTCATGAAGGGACACCAGCTGCTGGTGCGCCGATCCGCCGTGCCGCTGCCCGTGCCGCCGGCCGT
Organism: Streptomyces bohaiensis; assembly: GCF_012033785.1. Lineage (GTDB taxonomy): Bacteria > Actinomycetota > Actinomycetes > Streptomycetales > Streptomycetaceae > Streptomyces > Streptomyces bohaiensis. The sequence continues at coordinate 12,440 of NZ_JAAVJC010000072.1, forward strand.
GCCGGCACCGTCACGGCCGGCCGCGTCACCGCCCGCCCCGGGGGAGCCGCCGCCGGTCGACCTGGCGGAGGCGTTCGACTTCCTGCGGATGTTCCATCTGGAGCACCCCGACCAACCGGTGCCGCTGCGCGCCCGGATGCGTCAGGTGCGCCAGGCCGTCGCGGCGGTCGGCACCTACCGTCACACCACCGCGGAGCTGACCTTCGGCGCCCGCGTCGCCTGGCGCAACTCCAGCCGCTGCATCGGCCGGCTGTACTGGAACAGCCTGAAGGTGCTCGACCGCCGGGACGCGACCACTCCCGACCGCATCCACCGCCATCTCGTCGACCACCTGCGGACGGCGACCAACGGCGGACGGATCCGCCCCGTGCTCTCGGTGTTCGCCCCGAGCACGCCGACCACCGCCGCGCCCCGGGTGTGGAACAGCCAGCTGGTCCGGTACGCCGGCTACCGCCTCGACGACGGCAGGGTCCTGGGTGATCCGGCCAACGTCGCCTTCACCGAAACGGTGCGTCGGCTCGGCTGGCGCGCGCGGTACGGGCGGTTCGACCTGCTGCCGCTGGTCGTCGAGGGCACGGACGGGCGGGGGCCGCGGCTGTTCGAGCTGGATCCTCGCGACGTGCTGGAGGTGCCGCTGGTCCACCCGGACCATCCGTTCTTCGCCGGGCTGGGCCTGCGCTGGCACGCGGTTCCCGCGATCTCCCACATGCGGTTGCGGATCGGTGGTGTCGACTACCCGCTGGCTCCCTTCAACGGCTGGTACATGGGCACCGAGATCGGTGCGCGCAACCTCACCGACAGCGATCGCTACGACCTGCTGCCGGCCGTCGCCGCCGGCCTGGGTCTGGACACCTCGCGCGAGGACACCCTCTGGCGCGACCGCGCGCTGGTCGAGACCAACGTGGCCGTGCTCCACTCGTTCCGGGCCGCCGGGGTCCGGATCACCGACCACCACACCGAGTCCCGACGGTTCCTGACCCACATCGAGCGCGAGGAGGCGGCCGGGCGCAGGGTGCCGGCGCAGTGGAGCTGGATCGTGCCGCCGATGTCCGGCGGGATCACGCCGGTCTTCCACCGCTACTACGACGAGCAGGAGCAGCACCCCGCCTTCCACCTCGACGACGACGCCCGGGACCGCGCCGAGGGGCGGGTCGGACCGGCACCGGCGGGGCGCGGCGGCGGTTCGGCGGCGGCTGCGGGAGGTGGGTGGGGCGCCCCGCCGGAGCGGTGTCCGGCGGGTGCCGTCGACGGCGCGGTGTCCGGCGGGTGTCCCGCGGAGGCGGGTCGCCGGTCCGCGGAGCAGCCGGGGCGGCCGTCCCGGGACTGACCGGGGGACTGACCGCGGGGCTGTCCGGGGGCGGGGCCGACCGGGCGGACCGACCGGAGGCGGGCGTGCGGGCTGTACCAGGGGCGTGCACCGCAGCCTGCACGCCTGTCGGTGAGCGTGAGCGCTGCCACGGGGGGCGCTCCGTCCGGATGCAGCCCCGCCGGCTACGGCTCGGGCAGCAGGTCGGTCTCCTCGAACACCAGCAGCGTCCGGGTGGACAGCACCTCCGGCATCGCCTGGATGCGTGTCAGCACGAGTTCGCGAAGCTCGCGGTTGTCGGCGGTGTGCACCAGGAGCAGGACGTCGAAGTCCCCGCTGACCAGCGCGATGTGTGCCGCGCCCGGCAGCTGCTCCAGCTGGGAGCGGACCGTGCGCCAGCTGTTCTGCACGATCTTCAGCGTGATGTAGGCCGAGGCGCCCTGTCCGGCCCGCTCGTGGTCCACGCGGGCCGTGAACCCGCGCACCACCCCCTCCTCGACCAGCCGGTTGATCCGTGTGTAGGCGTTGGCGCGCGATATGTGGACCTGTTCGGCGATCGCCCGCACGGACGCCCGGCCGTCCAGCCGGAGCAGCCGCAGGATGGCGCTGTCAATGGGGTCGAGAGGGCGCGCCGCGTTTGGAGCCAACTGGCCGTCGGGCATCGGTGGTGACCTCCCGGGATGGACGTTCGGCCTTCATCAGACGGTCATACCGCACGGTTGTCCACAGGCAATCCGCAGCTGTAGCCAAAATGCCGTGGCAACCGAACAATCGGTAGGGAGAGGCGGGCCACCGCCCCCTCTTGTCCTTGCAGCCCTTTACCAGGAGGTGCTCGCCATGACGGTGCTGGAGCAGACACCAGGCCGCGACGAATCCGGTGCCCGCCCCACTCCGCCGACCGCCGGCTGGCGCCCCCGCACCGACCCTGCGCCCCTGCTGCCGGACGAGACGCCCTTCCGTCTCCTCGGCACCGGCGCCCGGCTCGACAAGCGGCGCAAGGAGCTCTGGCGCGAGCTGTACCGCGGGCTGGTGCACGGCCGCCGCTACAACCGGCAGGCCACCGCACTGACGCGGCAGGGCCGCCTCGCCGTCTACCCCTCCTCGACCGGCCAGGAGGCCTGCGAGGTCGCGGCGGCCCTCGCCCTCGCCGAGCAGGACTGGCTCTTCCCCAGCTACCGCGACACCCTCGCCGTCGTCGCGCGGGGCGTCGACCCCGTCGAGGCGCTGACGCTGCTGCGCGGGGACTGGCACACCGGCTACGACCCCCGGGCCGTCCGTGTCGCCCCCCTCTCCACCCCGCTCGCCACCCAGTTGCCGCACGCCGTCGGCCTGGCCCATGCCGCCCGTCTGCGCGGTGACGACGTGGTCGCCCTCGCCATGGTCGGCGACGGCGGGACCTCCGAGGGCGACTTCCACGAGGCCCTCAACTTCGCCGCCGTCTGGCGCGCCCCCGTCGTCTTCCTGGTGCAGAACAACGGCTTCGCCATCTCCGTCCCGCTGGCGAAGCAGACCGCCGCGCCGTCCCTCGCGCACAAGGCCGTCGGGTACGGCGTACCCGGCCGTCTGGTCGACGGGAACGACGCTCCCGCGGTCCACCAGGTGCTCGGCGAGGCCGTCGCGCACGCCCGTGCCGGCGGCGGTCCGACCCTCGTCGAGGCCCTCACCTACCGCGTGGAGGCGCACACCAACGCCGACGACGCCACCCGGTACCGCACCGACGAGGACGTGGCCCCCTGGCTCGGCCACGACCCGGTCGCCCTCCTGGAGGCGGAGCTGCGAAACCGCAGGCTCCTCACCGACCGCGAGGCCGACGCGATCGCCGAGGAGGCGGAGGCGATGGCCGCCGACCTGCGCGGCCGGATGAACACCGACCCTGCCCTGGACCCGGAGGACCTCTTCGCCCACGTCTACGCCGAGCCGACGACGCACCTGCGTGAGCAGGCCGCGATGCTGCGCGGTGAACTCGCAGCCGACGCCGCCGACGACCCCGACCGGGCCGACACTCCGGCCCGGCGCCGGGCGACCGGCCGGGACGACCACGCCGACGACCACCGGCAGAACCACCAGGAGCGGGCCGCATGACGACAGCGACGTCCACCCCCGCCCGCCCCGCGCCGCCCGGGGGGCCTGCTCCGACGACCATGGCGCAGGCGATCAACCGCGCATTGCGGGACGCCATGGCCGCGGACGACACCGTGCACGTCCTCGGCGAGGACGTCGGCGCCCTCGGGGGAGTCTTCCGGGTCACCGACGGTCTGACGGCCGAGTTCGGCGAGGAGCGCTGCACGGACACCCCACTGGCGGAGGCGGGCATCCTCGGCACCGCCGCCGGCATGGCGATGTACGGACTGCGCCCCGTGGTCGAGATGCAGTTCGACGCCTTCGCCTACCCCGCGTTCGAGCAGCTCGTCTCGCACGTGGCGCGCATGCGCAACCGCACCCGCGGCAGCCTTCCGATGCCGCTGACCATCCGCGTCCCCTACGGCGGCGGTATCGGCGGGGTCGAGCACCACAGCGACTCCTCCGAGGTCTACTACATGGCGACTCCCGGGCTGCACGTCGTCACCCCGGCGACCGTCGCGGACGCCTACGGCATGCTCCGCTCGGCCATCGCCTCGGACGACCCGGTGCTGTTCCTCGAACCCAAGCGCCTCTACTGGAGCAAGGAGACGATCGACCTCTCCTCGCCTCCCGCCTGCGAGCCGCTGGGCCGGGCCGTGGTCCGCCGCGCCGGGACCTCGGCCACCCTCATCAGCTACGGCCCCTCGGTGTCGGTGTGCCTGGAGGCGGCCGAGGCGGCGCGGGAGGAGGGCTGGGAACTGGAGGTGCTCGACCTCCGCACCCTCGTCCCGTTCGACGACGAGACGGCGGCCGCCGCGGTCCGCCGCACCGGGCGCGCGGTCGTCGTCCACGAGGCGTCGGGCTTCGCAGGCCCCGGCGCCGAGATCGCGGCCCGCCTCACCGAGCGGTGCTTCCACCACCTCCAGGCGCCCGTCCTGCGGGTCACCGGCTTCGACATCCCCTATCCCCCGCCGATGCTGGAGAAGCACCATCTGCCCGGCGTCGACCGTGTCCTGGACGCTGTGGCACGGCTCCAGTGGGAGAGCGACCACACGGAAGGCGGCGCGGCATGAGCACCCACCGCGACGAGCGTGAGTTCCTTCTCCCCGACCTCGGGGAAGGGCTGACCGAGGCCGAGATCGTCCGCTGGCTGGTCGAGGTCGGGGACGAGGTCGCCGTGGACCAGGCCGTGGTGGAGGTGGAGACGGCGAAGGCCCAGGTCGAGGTGCCCTGCCCGTTCGAGGGCGTCGTGACCGCCCGCCACGGCGCGGAGGGGGAGGCCCGGCCCGTCGGAACGCCGTTGATCGCCGTCGCGGTGGGCGGGTCGGCGGGTGGTGCGGCGGGCCGCTCGTCCACCGGGAAGCCCGCCGGGGCCCCTGCTTCCTCGCCTGCCGAGGACCGGTACCGGGAGGCGGCCGGCGGCTCCGGCAACGTCCTCGTCGGGTACGGCACCGGCGCCTCGAAGAGCGCCGCCTCCGGTGCCCGCCGCCGTCGGCGAGCCCTCACCGCGGCCGGGTCGGCGGCGGGCCGCGGCACCACCGGTCCGCTCGACGGGCACGCTCCGCACGGAGCGGTGGCGCCGAACCCGCCCACCGCCTTCCCCGCGGACCGCGCCGCCCGGCCCGTGGTCGGCGGCGTCACCGGCGCCTCGGCTGCCGCCTCCATCCCCTCCGGTGCGGCGGCCGACCACGAGGGCACGGCGCACCGGGCGCCGGTACCGGTGATCTCGCCGCTCGTGCGTCGCCTCGCTCGCGAGCGCGGTCTCGATCTGCGGGCGCTGCACGGCAGTGGGCCGGGCGGTCTCATCCTCCGGGCCGACGTGGACCGCGCCGCGGCGGTGCGCGGCGGCAGAACCATCACGGCCGACAGCGGCGACAGCGCCGACAGTGGTGGCGTGCCGACCACTGACGGCCGGGCGGGGCAGCCGGCCGGCGTCGGCGCCGACCCGACGGGGGCCGTCAGAATCCCGCTGCGCGGCATCACCGCCGCCATGGCGGACAAGCTCTCCCGCAGCCGGCGGGAGATACCCGACGCCACCTGCTGGGTCGACGCCGACGCCACCGAACTGCTCGCGGCGCGCCGCGCCATGGGCGAACCCACGGTCTCTCTCCTGGCGGTGCTGGCCCGCGTCACGGTGGCGGCGCTCGCTCGGCACCCCGAGCTGAACGCCACGGTCGACACCGACGCCCGGGAGATCGTCCGCCTGCCCGCCGTCCACCTCGGCTTCGCCGCCCAGACTCCGCGGGGCCTGGTCGTCCCCGTGGTCCGTGACGCCCACACCCTCTCCACCGAGCAGCTGCACCGGGAGATGTCCCGACTGACCGCCTGCGCCCGCGACGGACGCCTCACCCCGGCCGACCTCACCGGATCGACGTTCACCCTCAACAACTACGGCGTCTTCGGTGTCGACGGTTCGACTCCGATCATCAACCACCCGGAGGCCGCGATGCTCGGCGTCGGCCGGATCGTGGAGAAGCCGTGGGCCCACGCCGGGCAACTGGCGCTGCGTCACGTCGTTCAGCTGTCGTTCACCTTCGACCATCGGGTGTGCGACGGCGGGGTGGCCGGCGGGTTCCTCCGTTACGTCGCCGACTGCGTCGAACGTCCGACGCTGCTGCTGCGCAGCCTCTGAACAGCCGCCGGGCGGCGGGAGTCCCGAAACGACCCGCCCCCCGGCGGCGCACCAACAACCCCGCAGTTCGGCCGGTCGGCGTTGAGCCGGGCGGTGGGCGGGCGTCCCGGTCCCTTCGACGGGTCCGGGACACGGGGCCTCGCCCCGGCGGGCTGCCCGCTGTCGGGCCGTTGCTTGACGGGTAATCACGACCGAGGGGCGGATCGGCGCTGTTCCGGCTCGCGCTGTCCGGCAGTCGGCGGTGGCTGCCCCAGGCTCGCCCGCGGCAGCCCCGACCGACGCGGCGTCGGGTGCCGTTCACGCGCTGGCGGCTCCGCAGCCCCTCCGGCCTGCGACGGCCCTCCGCCACCCGAGAGCAGAGACGGGTTGCCCCGGCGGGACCGCCGCGGGGCACTGCTCCCCAGTGGGTTCCGGCAGGCCGTGAGCACCCGCTACCGGCGCCCGACGGCCGGTGGGCGCCGGTAGCGGCCCCGACTGAGCCTCGGCCGAGCCCCCGGCGAGAACCCGATCGAGCCCGGGCAGGGACCGGGCCGACACGCGGGAATGCCTCGGCCCGGGGCGTGGGCCGCCGTGCCCAGTGACGGCACGGCAGTGGCGACCCCGAGTGGGGATCGTGGGGGCCGGCCCTGTGGGGTGAGACTCGGCTGCCCCGTCGGACTGTTGGGGCGGACGCCGTGCCGTCCGGGACAGCACGGCGCCCCTGTTCTCACCGTGGGCGCCGGGGCGTCCGCGTGCGGGGCGCGGGGGCGAGGCGTGGCTCGGCCCGTCGCCGGTCTGCCGGGGCGGACGCCGTGCCGTCCGGTGGCACGGCGCCGTCGCCCCGCGGGCTGTCACCGTGGGCGCCGTCCGGCCGTTCGGCCTTCCGGCCTTCCGTATGGCGCGGCGGGGGCCGGGGCGCGGTCACCGGCGCCCGAGCCGAGCCGTGGCTGCCGACAGCGTCACCCGGGGCACCGACGCCAGGGCCGGCGCCGCCCCCCCCCGGCAGCGGTGCGGGCGACTCAGCCGACGGAGAGCACCAGCTTGCCGCGGGTGCGGCCGTTCTGCTGGTCACGCCAGGCATCGGCCGCCTCGGCGAGCGGGTAGACCCGCTCGACCGGGACGGTGAGCCGGCCCGCCTCCGCGAGGTCCGCCAGCGCGGTCAGCTCGGCCGCGTCGGGACGCACCCAGATGGCGTGCCCGCCGAGCTCGGCGGCGCGGCCGTCCACGATGGACACCAGCCGGGAGGTCTCGCCCAGCAACTCCGCTGAGTCGTCGGCGACCCCGCCGACGAAGTCGAGTGCGACGTCGACGCCGCCCGGAGCCAGGTCCCGGACGCGGCCCACCAGCCCCTCGCCGTAGGTCACCGGTTCGGCGCCCAGCTCGCGCAGGAACGCGTGGTTGCGCTCGCTGGCGGTGCCGATCACCCGTGCACCGCGCGCCACCGCGATCTGCACGGCGAGGCTGCCGACGCCGCCGGCCGCCGCGTGCACCAGCACGGTGTCGCCCTCGCCGGCACGGGCCCGGTCCAGGGCCTGAAGCGCCGTCAGGCCCGCGAGCGGCAGACCGGCCGCCTGCTCCCAGCTCAGGGAAGCCGGCTTGCGGGCGATGTGCCGCACCGCCGCCGTCACCAGCTCGGCGTAGGTACCGTGCTGCACGTAGTCCTTGCGGGCGTAGCCGAGCACCTCGTCGCCCACCGCGTACTCCGGGGTGTCCAGCCCGACGGCTTCGACGACTCCCGCGAGGTCCCACCCCGGGATCACCGGGAAGTAGGTCTGCATGAGCGGGTCGAGGCCGCCGCCGGCCAGCTTCCAGTCGACCGGGTTGATGCCGGCCGCCTTGACCCGGATCAGTACCTCTCCCGGTCCGACCTTCGGGTCCGGGACCTCCGTCAGCCGCAGGTTCTCGGGTCCGCCGTACTCCTGATACGTGATTGCTCTCATGGGGTGCACAACGAGTGGACGGTCCGTCGCATTCCGCACAGCGCGCCACCTTGCGGCCCGGCCACCCGAACGGCTGCCGTCAGGGCGTGCACTCCCGTCGCGGCGCGTCGAGGTAGCGCCAGGTCTCGGGGCCGACGTGTCCGTCGACGTCGATTCCGGAGCAGCGCTGCACCGCGCGCACCGCGGTGTCGGTGCGCGGGCCGAAGATCCCGTCCGTGTCGAGCTGGTTGCCGTAGTTGTGGTTCAGCAGGCACTGGATCTGCCGCACGCTCTGGCCGGCCATGCCCTCGGCCCAGTCCCTGCTGCGGTCGGTGCTGTGGGAGCAGTTGTCCCGTCCGGGCTGCCCGGGGGCGGGCGGCGGCGGGTCCTCCCGGGGAGGCGCCGGGGCGCTCGGCGCGGGCGCCGGGGTGCCCGGGGGAGCGGGGCCGTCGCCTCCGGCGGGGGGAGCCTGGGCGTCCTCGCCGCCGGTTTCGCCGGTGGAGTGCTCGTCGCCGGCCGCCGCGTCGTGGTCGGCGTCCTCCGCAGTGGAGGGACTGCCGGTGCCGTCGTCCTCCCCGTCCCCCTCCCCGTCTCCGTCCTCGTCCGGTTCCGGCGAGGGCGGCGACAGGGATTCGTCGGCCTCGGGAGCGGGCTCGCCGCCCTCGACCGGTTCGTCGACCGGCCCCGGCGGCGGTTCCTGCGGCGCCAGGTCCGCGACGTCGCGATGCTCCGCTGCGCCGCCACCGCCGAGCGCGTAACCCCCGCTGACGAGCGCGAGGACAGCGATGACCGCGGCTGCCGCCGCACCGACCGTCCGGTTGCGTCGCCCGCGCAGCCCGCCGCGCCCGCGGTGTTCGGTGGTCACGGGGGCGCTCGGGACGGTCGCGGGCCCGTCGGCGGCGCCGAGGGGGTCCGGCGACTCTCCGGGGGCGGCGCGACCGTCGGCGCCGAGCGCGGGGAGCAGCCCCGGCGCGACGGGCAGGTCGGCCG
>NZ_JAAVJC010000073.1 GCF_012033785.1 Streptomyces bohaiensis
GCGCCGCCCCCGGCGCCCTTGCCCAGCGCGCCGCCACCGCCGCCGGTGCGACCGCCGCGGCGCCGCGCGGTGTCCAGCAGCACGGCCAGCGCGATGACCACGCCGATCACGACCTGCTGCCAGAACGCCGACACCGACATCAGGTTCAGGCCGTTGCGGAGCACCGCCAGGATCAGCGCGCCGATCAGCGTGCCGGAGGCCTTGCCGACGCCGCCCGCGAGGCTCGCGCCGCCGATCACCACCGCGGCGATGGCGTCCAGTTCGTAGCCCTGCGCGGCCTGCGGCTGGGCCGAGCCGAGCCGGGAGGCGAGTACGACCCCCGCCACGGCCGCGAACAACCCGGACAGTGCGTAGATCGCGAGCTTCTGGCGGTCGACGCGGAGCCCGGACAGCCGGGCCGCCTCCTCGTTGCCGCCGATGGCGTACATCGAGCGCCCGAGGTAGGTGCGTGCCAGGATCACCGCCGTCACCAGACCCATCCCGGCCATGACCAGCAGCGGAACGGGGAAGCGGCCGCCGATGCTGTCGCCGAGGAAGAACAGCGAGTCCGGGAGGTTGATCGGACTGCCCTGCGAGATCACCAGCGAGAGGCCACGACCCACCGACAGCATCGCGAGCGTGGCGATGAAGGGCGGCAGCTTCCCGTAGGCGATGAGCACCCCGTTGACCAGCCCGCACGCCAGACCGACCCCTGCCGCGAGGATCACGGCCAACCACACCGGCAGTCCGTCGCCGGCGGCCAACCAGCCCATCACCGTCGCGGACAGCGCCGCCACCGAGCCGACGGACAGGTCGATACCGCCGGAGACGATGACGAAGGTGACCCCGAAGGCGAGGATGGCCGTCACGGCGGCCTGCACGCCCACGTTCAGCAGGTTCTGGGTCGTCAGGAAGTCGCCGGACAGCAGCGCCATCGCCGCCAGCAGCACCAGCAGCGCGGTCAGTGCCCCGTTGTCCAGCAGCAGGCGCCGCAGGTCGCGGACGCGACTCCCCGCCGCGGGCGTGCTCGTCGTCTCACTGGTCACGGTGCTGCTCCTTGTCGCTGTCGGTGTCGCCGTCCCCGGCTCCACCGCTGTCCCGTCCTCCCACGGCCCCGGGCCCGTCCCCGGCGGTCCCGCCGGGGCCCGGCGGCCCGGTGGCGAGTGCGAGGGCCATCACCGCGTCCTGCGTCGCCTCGTCACCCGCGAGCTCACCGGTGATCCGTCCCTGCGCCATGACCAGCACGCGGTCGCTCATCCCGAGCACCTCGGGCAGGTCGCTGGAGATCATCAGCACGGCGTGGCCGGCTGCCGTCAGCTCATTGACGAGCCGGTAGATCTCGACCTTCGCCCCGACGTCGACGCCCCGGGTCGGCTCGTCGAGGACGAGCACCCGGACGTCTGCCATCAGCCATTTCCCGATGACGACCTTCTGCTGGTTGCCGCCGGAGAGGGTGCGGACGGGTTGGTCGGGGCCCGACATCCGCACGCCGAGCTGCCGGGCGACCCGCCCCGCGGCCTCCCTGCTGGCGGCCGTGTCGACCAGCCCGCCCCGGGTCGCCGACCGGAGCGCGACCAGGGAGAGGTTGTCCTGGACCGAGGCGTCGAGCATCAGTCCCTGCCCCTTGCGGTCCTCGGGGACCAGGCCGAGCCCGGCCCGCAGGGCGGCGACCACGTCGCCCCCGCGCAGCGGCCGTCCCGCGACCGCCACCTCACCGGCGTCGTAGGGGTCGGCGCCGAAGACGGCGCGTGCGACCTCGGTCCGTCCGGCGCCGACCAGACCCGCCAGCCCCACCACCTCACCGGCGCGGACCTCGAAGGTGACGTCGTCGAATGCCCCGGCCCGGGAGAGCGAGCGCACCGCCAGGAGCGTCTCCCCGGGCACAGCCGCCTCGCGCGGGTACTGCTGCTCGATGTCACGGCCGACCATGAGCCGCACCAGTTCGTCCTCGGGCGCACTCGCGGGGGCCTGCCCGACCGTGCGGCCGTCGCGCATCACCGTCACGCGGTCCGCGAGGGCGGCGATCTCCTCCAGGTGGTGGGTGATGAAGACGATGCCCACCCCTTCCGCACGCAGCCTGCGGACCAGCGCGAAGAGCGTGTCCACCTCGCCCGCGGTGAGGACGGCGGTCGGCTCGTCCATCACCAGGACCCGCGCGTCCAGGGAGAGCGCCTTGGCGATCTCCACCATCTGCAGCCGCGCCACTCCCAGACCGCCGACCCGCGCGCGGGGGGAGACGGCCAGGCCGACGCGGGCCAGCAGCCCGGCTGCCGCGTTCTCCATCCGGGCGCGGTCGATCAGGCCGAAGCGGCGCGGCTGGCGGCCCAGGAAGATGTTCTCCGCGACCGTCAGCTCCGGGACGAGCGTGAACTCCTGGTGGATGGTCGCGATGCCGAGCTGTTCGGAGTCGCGGGTGTTCTCCGGACGGACCTCGCGTCCGTCCACCACGAGCCGGCCGGCGTCGGGGCGGTGCGCCCCCGCGAGCACCTTGATCAGAGTGCTCTTCCCGGCGCCGTTCTCGCCGAGCAGGGCGTGCACCTCGCCGCGCCTCAGGTCGAAGTCGACCGAGTCGAGCGCCACCACACCGGGGAAGCACTTGCGGACTCCTTCGACGCGCAGCACCTCGTCGTGGCTGCTCACGCGGACCTCCTCGGGCCGTTGGTCGGGGTGGGCCCGGCAGGTCGTTCGCCGCAGGAGCGGCGCACCACGAGCCGGGCGGAGAGCGTGACCGAGCGTGCCGCCCGGCCCTCGATCAGGTCGGTCAGCGCGCCCACAGCCGCCCTCGCGAGTTCCGCGACGGGCTGGGCGACCGCGGTGAGCGGGGGATCGGTGTGCTGGAACCACGGGATGTCGTCGAAGGCGGCGACACCGATGTCCTCGGGGACGCGCAGTCCGCGGGAGCGGATCGCGTCCAGCGCGCCGAGCGCCATGAGGTTGTCGGTGGCGAACACGACCTCCGGGGGCTCGGGAAGGTCCAGGAACGCCTCGGTGACCCGGCGTCCGCTGTCCGCCCGGAAGTCCCCCTCGCCGACGTACGCCTCGGGCAGGTGCAGTCCCTGCGCGGCGATCGCCTCCCGGAAGGCCGCCACCCGCTCGCGTGCGGTCGTGGTGGCGGGCGGGCCGGTGATCACCGCGATCCTCCGCCGCCCCAGCGCCCGGAGGTGTCTCACCAGGTCGCGGACGGCCGAGGCGCCCTCGGCGCGGATCACCGTCACGTCGAGTCCGGGGACCCAGCGGTCCACCAGCACCACGGGCGGTGTCGGGGGCCGCGTGCCGGGGGCGAACGGCGAGCGGCCGTCGGCGGGGGAGACCAGCAGCCCGTCGATCCGGCGGTCCAACAGGGTGCGGATGTGGTGGTCCTGCAACTCGGGCCGCTCGTCGGCGTTGCCGATGATGACGCTGTAGCCGCGGGCCCGAGCCTCCTCCTCCACGAAGCGGGCCAGCTCGGTGAAGTACGGGTTCATGACGTCGCCGATGACCAGACCCAGGGTCCGGGTCCGGTCGGTCCGCAGCGACCGGGCCACCGCGTTGGGGCGGTAGCCGAGCCGGCCGACGGCCTCCAGGACCCGCTCGCGGGTGTCCGGGCTCACCGACCGGTGCCCGTTCAGCGCCCGCGAGACGGTCGCCACCGAGACACCGGCTGCGGCGGCGACGTCCTTGATGCCCGCCATGACTCCACCTCCTCGTGGATCGGCCACCCCGGCACGCGCCGCGCGGCGCGCACCGCCGAGCGGTGGCACCGCAGATGAAATCGATTACATGCGGGTCGGCGCAACCCTCGGACGCCGGTGAGACCGGATCGTGACCCGGGTCGCGGGGGTGCGAGAGCCGCCCGCGCGTGCGGGGGTGCGGGGGTGCGCCGCGGGCTGCCGTAGGATCGGCGCCCGGCGCGGACGCGGCCGCGGGGCGGCGCCGCGCCCCGGCTCCGCCGGACCGCAGCGACCGGCCGTACCGCGGGAGAGCAGTGATCAGGGTCCTCGTCGCCGACGACGAACCGCTCATCAGGGCGGGCATCCGGCAGATCCTCGCCTCGGCGGACGACATCGAGGTCGTCGGGGAGGCGGGGGACGGCCGGGAGGCGGTCGATCTCGCCTGTTCACGAGCGGTCGACGTCGCACTGCTGGACATCCGCATGCCCGTGCAGGACGGGCTCGACGCGCTGGCCGAACTGCGCCGCGTGGCCCCGGGCGTGCGGGCTCTGGTGCTGACGACGTTCGGGGAACGGGACAACGTGCTGCGCGCACTGGCGGACGGAGGTGCCGGCTTCCTGCTGAAGGACACCGCCCCCGGGGAGCTCATCCGCGCGGTCCGGGCCGCGGCAGCCGGTCACGCCTTCCTCTCGCCCGGTGCGACCCGGCACGTGGTCGACACCCTGGCCACGGGAGTCGAGCCGGCCCGCCGGTCGGCGGCCCGCCGGCGGCTGGCGGAGCTCAGCGCGCGGGAGGCGGAGGTGCTCGCGCTGCTCGGGGAAGGGCTCCCCAACGCCGAGGTGGGGCGGCGCATCCACGTCAGTGAGGCGACGGTGAAGACCTACGTGAGTCGCATCCTGGCCAAGTGCCGGTGCGACAACCGCGTGCAGGCCGCGCTCCTCGCGCGTGACGCCGGGCTCGGCGCGGGCTCCTGACGCACTCTCGGGAGACGGGTCGTCGACGCGACCGTGGCCGACCGTGCCCTCCCGCCCCGATCAGGGCTCCTCGGCGCCCGTGATGAGGGCGGGGCTACGAGGCGACGCGCTGCCGTCCGTCGCGCGCGGCGGAATCCGTCGCCGAGCCGTCACCGGGGCGGCTGATCTCGGCCCAGACCTCGTCCAGGGAGAGTCCGAGCACCTCCGCGACGGCGGCGATCGTGGGGAAGGCCGGCGTGGCGACGCGACCTGATTCGATCTTCCGCAGGGTCTCCGGGGAGACGCGTGCCTCCAGCGCGGTGGCGAGGATCGAACGGTCCCCGCGGGCGCGCCGCAGGAGTGCGCCGAGACGCTGTCCGCGTTCGACCTCGGCGGGGGTGAGCGGCAACCTGACCATGCCCCGATCCTAGTACCGGTATAGTAGTCCCGGTATTGTTATTGGAAGCGCAAGGGGAGAACGGCGCGTGATCGAGATCCTGAGCCCCGGCCGACTGGCCGCGGCGCGTACCTCGGGGGCCCTGGTCGCCGACATCCTGCACACCATCCGGGACCGCACAACGGTGGGCACCAACCTGCTGGACATCGACCGCTGGGCCAAGGAGATGATCCTGCGCGCCGGCGCGCAGTCCTGCTACGTCGACTACGCGCCGTCCTTCGGCCGCGGACCCTTCGGCCACTACATCTGCACGGCGGTCAACGACGCCGTGCTCCACGGCAGGCCCCGCGACCAGGTCCTCGCCGCCGGTGACCTCCTCACCCTCGACCTCGCCGTCTCGCAGGACGGGGTGGCGGCGGACGCCGCCGTCAGCTTCCTCGTGGGCGGCACGGGCGACCCGCGGAGCGCCGCGCTGATCTCCGCCACGGAGCGCGCACTCGCCGCCGGTGTCGCCGCCGCCGGGCCCGACGCCCGCGTCGGCGACCTCTCCCACGCCATCGGCACCGTGCTGACCGAGGCCGGCTACCCCATCAACACCGAGTTCGGCGGGCACGGCATCGGATCGACGATGCACCAGGACCCGCACGTCCCCAACACCGGACGGCCGGGCCGGGGCTACCGGCTGCGCCCCGGGCTGCTACTGGCTCTGGAGCCGTGGGTGATGGCGGACACCGCCACCCTCGCCATCGACGCCGACGGCTGGACGCTCCGCAGCGCCACCGGCTGCCGGACCGCCCACAGCGAACACACCATCGCCATCACCGAGGACGGGGCGGAGATCCTGACCCTCCCCTCCCGCTGAACGTCACGGCGGCTCACCACCCGGTGGTGTAGGCGTCCTTGGCGACCAGCACCCCGTCCGCGAAGCAGAACCGGAAGAGAGCCACCAGGTCCGGGTCGTCCGGCTGCTCGGTCGAGGCCCGGACCAGGCACCGCGCGCCCTCGGGACGCGGCGGTTCCGGACCGTCCACGTCGGCGAGCAGCAGCGACTCCTCGGGCAACCCGGCCCGCACGGAGGCTTCGTCGTCACCCACCTCGACCGCCGCGTACGCGCCGGGGGAGAGCACCGAGGACTCCCACTCCCGCAGCGCCCACAGCCCGAACCCCACGAGCACCCCCGCGCACACCGCGGCGGTGCCGCCGCCGAGCACGACCCCGCGCCATGTGCGGCCGACGGCCGTGTCCAGCTCCCGCTGCCGCCGCTGCGGGGCCTGCCAGTCCACGGTGCCGGACCCGCCCCGACCGGACGGTCCGCCGGGCCCTCGCGGCCGGTCGTCCGCCGGGCCCCGGGACGGCGCGGCGGCGCCCGGCCGCCCCTCCTCGGTGCAGCCGTCGGGGCTGGCGGGGCTGTCGCGTCCGTCGGGTGCGTACCGTGGCGCGGAGTCGTAAGGGAGGATCCCGGCCACCCGGAAGCCGCCGCCGGCAGTCGGCCCGGTGTGCAGCAGGCCCCCCACCAGCCGGGCCCGTTCGCGCAGTCCGACCAGCCCCTGTCCGCCGCTCACCGCGGCGGGCCCGGCCCCCGGCGCCGGAGCGCCCTCGGCACCCACCGCGCCTTCGTCCGCGACTTCGACGACGAGCGCGTCCGGCTCGAACCGCAGTTCCACGGTCAGGGCGGCGCCCGGCGCGTGCTTCAGCGCATTGGTCAACGCCTCCTGGACGATCCGGTAGGCGGCGTGGTCGGCCGCCGGCTCCAACGCGCGCGACTCCCCGGTGCGGCGCAGCTCCACCGCGGCCCCGGCTCGCCGCGCCTCGACCACCAGCTCCTCGACGCCCGCCACGCCCCGGGCCGGCGGCCGCGCGGAAGGGGCGGTGTCCCCGGCCCCGTCCGCATGGAGCACGCCCACCGCCTCCCGGAGCTCGCGCATCGCCTCGGCGGCGGCCTCGCGCAGCTCTCGGACACGGTCGCGCTGGTCGTCCGAGAGACCGCTGTCGACCTCCAGCGCGCCCGTCTGCACCGTGAGCAGCGCCAGCCGGTGACCGAGGCTGTCGTGCATGTCCTCCGCGATGCGCTGCCGTTCGCGCAACCGCCAGTGAGCGGCGATCATCTCCCGCTCCCGCAGCAACTGCTCGTTGTGCTCGTGCAGCGCCACCAGCAGCGCGCGGCGCTGGGCCCGGTAGCGCCCCACCAGCCCCGGAAGGACGGTGGTCGTGACGAAGCCGACCGTGGCGAGGAGCAGCTCCTGCGGGTCGGGCGCTCCCCGCCACGGTGCCGTCACCCCCGCCCAGTGCAGCGCGAAGGCGCCGGTGAAGGCGAGGACGACGCGGGGTGCCGCCCGGATCCGTCCGCCCGCCGACCACCCCGCGAGCGGCATCAGCAGCCAGAAACCGCCCCACAGGCCGGAGAGCCCGCAGGCCGCGACCAGCGCCGTCGCGGGAAGCACCCGGCGCACGACGCACACCGCCGCGGCGGCGACCGCGCCGAGTCCCGCGGCGGCCGCACCCGCGCCGGAGAGGGCCACCGCCGCCACCGCCCCGGCGGCGATCACCGCGAGTGTCTCGCCCACGATGCGCCGGCCGCTCCACATGCCGTCCGCGGTGAGCCGCCGCCAGGTGTCGTACGCCTGCCGTCCCGGATTCACCCGGCCAGCCTAATCCTGGGTGTGGGCGGGTCGGCCCGGTCTTCGTAGGGGGCTGGGCGAGCGGTCGACAACGGGCAGCGCAACGCCTTCGGCCCTCATGGTCCTGGAGACTCGCTCCGAGACTGGCGCCGCTGTCCACCGGTGGGATCCGTGGCGGTGTCGTGGGCGTCGGGCAAGGCCTGATGTCAGCCTGGCTCGGGAGGGCTTCGCCTGGAGCGGCGAGACCCGGCGCCTTCCTGGACGCCGCCTGCCAGGGCGCGGACGACCTCACCCCGGCCGCCGAAGCCACCTTCAAGGAGCACGCCGACAGCGAGATCCTGCTCAGCTTCCCCGGCCTCGGTGCCCTGCTGGGAGCCTGATTGCTCGCTGAGTTCGGCGACGACCGGACACGGTTCGCCGTCGCCAGAACCCTGACGTCGTACGCCGGCTCGGCCCGATCACCCGGGCCTCCGGCAAGAGGCACTTCGTCGGCCGCCGCTTCGTCAAGAACAACCGGCCCATGCCCGCCGGCGATTTCTGGGCCTTCTCGTCCCCACCGCCCCACCAGGAGCGCACGCCCTACCGGCGCCGACGCCACCACGGAGACCGGCACAGCGCCGCTCGACGTCACCTGCTCAACTGCTTCCTCGGACAGCTCTACCACTGTCTCCCAACCCGGCAGCCGTTCGATGAACAGCGCGCCTTCGTGCCACTCCTTCCAGCTCAACTGGCGGGCGTGACAGTGGCCCGCAGGCCGAGCCACTGATCGGCGTCCCAGGCCCGGAACCGTTCCGCTTCGGTGAACCCCAGCTTCGCCGCGAGGCGCATCGAACGGACGTTGGCGGTCTGAGTGGCGACCACCACCGGCTCACCCGGAAGGACCTCCTCGAGCCAGCCCAGAGTCGCCGCGCACGCTTCGGCCGCATACCCGAATCCCCATGCCTGCGGCAGGAACAGGTAGCCGAGATCGACTTTTCCCACGGCAGAGGGGCAGACGTGCTCCGTTACTCTCCTGAGCAGGATCTGGCCAATCATCGCCCCGTCGAGATCGACGACGAAACTCCCGGACCGCCGCGCGGGTGCCTCGGGCATCTCACCCTCAAGCTCGTCACGCGGTCGGGGGCCGCCGAGGTAGGTGTGCACCTGCGGTGAGGCGTGCAGCTCGACGAAGGCCGCACGGTCCCTGGCCTCGGGCTCACGCAGTACCAGCCTCTCGGTCCTGATCGGCGCGGGCGGCCACGCAACGGGTCCGAGGTCATTCATGTCGGCCAGCCAACCAGCGGCCCCGGCAGCGATCAAGACTCGTGGTCCCTCTTGACTCCTTATCCCCCTGAGATGTCCAGGCAGCGGGGCACGCGGCCGCCCGCCCGCCCGGGCGGGCGGCACACCGGCGGTCGCCACGCAGCGGACAGCCCGTGTCCGCAACGACCGGGAGGATGGCACCGGCGCCGTCCTCGGCCGTGCCGTACCCGGCGACGCCGCCCTCCCGCACAGCATAAGGAGAACCATCACCGTGACCCCTCACCACCGCCCCGGCGACGCCCCACCGCTCGCGAGCGGGGGCAGCCCGCGATGACCGTCCTGGACGACCGGGCCCTCAACCGGGCCACCCTCGCGCGGCAGCACCTGCTGGAGCGCGCCGACGCCACACCGCTCGAGGTCGTCTCCCGGGTGGCGGGGCTCCAGGCGCAGGAGCCGCAGGAGCCGTTCGTCGGTCTGTGGAGCCGCACGCGCGCGTTCCGCCCCGCGGCGCTGGACGAGCTGCTGACGGGGCGCGAGGTGGTCCGCACCCACCTGATGCGGCGGACGGTTCACTTGGTGACGGCGGCCGACGCGCTCGCCTGGCGCGGTCGCCACGACGCGATGCTCCGGCAACGCGTGCTGGCCACCTACCGCGACGACCTGCGGGGCATCGACACCGAAGCGCTCCGCGCGGCGGCGGCCGCCGTCCTGGCCGACGGCCGGCCCCGCACCATGGCCGAACTGGTCGAGCCGCTGCGGGACCGATGGCCCGAGCCTCCCCGCCGCGCGCTGGGCGAACTGCTCGTGGCAGCCCTCATCCCGATGGCGCAGCTTCCGCCGCGCGGCCTGTGGCAGCAACGAGCCGGGGTCAGCAACCTGCCGCTCGCCACCTGGCTGGGGCGCGACGTCGCCCCGCCCGACCCCGACGAGACCGACCCTGTCGGACGCGCCCTGCTCCTCAGGTACCTGGCGGCCCACGGCCCGGCGACCTCCTCCGACCTGCGAGCCTGGTGCGGCCTCGCGGGACTTCCCGCGGCGGTCCGCGCCGCGCGGGGCGACCTGGTGGCGTTCCGGGACACCCGCGGCCGGGAGCTGCTGGACCTGCCGACGGCGCCCCGCCCGGACCCCGACACACCCGCCCCGGTGCGCTTCCTGCCGGCCTTCGACAACGCCGTCCTCGGCTATCGCGACCGCGGTCGCATCATCGACGAGGCGCACCTCGGCCTGTCGGTCGCCGGGGAGCGGGTCGTCCTCGTCGACGGCCGGGTCTCCGCCACCTGGCGGGTGCACGAGCAGGGCGTGGCCGTGGCACCGCTGCGTCCTCTCACCCGCTCCGAGGACCGGGCGGTCCGGGAGGAGGGCGGCGCTCTCACCGCGTTCCTCGGCACGGCGGGGACGGAGGTGCGCATCGCGGAGCTGCCGTGACCCCGCCGCCGGCGCCCCGGCGGGGGAGCGGGAACCGGGAACCGGATCGGTCGGGCGTCTCCCGACCACGCTGCCCGCCCCTCCCCGGAAGGCTCCTTCCCACAGCCGTGTGCGAGACCCCACGCCGGGCCCGCGACGCCGGCTACGCCCGACCGCCGCATCGTCCGCGACGCCCGAACACCACCCGGCACCAGGGCACCCCGCCGCCGGGCGGCTGACCGCATCGCCCCCGCGAGCCGTTCCGACGCAGGGCCTCACCCACGCTCTCAGCAGGCTCAGGGGCCGTCGGCCAGCAACTGCCGCGCCGTCTCGGTGACCGTGCGGATCAGGTGCCGCGGCACCGGATGCTGCCCCGCCCCCCGCCGGGTCACGGCGACGATCCTGCGGACGGGGGCCGACTCGCCGCGCAGCGGAATGCGGGCGACGCGCGCCTCGTCCGCCAGCCGCGCCAACCGCGGCACCAGGAAGACGCCGAGGCCGTGCGCGACGAGCGCGGTGCCCGTGCCCCACTCGTCCGCGTAGTGGGCCAGCCGCGGGGTGAACCCCGCGCTCAGGCAGGCCGCCAGCAGCAGCTGGTGGTAGGTGGTGCCGGCGTTGCCGACGATCCAGGGCTCGGCCGCCGCGTCCGCCAGCGTCACCCGCGCCCGCCCCGCCAACTCGTGGTCGAGCGGGACGACGAGATCCAGCGGGTCCTCCACCAAAGGGCGCTGCTCGAACCGGTGGTCGGTCACCGGCGGGGAGTCCGGCGTGGCGACCAGCAGCGCGAGCTCCGCCCGCTCCGCCAGCACGAGGTCGAAGCACCGGTCCGGCTCGGCCTCGACCACGCTGACGGACAGTCGCGGGAACTCCGCCCGCACCGCCGCCACCGCCGGCGGCAGGAGCCGGCTGGCGGCCGTCGAGAAACCGCAGACCGTCACATGGCCGGAGGGCTGGACCCCCGCGCCCACCAGATCGGCCCGCGCATTCTCCCACTGCTCCTGGAGCAACTCCGCGTGGTGCAGCAGGACCCGGGCCGCGTTGGTCAGCCGGACGCCGCGACCCTGCTGGACCATCAGCTCCACGCCCACATCGGCGGCGAGCTGCCTGAGCTGGTAGGAGACCGCCGAGGGCGTGTAGTGGAGCGCCCGCGCGGCAGCGGTCACCGTCCCGTGCTCCGCCACCAGTTGGAGGATGCGCAACCGCGAGTCGATCATGCAGAGATTCTGCACGATCAGCGAGGAATCCATTTGATTTTTCTTTTGTTGCGGCGCCTCGATACTGACCGGCATGGCAGAGCAGCGTGTCACGAGGCGGCGACCGACCCGCCCGTCGCACCCCCGCAGAACATCCCGCACCGTCACCCGTCCCGGCACCGCCCCGGGCAGCCGTCGCGCCGTCTCCGCCGGCACCCGGCTGCGCACCGCGGTCCTCCGCCGCCCGGCCCGCCGCGAGGAACCCGACCGCCGCACGGTCCGCACCGCCGCGCTCCTCGTGGTGGTCCTCACCGCCGGCGCCTACCTGCCCAGCCCGCTCTACCCCGAGTACCAGCAGCTCTTCGGCTTCGACGACCTGCGCCTCACCCTGGTCTTCGCGACGTTCGCCCTCGTCAGCGGTCCCGCACTGCTGCTGGGGGGCCCGGCGGCCGACCTCGTCGGCCACCAGCCCGTGCTCCGGCTGAGCCTGCTGCTGGCGGCGGCCGGCTCCTGCTGCTTCGCACTCGCCGACGCCACGCCGTGGCTGTTCGCCGGCCGCGTCGCGCAGGCCCTCGCGCTGGGCGCCGCCACGGGCGCGGCGCAGGCGCTCATCACCACCCACCGGCACCCCGCCGCGCGCATCGGCGGCCCGCTGTTCGCAAGTCTCGCCTTCACCGTGGGCACCGCCGCTGGCCCCGCTCTCGCCGGCCTGCTGGCCGAGTACGCCCCCGGTCCGCTGCTCACCCCGTTCCTGCTGCACCTGCTGATGCTGGGCTGGGTGTGGTGGCGGCTGCGCACCACCGTCCCGATCGTGCTGGCGCCCGGGCGCACCAGGGCCCGGTGGCGGCCCACGCGCCCGCGCATCCCCGCCGACCTGCGACCGCTGTTCCTCGTCGCGGGGTTCAACGGCTTCCTCGCCTGGGCGGTGCTCGGCATCTACCTCGCGCTCGTCCCCGCGCTGCTGGTCAGGGCCGTCGGGACCGACGACGCCGCGCTGACTGGCGCGGTCCTCGCAGCCGTGCTGGTCTGCTCGCTCGCCGCCCAACTCGCCGCCACGCGCAGCGGGACGGCGCGCTCCCAGCAACTCGGCGTGACGCTGCTGGGCGTGAGCCTGCTCCTGCTCGCGCTGAGCGGCGCCTCCTCGCTCGCCCTCACCCTCACCGCCGCGGTGCCCGCCGGCGTCGGTCACGGGCTCGCCTTCAGCGGCGCGGCGCGCGCCGTCGACGCGCGCACCCCCGACGGGCAGCGCGCCGCCATCGGCGCCGCGCTCCACCTGCTGTTCTACCTGGGGTCCGGGGCCCCGGCCGTCGTGGTCGGAGTCCTCACCCTGTGGATGCCCCTGGCGAGCGCCGTCACCTGGATCAGCGGGGCCGCTCTCGCCCCCGCCGTGCTGCTCGTGCTCGCCACCGGCCTGCTCACCCGCGTCGCGCGTCCGCGACGGGCCGGTTCCGCCACCGGGTGACCCGGGCCGCGGCGGCCTCCGTCACCGGCACCGCCGCGGCAGGTGCCTGGTAATCCCCGTACCAGGAACGGCCGTACCTGGAGCGGCCGCGCGATCCGCAGGAGAGTCGAGGGGACGGGGCGGCGCGAGCTGCCGCGCCGTCCCCACCGACAGTCCGAGGAGGACACACCTGTGCGCGACCACACCCGCCTCTACAGCGACGGCAGCTGGGCCGAACCGATCGACGCCTCGATCCTGGAACTCACCGATCCCGCCGACGGCTCGCGCACCGGCAGCGTCGCCCTCGCGGGCCGCGCCGATGTCGACCGCGCCGTGGCGGCGGCCCGGCGTGCCTTCACCCACTTCGGCCGCACCGCACCCCGGGAGCGCGCCGCGCTGCTCGGACGCGTGCTCGCCGAGTTCGACCGGCGCGCCGCCGACCTCGCGGACGCCGTGACCACGGAGATGGGAGCCCCGGTCGGCCTCGCCCGGGACGCCCACATCCCCACCGCCCGCCTCCAGATCACCACCGCCCTCGACGTCCTCGCCACCCTCCCCTTCACCGAACCGCGCGGCGACGGCGAGATCCGGCGCGAGCCGCTCGGCGTGGCCGCGCTGATCACCCCGTGGAACTTCCCCGTCCTGCAGATGGTGGGGAAGACCGTCTCCGCGCTCGCCGCCGGGTGCACCGTCGTGCTCAAGCCGGCGGAGACGGCGGCCCACACCGCGATGGTGTTCGCCGAGATCATGGACCGGGCCGAGGTGCCGGCAGGGGTGTTCAACCTGGTCCCGGGACGGGGCGCGGTGGTCGGCGAGGCCCTGGCCTCGCACCCGGACGTGGGCGTCGTCTCCTTCACCGGCTCCCACGCGACGGCCACCCGCGTCACCGTGGCCGCCGCCCCCACGACCAAGCGCGTCCACACCGAACTCGGCGGCAAATCCCCGCAGCTGCTCCTTCCGGACGCCGACGTCGGTGTCGCCGTCGACACGATCCACCAGTTCATGATGGCCATGACCGGGCAGATCTGCAGCGCACCCAGCCGTACCCTCGTGCCGCGCGAGCGGGTCGACGAGTTCCTCGACGCCCTGGTCCCCGCCCTGGAGGGCATCCGCGTGGGCGACCCGCGCGACCCGGCCACCGGAATGGGCCCGCTGGCGTCCGCGGCGCAGTGGCGGACCGTCCAGCGGTACATCGCCTCCGGGGTCGCGGCGGGAGCACGACTGGTCACAGGCGGTCCGGGCCGCCCCGAGGGACTGCCCGACGGCCACTTCGTCCGTCCCACGGTCTTCGCGGACGTCGACAACACCATGGAGATCGCGCGTGAGGAGATCTTCGGTCCGGTGGCGTGCGTCATCGCCTACGACACCGTCGCCGAGGCCGTCGACCTGGCCAACGACACCCCGTACGGGCTGGCCGCCTACGTCGTCGGACACGACGCCGACCAGCTGCGGGACGTCGTGGCAGCCCTGCGGGCGGGCGCCGTCCTCGTGAACGACGCGCCGTTCGACTGGACCGCCCCCTGGGGTGGGTACAAGCAGTCCGGGAACGGCAGGGAGTTCGGCGTGGAGGGCGTCCTGGCCTACCTGGAGACCAAGGTGGTCCACCGGCCCGCCGCGACGGCGGCGCCGTGAGCCGGCCCGGCCCGGCCGCGGGCGGGTCCGCCCGCGGCCACCGGGCGGCGGACAGCAGGCGAGAGGGAACGACGTGACCGAACTCGGCGACTACCTGCGGGCGTGCCGCGCCCGCGTGACACCCGAGCAGGTGGGCATGCCCACCCACGGTCACCGCCGCGTGCCCGGGCTGCGCCGTGAGGAGCTCGCCGCGCTCGCCGGGGTCAGCGTCGACTACGTCGTCCGTATCGAGCAGGGGAGGGCCGCCACGGCGTCCGAGGACGTCCTCACTGCGCTCGCCGGCGCCCTCGGCCTGCGGGAGGACGAGCGCGCCCACCTCCTGCAGTGCGCCGCGGCCTCCCCACCCGCCCCCCGAGGCCGTCCGCGGCCCGGCGACGGCCGCGCGGCGACAGCATCCGGACGCGCCGACCGAGGCGTCGACCCCGCCACGCGCGCGCTGCTGGACAGCGCCCGCGGGATCGCCGCGCTGGTGGTCGGGCCCCGGCTCGACATCCTCGCGTGGAACCCGCTCGCCGCCGCACTGCTCATCGACTTCGGCGGCGTGCCCCCCGAACGGCGCAACCTCGTCCGACTCGCCTTCCTCGACCCGCGGATGCGGTCCCGCTACCGCGACTGGGAGACCGTCGGGCCCGAGTGCGTCGCCTACCTGCGGATGGAGGCGGGCGCCCGAGTCGACGATCCCGCCCTCACCCGGCTCGTCGGCGAGCTGTCCCTGCGCGATGCCGACTTCCGACGCTGGTGGGCGGCGTACGAGGTGCGGGCGCACCGGGCGGGGCGCAAACGCTTCGTCCATCCCACCGCGGGGGAACTCGTTCTCGACTTCCAGGTGATGGACGTGCGAGGAGCCGGCCAGCAGCTCGTCCTCTACACGGCGGCACCCGGCAGCCCCTCCGAGGAGGGGCTGGCGTTCCTGGCGCGCTGGTCCGGCGACTCCCTCACCGAGCGGCAGCCGCCCACTGCTCCCGGCGACGGGGTCCGCCGGCCCGTCGCCGGGGGCACCGACCACCGCGGCGGACCCGAGGCGACCGGCGGCGGTCCTCACCCGTCATCGCTCCGGTAGCGGTCCGTCACCTCCGCCCGGTCCCAGTCCGCTCGCCCGCCCGCCCCCATGACGCCGGTCGCCGACCGCAGCTCCTCCATCGGCAGCTTCCGCATCTCCCGACGGGCCACCGCCCCGACCAAGGCGGGGAACAGCGGACGCAGCGGCTGGCAGTAGCGCAGCCAGGGCGGGGCGTACACCTGGTGCGACCGCCGGGCGACGCCGGCGGTCAGCCACTCGGCCACCCGCGCGGGGGAGTGGACCCGCCGCGCGAGCGCCGGTTGGTTGGAGCGCAGCGCCCGCAGCACCGGGTGCTCGTCGATACCGGCCACCATGTCCGTCCCGGTCCAGTGCAGGTACGCCACGCCGACCGTCACACCGTCCGGCTCCACCTCCCCGCGCAGCGCCTGCGCGAACGACTCCGCTCCTGCCTTGGAGGCGCAGTAGGCGCTCATCATCGGAGCCGAACCGAAGGCCGCGGTCGACGCGATCTGCAGGAAGTACCCCCGGGTCCGGCACAGCTGCGGCAGGAAGGCCCGAGCCGTGTTGGCCGAGCCCGTCAGGTTGACGTCGATGACGCGCTGCCACAACTCCGGCGCGCAGAGGGCGAACGGGCCGCCCGCCGCGATACCGGCGTTGGCCACCACCACCGAGGCGGGGCCGAGCCGGTCGGCCACCTCCTCGGCGGCCTCGCCGAGCGCGGCGCGGTCGGTGACGTCCACCTCGATCCCGACGTTGTCCGTGAGGAGGCCGCCGGCGGCCCGCCGCAGCGTCTCCCGCTCCCGGCCGAGGAGCGCCACCCGCATGCCCGCCCCCGCCAGCCGGTGGGCCAGCGCCGCCCCCACCCCCCGGGCCGCACCGGTCACCACCGCGACGCGGCCCTCCAGTCTCCTCGCGGCACGCTCCGCGGAACTGCGGCGACCCCGTGGCAGTGCAGTGTGCATGGCGCATCCCGTCTCTCGGAACACCGTCCGGACCGCTCCTCCCGGTCACAACGTGAGGGAGCGGGGTCGGTGTCGGCAGCTGCACATGCCCGGCCGGCCCCCGACGACACTCCGCCGACCGGTGGACACCGCTCCGCGCCCCGGTGCACGACGCGCTTGACCCCGCCCCGGCGTCATGGTTCTGACTGGCCCGATGAACATCGTTCCCTTCGCCTATCTCTCCTCCTACCTGCTGTCCCTGCTGGGCAACTCGATCGCCGCCATCGCGCTTCCGCTGATCGTGCTGCAGACGACAGGGAGCGTGCTGGGCGCCGGTGCGGTGGCGGCGGCGACGGCGGTACCGGCCTTCGCCGCCGGGCTGCTGATGGGGGTGGTGATCGACCGGATCAACCGGCGCACCTCCTCCGTCGTCACCGACCTCGTCTCCGCCGCCGCGCTCGCCGCCCTCCCCGTCGTCGACCGGTTCTTCGGGCTGACGCTCGGCTGGTTCATCCTCTGCGGCATCATCGGCTCGCTCGGCGACGTGCCGGGCATCACCGCCCGCGAGACCCTGCTTCCCGCGGTGGTCCGGCACGGCGGCGTACCGGCCGAACGGCTCGTGGGGATCCGCGAGGCCCTGGGCGCCGTCGGTCTGCTGCTCGGCCCGGCGGCGGCAGGCACCCTCATGGTGCTCCTCGACGGCTCGACAGTGCTCTGGATCACCGCCGGGACCTCGCTGGCCGCCGCGCTGCTCACCCTGCTCATCCCGCACCGGGTCGGCGCCACCGGCCCCGCCGGCGACGGCACACCACCCCGGGGCAGCGGCTGGGCGCAACTCCGGGACGGGTGGCGCGCCCTGCTCGGCAGCCGGTTCCTGACGGCCACCACGCTCATCGGGCTGGCGTCGGCGCTGGTCCTGGCGTCGATGCAGGGCCTGGTGCTGCCCGTCTGGTTCTCCGTCGCGGGACAGCCCGGCATGCTCGGTTTCGTCCTCACCTCACTCGCGGCGGGCATGCTGCTCGGCGGCGCCGCCTACGCCGCCTTCGGTACCCGCGGCCCGCGGCGTGCCTGGTTCCTCGCCGGACTCCTCGGCTCCACCGCCGGATTCGGGCTGATCGCCGGCCTGTGGTCGACCCCGGTCGTCCTCGCGGGAGCCGTCGTGGCCGGGATCGCGGGCGGACTCTCCGGCGGACTCCTCGGCGTCCTCATGATCGAGCGCATACCGGAGCGCCTGCGCGGACGCATCCTGGGCACGCAGAACGCACTGATGACCGCGGCGCTCCCCGGCGGCATCGTCGCCGCCGCGCTGCTGACCGAGTACGCGGGCATCCGGGTCGCCGCGCTGTCCGTCGCCGCTCTGTGGTTGCCCGCGCTGGCCGTCGGCCTGCTGGCGGAACCCCTGCGTAATCTGGAGCCCGAGTCCGGCACGGAGCCCGCACGAGAGGTGGTGACCGAGGGTGCGTAGCGGCGAACTCGCCCGACTGGCGGGCGTCACGGTCCGCGCGCTGCGCCACTACCACCAGGTGGGCGTGCTGGCCGAGCCCCACCGCACCGGCAACGGCTACCGCGCCTACGACGTCCACGACCTGGTCCGGGTCCTGCGCATCAAGCGCCTCGCCGCGCTCGGCGTGCCACTGGAGCGGATGCCCGAGGTGCTCGACGACGACGGCCGGGACCGGGACGCCACGGAACTGCTCGACGAACTGGACCGGGAGCTGGCGGTCCGGATGGAGCGGATCACCCGGCAGCGGGAGGTCCTCGCGCTCCTGCGCGCCCACCGGGCGGCTCCCGACGTGCCCCCGGAACTCGCCCCGTTCCTGGCCGTCTTCGCCGCCGCGGGCGTCACCGCCGACATGCGGCGACTCGACCGCGACCAGTCGATCCTGCTGGCTCATTTCGCCGGGGAGGAGGGAATGGCAGAGCTCGCGCGGTTCTACGAGCGGTTGAGCGGGCCCGCGCTCTTCCCGACGGTGACCGCGATCAGTGAGAGGTTCTCCCGTCTCGGGCCCGACAGTACGGACGGGGAGATCACCGAGCTCGCCCGGAGCTTCGCCGCGGCCCTCGGTCCCGAGATCGGCAAACTGGACGAGGAGGCGACCGCCCCGGGGCTCGATGCGGCCGCCGAGCTGCTCGGCCGGCACACGGAGGACGTCCTCAACGAGCAGCAGTGGGAGGCACTGCGGCGGTTCGGCTCCCTGCTGGAAGCCCTCCCCGAGGAGTGAGCCCGCCGGCCCGGCACCGCACCGCGAACCGGCCCCGCCCCGCACCCCTGGCGCGGGGCGGAGGACGACGCCGCGGTCACTCCCCGGCCCGGCCCTGATGGCCGCGGCGGGCGTCGCGGTCGAAGATCCCGAGCACCTCGCACGGACCGCCGACCGCACCGATGGCGTGGGGCAGCATCGTCGGGAACTCCGCGGCCTGATGGGTCTCCATCCGGTACCGCTGATCGCCGAGCAGCAGCAACGCCGTGCCCGACAGCACGACGAGCCACTCGTGTCCCGGGTGGGCCCGCATCCGGGCGGGGTTCTCGGGCGGCGGGTCCACCATGCGCTGCCGCACCACGGTGGTCCCCGGGTCCGCGCGCAGCGCCCAGCGGAGCAGCCCGTGCGACGCGTCGTGCACCGGATGGGAGACGACATCCGACGCGCCGCGCTCGACCAGCTGGTCAAGGGTGGTGTCCAGCGCCCGGGCGAGAGCCGCGAGCTGGTCCAGCGTGAGTCGGCGCCGCCCGGTCTCGATCCTGCTCAGCGTCGACTGGCTCATACGGGTCCTGGCGGCCAGGTCCTCCAACGACCATCCCTGTGCCACCCGGAGCGCGCGCACACGTCTGCGGACCAGGCCGTCGAGGTCGTCGTCCTGCGTCATGCGCACCAGGATATGCGCGAGGGGCACGGGCCTCGCGTGAGTCGCGCCGCCGTCCCCGGCGTCCGGGCCCGTCAGCTCCCGACGCAGCCCGCCCGGCGGCGGGCCGCGTCCAGGTCCTCGGCGAGGGGGAGGAACTCGGCGGTGCCGGTGACCGTGAACAACCGGTCGGCCCACGGCCGGAGCGGACCGGCGATGGCGAGCGCCCGCCCCGCGGACTCGTGGGCGCCCTTGGTCGACAGCAGCAGGCCGAGCAGGGTGGAATCCGCGAACGTGAGAGCCGAGATGTCGACGATCGTGCAGTGCGCCGTCGAACGCAGCGCCGTCGCCAGTGCCTCCTCGAACGGTCCCACGGCGTCGACATCGACCTCGCCGCTCACGGAGACGGTGAAGACGCCGGAATCCTGCGTCGTGGTCACCTGAGCGACCTGTGGGGGGATCATGCGTGCGTCCTCCCGGTCCGGG
Organism: Streptomyces bohaiensis; assembly: GCF_012033785.1. GTDB lineage: Bacteria > Actinomycetota > Actinomycetes > Streptomycetales > Streptomycetaceae > Streptomyces > Streptomyces bohaiensis. The sequence goes on from NZ_JAAVJC010000073.1 coordinate 19,799, forward strand.
GCGACATGCTCGGTCTCACAGCTCTCCTGTTCGTCGGGCGAAGTCGGTCGATGCGCCCGTGGGTTCTGCGCCGAGAGTCGGCGGCGGCCGGGCGCGGTCGTCGCCGGCGTCCCCGCCGAGCGGTGCGGCCACCGGGGCACATCGACGGCGGTGAAGCGGGGCGCGTGAGGGATGCCGCTGCGGTGCGGTCCGGGCGGCGAGCGGGCCCTGGGGGCCGCCGTGGCCCGGCGGGCGGCAGCTACGCGTCGCGGGCGGTCCGGGCGATCGTCAGATGGCCTGGCCGGTCAGCGGGAGGACGGCGGTGAGGCGCTTTCCCACCAGCTCCCGGTGCATCTCGAACCCGGTGCAGACAGCGGTGACGATCTCCAACCCGTGGCCGCCGATGCGCCGCGGGTCCTTCTCCCGGATCACCGGGAGCGCCGGATCGGTGTCCCACACGCTCACCCGGGCGGACTCGGCGACCAGCTCCAGCTCCAGCATGTGCGGGCCCGGGGCGTGCCGCCGCACGTTGGTGACCAGTTCGCTGACGACCAGCGGCAGCAGCATGCGCGCGTCGGCGCCGACCTCGACCCCACCGGTGGTGCGCACGGCGTCGAGGAACTGCTCGGCGAGCGATCGTGCCTCCCCGAGCTCCTCGCTGCCCTCGTAGGCGGCGCAGGCGTTGACCGGCTGACCTCCCGCGTTCGTGCGGCCCGGCCTGCCCGGTGTCTCCGGCAAGGGGCCACTCGCTTTCCGTGGGCGTTCCATCATCATCAGTCCCGCATGCCCCATCGCCGGGACAACAGTCCTGGACGCGGCACCGATTCCCCGCCCGCGGTCCGCGAAGGCGCCCCGGACCCCGTGTGCCCGGGCGGAGCGGGCGGCGGCTGGGCGCAACTCCGGGACGGGTGGCGCGACTCACGCGAGGCCCGTGCCCCTCGCGCATATCCTGGTGCGCATGACGCAGGAC
>NZ_JAAVJC010000074.1 GCF_012033785.1 Streptomyces bohaiensis
GCGGTGGACCGCCGCATTTGCACCGGGGGCTGAGAACCACCAACGGCACTTCACCCGAAAGGGTTATTCGCCCGGCCCGGGCGACGACACTCTCCGCCCCGCTCAGCCGACCACCGGAACCGAGACCTCGACAGCCCCGTCGGCCACCTCGACCGGGTCCCGGTAGCCGTCCGCGCCGGCGAGCACCACCGACCACCGCCCGCAGGCCCCGGCACCGGACTCCGCGCGGACGGTCACCGTGTCCCCGGTGCGCCGGGTGCGGAAGACCGCCACCGTCGCGCCGTCCACCCCCGGTACCTCGGTGCGCACCTCGGCCCCGTCGGCCGGTGCGTGCACCCGCAGCGTCACACCGCGCGCCCAGTCCGCGGCCGCCGAGTCCGCGGCCGCGGCCAGCGGAACCACCGAGCCGGGACGGGCCAGCAGCGGCAGCGAGTCGAACCCGTGCCGCTCGCGCCGCCACCCCGGTCCGGTGAGCCGCTCGCCGGTGAGCAGGTGGGTCCACTCGCCGGCCGGCAGGTAGTACTCGACCTCACCCTCCGCGTCGAACACCGGCGCCACCAGCAGGTCCTCGCCGAGCATGTACTGGCGGTCCAGGCCGTGGCAGCCGGGGTCCTCGGGGAACTCCAGCACCATGGCGCGCATCACCGGCGTGCCCCGCTGCTCCGCCTGCACCGCCGCGCGGTACAGGTAGGGCATCAGCCGCAGCTTGAGGCGGGTGAACTGCCGCATGACCGCCACGGCCTCGTCGTCGAAGTTCCACGGCACCCGGTAGGAGCTGCTGCCGTGCAGCCGGCTGTGCGAGGACAGCAGTCCGAACTGCGTCCACCGCTTGAACACCGCGGGGTCCGGCGTCCCCTCGAACCCCCCGATGTCGTGGCTCCAGAAGCCGAACCCGGAGAGCCCGAGCGACAGTCCGCCGCGCAGCGACTCGGCCATGGCGTCGAAGGTCGACTCGCAGTCGCCGCCCCAGTGCACGGGGAACTGCTGACCGCCGGCGGTGGCGGAGCGTGCGAACAGGACCCCCTCGCCCCGGCCCTTCTCCTCGCGCAGCACCTCGAAGACCAGCTCGTTGTAGAGCTGGGTGTAGTAGTTGTGCATGCGCCCGGGGTCGGAGCCGTCGTGCCAGACCACGTCGGTGGGGACCCGCTCGCCGAAGTCCGTCTTGAAGCAGTCCACCCCCTGCCGTGCCAACCGCCGCAGGTGGTCGGCGTACCAGGTGCGCGCCTCGGGGTTGGTGAAGTCCACCAGCCCCATCCCGGCCTGCCACATGTCCCACTGCCAGACGTCCCCGGCCCGGTCGTGGAGGAGGTACCCGCGGTCGCGGGCCTCGGCGAACAGCGGCGACTTCTGCGCGATGTAGGGGTTGATCCACACCGAGATCCGCAGTCCGCGGTCGCGCAGCCGCCGCAGCATGGCGTCGGGGTCGGGGAAGACCTCCGGGTCCCAGGTGAAGTCGCACCACTGGTACTCCCGCATCCAGAAGCAGTCGAAGTGGAACACCTCCAGCGGGATCTCGCGCTCGGCCATCCCGGAGACGAAGCGGTTGACCGTCTCCTCGTCGTAGTCGGTGGTGAAGGAGGTGGAGAGCCACAGACCGAAGGACCACGCCGGCGGCAGCGGCGGCCGGCCGGTGAGCGCCGTGTACCGCTCCAGGATCTCCTTGGGCGTCGGCCCGTGGATGACGTAGTACTCGACGCTCTGGTCCTCCACGCTGAACTGGACGCGGCCGACCGCCTCGGACCCGATCTCGTAGGAGACCTTGCCCGGGTGGTTGACGAAGACGCCGTACCCCCGGTTGGTGAGGTGGAACGGCACGTTCTTGTAGGCCTGCTCGCTCGCCGTCCCGCCGTCCGCCTGCCAGATGTCGACGCTCTGGCCGTTGCGGGTGAACGGGGTGAAACGCTCCCCGAGTCCGTAGACGAGTTCGCCCACCCCCAGGGAGAGCTGGGCGACCGCGTAGTGGTGCCCGTCGTCGGTGACGGCGAACCCGGTGCCGCGCGGGCCCGCCGAGACCAGCTCCCGCCCGTCGGCCCGGAAGGACAGCCGCCACGGCTCGCGCGTGTCCACCCGCAGCGAGAGCGAGCCGGCGTCGAGCCCGGCGGTACCGTCCGCGACCCACGCCTCCCCGGAGTGCCCCGCCTCACCGGTCAGCTCGAACGACGGGGTCCGGGGCCGCCGTCCGGCGTGGTGGGTGGAGCGCACCGCGATGACGCCCTCGGCCGGGGACCAGGTCTCGACGGTCACCAGCGGGGCGTTGAGGGTGTTGCCGCGCCGCTCCACCTTCCGGACGGCGGCGTGCAGGGTCAGCCGGCCGTCGGCGGCCCGGGCGTCCCGGACCTCGGTGGCGTAGGAGGTGCGCACGCCCTCCCGGTTCAGCCAGTAGCCGTCGGTGAACTTCACTCAGCTCTCCTTGCTCGGGGTGCCGTTGCCGTGCTCGTCCGTCGCGGGCGCGGTGCGGGCGGTCCTCGCCGGCCCGTCCGCGGCCCGGTGCCGGGCGATCAGCTCCCGGTACCAGTGGTAGCTGTCCTTGGGGGTGCGGGTGAGCGTGTCGTAGTCGACCCGGACGATGCCGAACCGGCGGTCGTACCCGAAGGCCCACTCGAAGTTGTCCAGCAGCGACCAGACGTAGTAGCCGCGGACGTCGACGCCGCGCTCGACGGCCTCGGCGAGGGCGGTGAGATGGCCGTGCAGGTACTCGACCCGGTCGGTGTCGTGGATCCGGCCGTCCGCCGAGACGGTGTCGGCCTCGGCGGAGCCGTTCTCCGTGATCACCACCGGGGGCAGCGCAGGGTAGCGGGCGGTCAGCTCCGTCAGCAGGTCGGTGAAGGTGCCGGGGACCACCGGCCAGCCCATGGTGGTCGTGCGGACGTCGCCCTGCCAGCTCTCCGCGGCCCCGATGTCCACCGCGGTGCGGCGGGCGGGGTCGGGCTCCCGGTGCGGGGTGTCGGAGACGGTGATGGGGCGGTAGAAGTTGACGCCGACGAAGTCCAGCGGCTGCCCGATCAGTTCGAGGTCGCCGTCGAGTCGGGGCACCGCGTCCAGCAGCGGCCCCCAGGTCTCCCGCTCGTGCTCGGGGTACCGGCCCGCGAACAGCGGGTCCAGCCAGATGTCGTTGTGGAGGACCCCGGCCCGCCGCACCGCCGCGGCGTCCTCGGCCGACGGGGAGGCGGGCACCAGGTGGTCCGGGTTGAGCGCGATCCCCACCTCGCGGGCGCCCGCCTCGCGCAGCACCCGGGTGGCCAGCCCGTGGGCGACCAGCAGATGGTGCGCGGCGGCGATGGCGCCGGCGCCCTCCTGCGCCCCGGGGGCGTGGCGGCCCACCGCGTACCCGACGAACGCGGCGCAGAACGGTTCGTTCAGCGTCATCCAGCGGCCGACGCGGTCGCCGAGCCGCTCCACCACCATCGCGGTGTACTCGGCGAACCGCTCGGCGGTGGAACGCACCCGCCAACCGCCTGTGTCCTCCAACTCCTGCGGCAGGTCCCAGTGGTAGAGCGTCGCCGCCGGCTCGATCCCGGCCGCGAGCAGCTCGTCGACGAGCCGGTCGTAGAAGTCCAGCCCCGCCGGGTTGACGGGGCCGGTGCCGCCCGGCCGCACCCGGGGCCAGGCCACGGAGAACCGGTAGCTGTCGGCGCCGAGCTGCTTCAGCAGCCCCACGTCCTCGCGGTAGCGGTGGTAGTGGTCGCAGGCCACGTCGCCGGTGGCGCCGTCGGCCACCTTCCCGGGGGTGCGGCAGTAGGTGTCCCAGATGGAGGGGCCCCGGCCGTCCGCGTCGTGGGCGCCCTCGATCTGGTAACTGGCGGTGGCCGCGCCGAAGAAGAAGCCGGGCGGGAAGCGCGGGAGCTCCTCGGGGGTGTGCGGCGGTGCGGTCCGGTCCGGGCGGTCGGTGCTCATCGGGGACAGGTCCTCTTTCGTCTCTCGGGGGGAGGAGGGAAGGGAAGGGAGGGCGGCACAGGCGGGTCGGCCGGGCGGGACACCCGGTTCCTCGTCACTTCACGGAGCCTCCGGTGATGCCGGCGGCGATGTACTTCTGGGCGGCGATCAGCAGCACGGCGGCCGGGATCGCCGACAGCACGGCGGTCGCCATCACCGCGCCCCAGTCGCTCACGTGCGCGCCGATGAACTGGTAGATGCCGAGTGTCACCGGTTTGACGTCGTCGGTCGTGTTCAGGGTGAGGGCGAAGACGAAGTCGGCCCAGGCGAAGAGGAAGGCGAACAACCCCGCGGTGATCAGCGCGTTGCGGCTCATCGGCAGCACGATCCGGCAGAACGCCGTGAACCGGTTGGCCCCGTCCACCATCGCCGCCTCCACCACCTCCGTGGGGATGGAGACCATGAACGCGCGCAGCAGCACGATCGCGAACGGCAGCCCGAGCGAGGCGTCCGCGAGGATCAGACCGAGATAGGAGTTGACGAGGTTCAGTTCCGCGTAGGCGTTGTACAGGGCGTTGGCGACCACGATCGACGGCACCATCTGGGTGATGAGCGTCCCGAAGACGATGGCCCGCCCGCCGCGCAGTCCGAACTGGGCCAGTCCGTAGGCGGCCGGTGCGGCGAGCGTCAGGCACACCACCACCGCGCCCAACGAGACGACGATGCTGGTCAGCAGCGAGCCGCCCTGTGTCTCCAGCGCACGGGCGAAGTTGCCGAAGTCGGGCGAGGTGGGAACCAGCCGTGCGGCGGCCACGGCCGAGTCGGGCTGCAGTGCCGTGGAGATCATCCAGTAGACGGGGAAGAGCATGACGGCGAGGATCGCCAGCGCGAGCGCGGTGTTGCCGAGCGAACGGGCCCGGGTCCGGTTGCCGGTGGTCTGCACGGCTGATCACTTCCCCTTGCCGAGGTCGGCGCGGTTGACCCGCAGGTACAGCACCGCGAAGACGGCGCTGATCAGGATGAGGACGTTGCCCACCACGGCGCCCTGGCCGAAGTCGAGCTGGAGGAACGACAGCTGGTAGGTGAGCGTGCCGAGCGTCTGGGTGGAGTCCGCCGGCCCGCCCCCGGTGAGCGCCAGGATCAGGTCCAGCACCTTGATCGTCGACATGAAGCCCAGCACCAGCACCACGGTGATCACCGGGCGCAGCATCGGGAGGGTGACGCTGCGGAAGGCCCGCCAGGGACCGGCGCCGTCCAGCGCGGCCGCCTCGTACAGCTCCCGGGGTATCTCCTGGAGCCCGCCGTAGAGGATCACCATGTTGAACGGGATGCCGATCCAGATGTTGACGAGCACCGCCGAGAGCAGGGCGACGCTGGGGCTGGCCAGCCAGGGCACCGCGTCCATGCCGAAGACCGACAGGAAGCTGTTGAGCACCCCGTGGTCCTGGTCCATGATGCGGCGCCACACCACCGCGGAGACGACCATGGGCACCAGCCAGGGCAGCAGCAGCACCGCCCGGATCGGGCCGGAGAGCCGGAACCGCCGCGAGAAGAACACGGCCAGCCCGAGGCCGATCGTGAACTGGCCGAGGAGCGACCCCGCGGTGAACAGCAGCGTCTGCCACACGGCGTCGGTGAACAGGCTGTCGCTGAGCACCGCGCGCCAGTTGTCGAGCCCCGCGAACGGCGCCTCGCCGGTGAAGTAGGTGGTGGGGGTGTACCGCTGGAAGCTCATCACCACGTTGTTGACGAGCGGGAACCCGAAGAAGCCCAGCATGTAGAGCAGCGCGGGTGCCACGAACAGCCACTGGTAGAGGCGGCGGCGGGCGCGTCCCCGCTCCGCGGCGCGCCGGGCGGCGTCCTGCGCGCCGCCGCCGGTGGTGGCGGGGGCGGGGTCGCCGGTGGGGGTGTCCGCGGGGGAGTGGGTGGTGGCCATCGTCGTCCTCACTCTCCGGTCCGGGCCTGGCGCTGGGCGCGCTCCAGCGCGTCCGCGGGGGTGGTGCGGCCGGTCAGCACCGACTGGAAGGCACCCGCCATGGCGTCGGCCACGACCGGCCAGCCGGTGCCCACCTCCGCCGTGCGGGACCGCGCGGTGGCGACCAGGTCGGCGAACGGCGCGAGCTTCGGATTCTGCTCGCGGTACGCCGCCGCGGCGTCCTCCCGGGTCGGGACGTTGTTGACCCGCTCGCCCCAGGCGAGCTGGTTCTCCTCGGAGTTGAGGCAGTTCAGGATGCGGCCCGCGTTCTGCTCGCGCTCCTCGTCACCGCTTGCGGGGACGGTCATCACGGTGCCCCCGATGGGCGGCACCGGGTCCTGACCCGCCTCGGGGACGGGGATGGAGGCCACCGCCCACTCGACGGCGTCCTGGCCGTCGAGCACGGGCACCTGCCACGGACCGTTGATCATCATGGCGGCCCGTCCGGAGATGAACTGGTCGTTGACGTCCTGCTGGTTCCAGTTGACGACCGAGCGGGAGGCGCTGCCGTCGTCCAGCAGGTCCTTCCAGAGCTGGAGCGCGGCGTCGCCCGCCCCGTCGTTCAAAGCGGTCTCGTCCCCGCCGGCGCTCCAGAAGAACGGCAGGAACTGGTAGACGCCGTCCGCGTTGGGGCTCGCGCTGAAGGCCATGCCGTAGGTGTCGCCGCCCGTGAGCTCGGCGGCGTCGGCCCGGAGCTCCTCCCAGGTGGTGGGCGGTTCCAGCCCCGCCTCCGCCAGCAGCTCCACGTTGTAGATCAGCGCGAGCGAGTTGACCGAGCGGGCGACCCCGTACTGGGTGCCGTCGTGCGAGCCGAGGGAGACGGCGCTGTCGGAGAGCGCGGAGGGGTCGAATCCCGCCTCGCCGATGGGAAGCAGCCCGCCGGTCTCCGCGAACTGCGGCAGCTCCGAGCCGTCCAGCTCGAGGATGTCCGGGAGCGAGTCCGAGGAGGCCATGCGGAGGGCCTTGGTGGCGACCTGGTCGGCCGGCACGCTGATCTGCTCGACCCGCAGCCCCAACGGCGCGGCGCAGCGGTCGAAGTGGTCCTGGTTGGCCTCGTGCTCGGCCGTGTTGGTGGCCGAGTTGAGGACCGTCACGGTGCCGGGGTCGGGCTGCCGGGCGCAGCCGGCGAGGCCGGCCGCCGCCATGACGGCGGCCAGTGGCAGTGCCACGGATCGCTGCGGGGTGGCTCGGGTCGGACGTCTCATCGTCGGTGTCGCTCCATTCGCGGCTCGGGCGGGAGCGGGCGCCGGGGCCCGCCGCTGACCGCGGGCCCGGAGCCCGCGGTCAGCGGGTGCGGGGCGTGCGCGGCGGCGGTATCGGCACCCCGGGGACGACGTGCGGGGCGAAGAGTTCGTGGTGGGGGCCGGCCTGCGCCGGCCGGCGGTGCGCGGCCGGCAGCGCCCCGGCCGCGGTCAGGGCCAGCTCGGTCACCGCGGCTGCCATCCGGCTGACGGGAAGGTCGATGCGCGGCAGGTCGGGCAGCCCGGACTCGTCCGGGATGGTGCCGACCGGGACGACGGCGAGGTCGTCCGGCAACCGCACGTCGGACGCGGCGAGTTCGGTGAGCACCTGCGGCAGCGGGATCAGATGCTGCACGACCAGCGCCGTCGGCGGACGGTCGGTGTCCAGCAGCTCCCGGACCCGGGCGGCGGCCACCGCCGGGTCGTCCGCGGAGGGGCGGACCGTGACCGAGACCCCGGTCTCCCGCGCAGCCCGCCGCGCTCCCGCGAGGCCGTGCAGTGCGTAGCCGCGGCGGGCGGCGACCTCGTGCTCCGAGGAGGAGAGGAAGGCGACGTGCCGGTGCCCGGCCGCCGCGGCCTCCCGTACCGCGAGGGCGACCGCCGCCTCCCAGTCCAGGTCGACCCAGGGGACCTCGGTCTCGTGGCGGGCGTCGCCGTGGCCGAGCAGCGCCACCGGGAACCCCGCCGCGGTCATGGCGCCGACCCGCGGGTCCGCCTCCTCGACCGCCATCAGCACGGCGGCGTCGGCGAGGCCGCTGCCGGCTACCCGGCGCAGCCCTCGCACCCCGTCGGGGTCGGTCATCAGCAGTACGTCGAACCCGTGGACCCGCGCCGCGTCGCTGATCTCGACGGCGAACCGCCCGTCCACCGCGCGGTACTTGCCCGCCTCGCGCGGTACCGCCAGGGCCAGGACCGAGCTGCGGGAACTCCGCAGCGTCCGGGCGCTGGCCCGCGGGTGGTAGCCCAGCTCCCGCACCGCCTCCAGGACCCGGGTCCTCGTCCCCTCGGAGATCTTCCGGGAGCCGCTGAGCACGTAGGAGACCGTGCTCGGTGCGACGCCGGAACGTTCGGCGACGTCCTTGATGGTGGCCATGCCCGCTCCTTCGCGGTCGTGGTTCGCCTCTCGCCACGAAGTCGTCGAATCGCTTCGTCGAATCGTTTCGATGAGGTGGCCAGGATGTTAGGGCCGGGTTGCGGGCGGGGGCAATACCCGGGAGGGAAGCGGTACCTCGGGTGGCGGGAACGGCACCGTTCGTGGTGGTGCCGCGGCGGCTCGCCATGAAGCCCCTGGCCCGGTCGGCGGGACGGCGCCGCGCGCGGCGGCGGTCGCCTTGGCGGCTCCTGCCGCACGTGGCAGGCTGCGCGGCATGAGCGACGACGCGACCGACCTGGCCTTCCACCCGCTCCCTCCGGGCGCGCCCCGCTCCGGGGCGGCGGCACCGGGCGTGATCGTCATGCCGGGCGGCGGCTACACCCACCTCGCCCCGCACGAAGGCGCGCCCGTCGCGGCATGGCTGGGGCGGCTCGGATTCGCCGCGTGGGTGCTGGAGTACCCGGTGGGGCCGGCAGCACGGCACCCCGCACCCCTGGACGCCGCGCGGGCGGCGATGCGCCGGGCGCGGGCGGACGCTCCCGGGCTCGGGGTGGACCCGGCGCGGATCGGGGTGCTCGGCTTCTCCGCCGGCGGCCATCTCGCCGCCCACCTCGCGGCGGGGCCCGCCACGGAGGAGGCGGAGCGCCCCGCGTTCGCCGTGCTCTGCTACCCCGCGACCTCCTGGCACAGCTTCGCCGGCGGCGACGGGAGTCCCCGGACCGACCCGCTGCTCGGCCCCGACACCACGGACGCCCGGCGCCGGGAGCTGTCGATCGAACTGATCGCGGTGGAGCGGACTCCGCCGACCTTCCTCTGGCACTGCGCCGACGACCCCGTCGTCGGCGTGGACCACGCGCTGTCGCTGACCCGGACCCTCGCCGGCCTCGGTGTCCCGGTGGAACTGCACGTCTATCCCGAGGGCGGACACGGCATCGGACTGGCCGCCGACTCCGGCGCGGCGGCCGGCTGGACCGCCCGCTGCGCGGAGTGGCTCGCCCGAACGGTCGGCACCTGACAACGGCGGTGTCCGCCGCCCGGACCCGGGCGGCGGTCGCCGCTGCCACGTGCGGGTCGGCCCCGCCGGCCTCGGCGCGCCGCGCCGGGGAACGCTCACGTGCATCCGCACGGTCAGCCGGCGAGGAGCCCGTCGAGCCGTTCGTAGCTCTCCCGGACACCCTGCTCCATGCCGCTGTCGATCATCGCGTCCCGGGTGGCGACGTCGGTGTGGACGCTGTGGGTGTGCAGCTTCGTGCGTCCGCCGTCGAGCGCCTCGAAGCGCAGGGTCTCCACGGCGACCACGTCCGGGACCGCCTCGTACTCGAAGGTCTGGATGATCAGCTCGTCCTCCCGGGCGGTGTGGAAGACCCCGTTGAACCGGTAGACGTTGCCCTCGGGGTCGCGGTGGCTGTACCGGTACCGGCCGCCGGTCCGCACGTCGTAGACCTCGATGACCATCTCGAAGCCGTGCGGCCCGAGCCAGCGCGCGACGAGTTCGGGGTCGCGGTGGGCGCGGTAGACGGCGGCGGGCGGCGCGTCGAACTCGCGGGTCATGTCGACGACGGGCAGCCCGACGGGGGCGTCGATGTGCAGTGCGCGGGTCATGGCGGTGCTCCTTCACTGGCCGGCTTGCGGCCGTCGTGGGGTTCCGGGGTGTGCAGGGCGGCGTCCAGGCGGCGGTACCGCGCCTCGTGGGCGAGCCGGTACCGGTCGATCCAGGAGGTCAGACCCTCCAGCGCCTCGGGGGCCAGGTGGACCGGTCGGCGCTGCGCCTCCCGGCTGCGCGTGACCAGCCCGGCGCGGGCGAGCACCTGAATGTGTCGGGAGACCGCCTGCGTGCTGATGGCGAAGGGCTCGGCCAGTTCCAGGACGGTCGCCGGCCCCCGGGACAGCCGCGCCACGATGGCGCGGCGCACCGGGTCGGCGAGCGCCGCGAAGGCGAGGTCCAGGGCCGCCTCGCCCGCCTCGTCGGCAGCCCCGGCGGGGCTCGGCCACCGGTCCGTTTCGTTCACGCCAACCCTTCCTGTGATCAACCAGTTCGTTGCTCAATCCTCCCGTTGAACAATACGCCGCCGGAGGGGTTCACGCGAGGGGAGCGCGGGGCGGCACGACGGGCGGGAGCCGCCCGGGTCGGTCAGGATCGCCGTATGGCACGCGCAGCAAGGGGAACAGCGGCGGACCGAGGGGCGAGCGGGGCTCCCGCGGCGTGGGGCGCCGTCGCCGCGCGGCTCAACCGGGCCGTCGCGGCGTGCTTCGTGCTCGGGAGCGGCTTCTTCGTCCTCGGCGCGGTGCTCGCGGAGCTGACCGCCGCGGGCGTCGTGCGGTGCGCGCTGGTCTACCTCACCGGTGGTGTGCTCTTCGCGCTCGGCGCCTGGGGTGCCTTCCTCGGGTGCGTCAACAACCCCGAATCGGGCACCGCGGGCCGTTGGCGCTGGTGGGCGTACCGGCCGATGCGGCTCGACTGGTGCAGCGCACTCCTGCTGCTGGCCGGGGCCTGGGTCTTCTGCGTCAACCTGGTCGACTCACTGATGCGGGGGCTCTCCGCCCAGCAGACGGACCGGCTGGTCTGGGCGCCCGACATGATCGGGTGCACGCTCTTCCTGGTCTCCGGCCAGCTGGCCGTCCACCAGGTCCGCCGCGCGGTCACCCGCTCCCGGGACGCCGCGTGGTGGACGGCGGTGGTCAACCAGGCGGGGGCGGCGCTGTTCATGGTCGCCGCGCTCGCCGACTACACCAAGGACGCCACCGGTTCACCGGTCAACGTGCACGTCGCGAACTGGGCGACGCTCGGCGGTGCCGCCTGCTTCCTCGTCGGGGGAGTGGTCCAGTGGTTCGTCGTCCCCGCGGCGGTCCCTGGACCCTTCGGGGAAGCCGACCGCCCCGGCACCGCGTGACGCGGTCCCGGGGCGGGGCAGCGGTGCGCCCGACGGGGTCAGTCGTCGGCCAGGCCGGTCTGCCACATGCGGAAACCGGCGTCGTCGCCGCGCCCGGCGAGCGCCACCGTGGCCGGGATCTCGCTCTCGTCCAGCAGGAACACGGAGCACTCGGTGACGCTCGCCCCGGGGCGCAGCATCCCCGTGGGCTCCGCCGACGGGCAGGGCTCCACACCGACTCCGTAGACGTCGAGGAGGTTGAGCTTGGAGATCTCGCGCCCGGCGGCGGTGAACACGCTCAGCCCGGACTTCATCTCCGGGAGGAGGTCGTGCTCGCCGTCGTTGGTGTACTCGGCGAAGACGTAGTACGGGACCTTCTCCCGGTCCACGTCCCAGTCGGAGAGGTCGGACGGCTCGCCGCGCAGCACCTCGACCGGTGCCGCGGTCAGTGGGACGTCGTGGTCGCCGCCGGCGGTCTGCCAGACGGTCTCGACCTCGGTGCCCAGCGGCCGGATGACGTCCAGGTACTCGGCTCCCTCGACCGGCCACTCGCCGTGCTCCCCGGCGGGGTCGGACCAGGCGACGGCCAGCGGCTCCATGCCGTCGGGAAGCAGGTACATCTGGCAGACGCTCACCGAGGCCCCGTCGGCGATGCTCTCCGGCGCCGGGCGGTCGCACGCCGCCGGGAACGGCGACCCGCCGCCGAAGGAGAGGACGTTGAGCGGCTCGGCGCCCCGCCCGTCGCGGCCCACCACGGAGAAGCCGTCCTCCACCGCGGGCGCGGGCAGGTCACCCCCCTCGGCGGTGACCCGGAAGGTGAGGTAGTAGGGCGCCATCTGCTCCTGGCCGTCGCGCAGCCGGATGTTCTCCAGGTCGGCGATGTCGCCCCGCGCGAGACTCTCCGGTTCGACGACGACGCCGTGCTCGGCGTCCTCGACGCCGGTCCACACCGTCGTCAGCGGGCCGCCGCCTCCCAGCACGATCTCCTCGACGGCCGCGCCGCCGGTGTCGTCGGTCTCCTCGGCGGTGGTCGCCTCACCGGTGCCGGCCTCGGCGCCGCCGGTTCCGCTGTCGGAACCACCGCAGCCGCTGATCAGCACGGTCAGTGCCGCCGCGCCGGCGATGCCGGCGATCCTGCCACGTATACGCACGTGTCCCCCATGGTCGAACGCTGCTGACGCCCCGGGGTCTGCGGTGCCGCGGGCGACGTGCGTCCCCGGGGTGCCGCGCCTCCGCGGACGGCCCGCCGCCGCGGCGGGTCCCGGACGCGCCCGGTCGTGGCCCCGTGAGGCCGACGCGCCCTGTGGCGCCATGCTAGGCGAGGCTCGAACGTGCCTTCGATGGGGGTTGCGGGGGTCGCTCGTGGCGACGGGTGCTCGGTGCCCGTGCGAACCGCGGTCGCAGTGCCGAAACGCAAGAAGACCCCAGGTGCACTGGGGTCTTCGCTGGTGTCCGAGGGGGGACTTGAACCCCCACGCCCGATAAAGGGCACTAGCACCTCAAGCTAGCGCGTCTGCCATTCCGCCACCCGGACAGGGCTGCCGCTGTCGGTGCCGGTCCGGCCCCGCGCGACAGCTCAACCATATCAAGGTCGGAGCGGTGCTCGTGCCGCGGTCGCGCGCCGACGGTCCGGGGCGTTCACGCGGGGTCGGCGGCGACGCCGCGGAGCAGGCTGCGGGTGACCAGGGCGACGGCGCGGTGCTTGGCCAGTCCCTCCTCCTGGATCGCCTCCCAGCCCGCCGAGACCAGGTACCACAGGACGCGCACGAACCAGTCGACGGTGATCTCGGGCGCGATGACGCCCTCGGCGCGGCCGCGGGCGTGCAGGGCGCCGATGGGTGCGTGGATCTGCTCCCAGCGGCTGTCGTCCCACCGCACGTCGCCGCTGGTGTCGCTGAAGAGCGGCATGATCCGGGGGCTCAGCTCGAAGACGGCGGCGACCAGGCGCGTCGTCGCCTCGACGACGTCCCCCTCGTGGAGCGCCGCCTCGGCCAGGGCGCGTTCGGTGTGGTCCACCGCGTCGGTCAGCAGGGCGTCCACGAGTGCCGCGCGGTCGGGGAAGTAGCGGTGGAGCGTCGACCGGCCGACGTCCGCCGCGCGGGCCACCTCCGACAGCGGGGTGGTCTGGTCCTCGGCGTAGCAGGTGACCGCCGCGTCGAGGATCGCCCGCCGGGTGCGGGAGACGGTGCCGGGGGTCGATGACGGGGTCGCCCGCGTCGAGGATTCCATGCCCGCATCGTAGGTGATCGGAACAGCGTTGAATCACAGTGGAACTGGCATTCTCTTCATGGGACAGTGTGTCTCATGACCTCGATATCACTGCGCCCACCGCGTCACCGGGTCCAACGCCGCGTCGTCGCCTGGTGGACCCTGCGCGCCCTGTGCGGTACCGCCCTCGCCGCCGCCGCGCCGCTGGCCGCCTGGTTCCTCTGGGAGTCCTCCCGCACCTGGACCGGACCGGTGGCCGTCGCGGTCCTCGCGCTCGGGTTGCTGTACGCCGCGGTGACGCCCTCCTGGCGCTACGCCGTCCACCGCTGGGAGACCACCGACGAGGCGGTGTTCGTCGCGGCCGGCTGGTTCGTGCGCGACTGGCGGATCGCGCCCATCTCCCGCATCCAGACCGTCGACACCAGCAGGGGACCGATCGAGCAGCTGCTCGGCATCGCCACCCTCGTGGTGACCACCGCCTCTGCCGGCGGCGCCGTCCACGTCCGGGGACTCGCCCCCGACGTCGCACGCGCCTCCGCCGAGCAGCTCGCCGAGATCACCCGCCGCACGCCGGGGGACGCCACATGACCGCCGAGTACACCTCCCCGGCCGTGCCGCCTCCCGGGGCCGCCCCGCCGACCGCTGGCCCACCCACCGATCCGCCCGCCGACCCCGGCAGCACGTCGCCCGTCGCGGACCTGCCGGTACCTCCGGACGGCGCACCCCTCGTGGAGGAGACGCCACCGCCCGACGACGGCACGCCGTGGCAGCGGTTGGACGGCCGCATGATCGGGGCGGACGCGCTGCGCGTGCTGCTCTCCATGGCGCCCGCCGCCGTGGCGCTGCTCGTGGTCGGGGTGGAGCCCGACGCGGGCGTGGTCTGGCCGCTGGCGATCCTCGCAGCCTGGGGCGCGTTCAAGGCGGTCCGCAACACGGTCCGGTGGGTGACCACGCGCTACCGGTTGACCGACGACTACCTGGAACGGCGTACCGGGCTCCTCGTCCGCTCCCACCGGTCCATCCGCCGGGAGCGCGTCCGCAGCGTCGACGGCGAGGCGCGACTGCTCCAGCGGCTGTTCGGGCTGCGCCGCGTCAAGGTGGGCGCCGGGCAGATGAACACCGCCATGGAGTCCGCACTGGTGCTGGACGCCGTCTCGCGCGCCGCCGCCCGCGATCTGCACGCCCGGCTGCTCGGTGAGGACCGGACCGCCGCAGCGAGCACCGTGGCACCGAGCACCGGGGCAGCGAGCACCGCCGCAACGGCCGCCGCCGGCACGCCGGCCGGGGGAGAGGGACCGGAGGCGGCGGCGCCCACGGGGGCCGCGCCCCAGCAGCTCTCCCGGCTGCGCCCCCGGTGGGTGGTCTACAACTGCTTCTCCGTGTGGGGGCTGCTGATGGCGGCCGGCCTCGCCTGGGGCGGTTGGGTCACGCTCGGGATGTTCGGCTTCAACGCCTTCGCCTGGGTGCGGGGGCTGGCCGACTGGGGGGCGATCGGCGTGCCCGGTACCGTCGCGGCGGCCGTGCTGGCCGCCTGGGCGCTCGGTGTGGTCGGTCTGGCGGTCAACTTCGCGACCACGTACGCCCACTTCCGGCTGGAGCGCACCACGGGCGACCACGGCGCCGTGCTGCGGACCACCCAGGGGCTCTTCCGCACCCAGGAGATCAACCGCGACGAGAACCGGCTGCGCGGCGCGACGCTCTCCGAGCCGCTGCTCTGGCGATGGCTCCGGGTGGCCGACCCCGCGATCATCACCACCGGGCTGTCCGTGTGGAGTTCCGCCTCCGCGATCCTGCCGCGGTGCCCCCGCGAGCACGCCCGCGGCGTCCTGACGGAGGTCCTCCGCGCCGGCGACGACGACCCGTTGCGCGCGCGACTGCACCGCCATCCGGCCGGTGCGCTGCGGCGCCGGCTGGTGTGGGCGGTCGCGGTCGCGACCACCGCCATCGCGGTGCTCGCGTGGCTCGCGGCCACCACCGCGCTGCCGCACGCGGTGTGGTGGGTCACCGGAGCGGTGCTGCTGCCGGCCGGCTGCGGGCTGGCGGTGGCCGGCTACCGCTCGCTGGGCCACGCGTTCGCCGGGCCGTGGGTCGTGGTGCGCTCGGGGGCCGTCAACCGCGCGACCAGCGTGCTGCGGACGGGGGCGGTCAGCGGGGTCCGGGTACGGCAGTCGCTCTTCCAGCGCCGCCTCGGTCTGGCGACGGTCACCGTCTCCACGGCGGCGGGGTACGGCGCCTACGAGGCGGTCGACCTGGCGGCCCCGCGGGCGGCGGAGTTCGCCGACCGGGCGCTGCCGGGCGGCGTCGCGGCGTTCCTGGAGGCGGACCCGCCGGTGCGGTGAACGGCGCCCGGCGGGTCCGCCTCCGCCCCCGCCCCGGCCCCGGCGGCGGGGGTGCGGGGCGGGGCGAGGCGGGGGCGGGAAGCGCCGATGCGCTCACCCGTGCCCGCGCCCGCCGCCTGCCGGTTCAGTCCTTGTGCATCTTGTGGAAGTAGTGGAGGCTCGCCTGCGCGTAGGCCAGCCGGTGGTCCAGCAGCTCCGGCCGCCATCGGTAGCCGGAGCGCATGTAGCGGAAGTCGAGTGCGGTCCCGGTCAGCGGCCGGGCCCCGCGCCGGTGCCAGGCGACACGACGAGGCGCACCCCAGACCAGCAGTTCCGTCACGGTGCCCAGGCTCAGCAGGGTGACCAGGAGCGAGCCGAAGAAGAACAGCAACCACAGCGGGTAGGTCAGGACGAACCCCGCCCACCCCGCGATGCTGCCCCGGTAGCCCGTCAGCGCCGGTCCTTCCCCAGGCACGATCCGCCAGTAGGCCCGCCGCCCCGGGCGGGACGGCCGGTGCTCGATCCGCCCCAGCGGCGCGCCGTCCTCGTCGGTGACGTCGAAGACCCCGGGCTCCGCCACCCCGGGTTTCCCCGGTCGGACCACGCACAGCCGCGCCTCGTCGGGGCCCGACAGGACCAGTACCGGGTGCGGTTCCCCGCTGCGGTGGGACATCCGCTCCTCCACCTCGGCCACCGTCACCTGGCGGAGCGTGCCGCCGTCGCCGTGCGGGGCCGGCCGGGGCGGGGTCGGACCGGCGCCGTCGGCGGCGACGCTCGCCGGGTCGCACAACCGGACGCGGGCCAACGCCTCCTCCCGCTTCATCCGCTGGTCGGGAAGGATGAGGAACTCCTCGCCGTCGGCCCACTCCCCGGTCCGCATCCCCGTGGTCCCCGTGATGTCCACGGTGAAGTTCAGTGTCACGCCCTCGCCCCTCCTCGTCGGTGACCGCCGTACGCGCGCTCGATTCTGCCAACTCCTCCCCCGTGCGGGGGAGCAGCGGGCGAAGGACGAGGGGCCGGGGCGCCGGGCGGGCGAGGAGCCGGACAGCGAGCGGGACGAGGAGCGAGCTCCGGGACGGCGCCCCGTCAGCCCTCCTGGTCGCCGTCCTCCAGCCGGAAACCGACCTTCATCCCGACCTGGTAGTGGGCGACGGCACCGTCCTCGATGTGGCCGCGGACCTGGGTCACCTCGAACCAGTCGAGGTTGCGCAGGGTCTGCGAGGCGCGCGCGATGCCGTTGCTGATCGCGGCGTCCACCCCGTCCCGCGAGGTGCCGACGATCTCGGTGACGCGGTAGGTGTGCTCCGACATGCTCGCTCCTTGGACGCGGGTGCGGCCGGTGGGACCACCGGCCGTCCCTCCACGGTGCCCCAGCCCCGGTCCCGGCGCGAGTGCTACGCTCCGGCCGGGCCGTGACTGGCGCGAACGGGATGGGTGCAACCATCGGGGAGCGGTCCGCTCCGTGGAGTGCCGCGCGCCTGGGCCGCCCGAGCGCACCGCATGGAGGCCCCGTGACCCCCTCACTCGACGACGCCCCGTCCCGCCCCGCACCGCTGCCCTACGCCCAGCAGGCGTCGACCGCCTACCGGGCCGCGCTGGACGTGATCCGCTCCGTGGAGCCCGCCGTCGCGGACGCGGTCACCGCCGAACTCTCCGACCAGCGCGACTCGCTGAAGCTCATCGCCAGTGAGAACTACGCCTCCCCGGCGGTGCTGCTGACCATGGGCAACTGGTTCAGCGACAAGTACGCCGAGGGCACCGTCGGCCGCCGCTTCTACGCCGGGTGCCGCAACGTCGACACCGTGGAGGAGCTGGCAGCCCGTCACGCGCGCGAGCTGTTCGGCGCACACCACGCCTACGTGCAGCCGCACTCCGGCATCGACGCCAACCTGGTCGCCTTCTGGGCGGTGCTGGCCCAGCGCGTGGAGGCGCCGGCGCTCCAGCGCGCCGGAGTCCGCGGCGTCAACGACCTCACCGAGGCGGACTGGGCCGCGCTGCGGCGGGAGTTGGGCGGGCAGCGGATGCTCGGTATGTCCCTCGACGCGGGCGGTCACCTCACCCACGGCTTCCGCCCCAACATCTCCGGCAAGATGTTCGAGCAGCGAAGCTACGGGACCGACCCGGCCACCGGCCTGCTCGACTACGACGCGGTGCGTGCCGCCGCGCGCGCGTTCCGGCCACTGCTCCTGGTGGCGGGGTACTCGGCGTATCCGCGACTGGTCGACTTCGCCCGCATGCGGGAGATCGCCGACGAGGTCGGCGCCACCCTGATGGTGGACATGGCCCACTTCGCCGGGCTGGTCGCCGGCAAGGTCCTCACCGGTGCGCACGACCCCGTCGCGCACGCGCAGGTCGTCACCTCCACCACGCACAAATCGCTCCGCGGTCCGCGCGGCGGGCTGGTGCTGTGCGACGACACCCTCGCCGAGCAGGTGGACCGCGGCTGCCCGATGGTGCTCGGCGGCCCGCTGCCGCACGTCATGGCGGCGAAGGCGGTCGCTCTGGCCGAGGCGCGCCGTCCGGAGTTCGCCGACTACGCCGAGCGCGTGGTCGCCAACGCGCGGGCACTCGCGGAAGGGCTGCTGCGACGCGGCGCCCGGCTGGTGACCGGTGGCACCGACAACCATCTGGTGCTGCTCGACGTCGCTCCGAACGGACTGACGGGCCGGCAGGCCGAGGCCGCGCTGCTGGAGGCGGGGATCGTCACCAACCGCAACGCGGTGCCGAACGACCCCAACGGCGCCTGGTACACCTCGGGCGTCCGCCTGGGCACGCCGGCCCTCACCTCCCGCGGCATGGGGCCTGCGGAGATGGACGAGGTCGCCGCACTGATCGCGCGGGTCCTCGATGCCGCGACCCCGGGGACGACCGACTCCGGTCGCACCTCCCGGGTGCGGTTCGACCTCGCGCCGCGCGTGGCCGCCGAGGTCGCGGACCGCGCGGCCGACCTGCTGGGCCGCCACCCGCTCTACCCCGGGCTGGAGCTGGCGTGACCGACGTCCCGACACCGCCCGCCGCCGGTCCGCCGCCGGATCGATGCCGTGCCGCGCCGCGCACCGAGGCCGAAGCGGTGGCCCTGCAGGAGTCGCTCCGGAGCCTGCTGGTGCGGGACGAGTCCGGTCCGCCGGCCGACGGCACCGGTACCGTCGCCGGGGTCGACGTCGCCTACGACGACGCCCGCGACCTGGTGGCGGCCGCCGTCGTGGTGCTCGACGCCGGCTCGCTGGACGTGGTCGCCGAGGCGACCGCGGTGGGACCGGTGCCTTTTCCCTACGTCCCCGGCCTGCTGGCGTTCAGAGAGGTGCCGGCGGTGCTGCGGGCGCTCGACCGGCTCGACGACCTCCCCGACCTGGTGGTGTGCGACGGCTACGGCGTGGCGCACCCCCGGCGGTTCGGACTCGCCTGCCATCTCGGCGTCGCCACCGGCCTGCCGACCATCGGCGTCGCCAAGTCGCCCTTCACCTTCCGCCACGACGACCCCGGGCCTGCCCGCGGCGCCTTCTCACCACTGCGTGACGGCGCCGAGGAGGTCGGGCGGGCGCTGCGGACCCGCGCGGAGGTCAAGCCGGTGTTCGTCTCGGCGGGTCATCGGGTCGACCTCGACACCGCGTGCGCGCACGTCCTGCGGCTGACGCCCCGCTACCGGCAGCCGGAGCCCGTCCGCCGCGCCGACCGCCGTTGCCGGGACGCGTTGGCCGCCGCCGTCGCCGCCGGTGCACACCACCCGGCGTGACCTGGACCCGGCGCGGCTGAGCGTTCCGACGGCCGGCCGGCGGCGGAGGCAATCGACGCACGCATCAGGTAAGGTCACCCTTACTTGATGCGTGCGACGGTGGGACTTCGTGCCGCCGCGTGCGGTGCGCCGTGGCTCCCGGTCAGGGGTCGGCGCCGAGGACCCGGCCGAGGACACGGCCCCCACCGAGCAAGGAGCAGCGATGACCGACCGGCCTGCCCGTCCCGCCAATCCCACCCACATCGGCACGGTGCTCGGTACCGAGCGGCTGACGGAGCACATGATCCGGGTGACTTTCGGCGGCGACGGCCTGCGCGACTTCGCCACCGGGCCGTACACGGACAGTTACGTCAAGCTCGTCTTCCCGCGCCCCGGCGTCGACTACCCGCAGCCGCTGGACGTGGCGGCGATCCGCCGGGACATGCCGCGCGACCAGTGGCCGCTCACGCGCACCTACACCGTCCGCCGCTTCGACCCCGCCGGGCCGGAACTCGTGATCGACTTCGTCCACCACGGCGACACCGGTCTCGCCGGCCCCTGGGCCGCGGCGGCCGCGCCCGGCGACGAGATCGCCATCCTCGGCCCCGGCGGCGCCTACGCGCCGGACCCGGCGGCCGACTGGCACCTGCTCGTCGGTGACGAGAGCGCCCTGCCCGCCATCGCGGCCTCGGTGGCGGCGCTGCCCGCGGGTGCCCGCGCCCGGGTCTTCCTCGAGATCGGTGATCCGGGCGAGGAGCAGAAGCTCCAGCCGCCGGCCGGCGAGGTGGACATCGTCTGGGTCGACCGGAACTCCGGCGGCTACGGTGAGGCGCTGCTCGCGGCGGTCACCTCGGCCGAGCTGCCCGCCGGCACCGGCCAGGCCTTCGTCCACGGCGAGGCGCACTGGGTGAAGTCGCTCCGCCGCCATCTGCGGCACGACCGCGGGATGAAGCCCGCGCAGCTCTCCATCAGCGGCTACTGGCGCCGCGGCGCCGACGAGGACGGGTGGCAGGCCGGGAAGGCCGCGTGGAACCGCCGGGTGGAGGAGGAGCAGGAGCAGGCCGCCGCCTGATCCCCGCGCGGGGCGCCGGCCGTCGGGCCTCGCGTCCGAGGGCGTGCGAGCCGGGGGAGCGCCCGCTCCGACGGCCGCTCGCCGCGGGCGCGGCGTGCGCCC